>JBAXOF010000251.1:0-5858 GCA_037133375.1 Verrucomicrobiota bacterium | reverse complement strand
GCCTGTTTTCCGATCAAGAAGCGCTAAACTGCCAGTATTGGGCGTCCCGCCCACGTCTTCCATCCAAATGGATGCGCCTGCGGCCTGTCCGCTCTACACCGCGGTGCGCATCTCCGGTGTCACAGTCAAGGACAGCCCGGCATGGCTCAAGCAGCGCCTTGAAGCCATCGGCCTGCGTCCGATCAACAACATCGTCGATGTCACCAACTATGTGCTGCACGAACTCGGCCAGCCGCTGCATGCCTTCGACGCGGCCAAGCTCAGCGGCGGCATTGTCGTCCGCCATGCCGCTCAGGGCGAGGTGTTTCACGCGCTGGACGATTCCCAACATGTTCTAACCACCGACGATCTGCTCATTTCCGATGCCTCCGGCAGCGTCCTCGCCCTCGGCGGCGTGATGGGTGGCGTTGATAGCGGAGTGACCGGGGGCACTACGGATGTTTTGTTAGAATCGGCGTATTTCACGCCCTCGGGCATCCGCCGCACGTCGCGCCGCACCGCGCTATCCTCAGATTCGTCCTACCGCTTCGAGCGCGGGGTTGATCCGGCGGGTGTGCTGGCCGCTTCCGCACTGGCCGTGAAACTCATTGTGGAAATCGCGGGTGGCTCCGCCGATGCCACCACCCTGGTGGCTGGTGAGGCACCCGTGCTGACCCGCCCGGTCACCCTTGACGCCGCCAAACTCGATCAACTCATGGGCGGCGCGATCCACCTAGCAGATGCCGAGGCGATCCTCACCCGCCTCGGCCTAACCAAATTGCCCGACGCCACCTGGGACGTGCCGTCGTTCCGTGCCGACCTCCAACGCCACATCGATCTGGTCGAGGAAATCGCCCGTGTCCATGGGTTGGACAACGTGCCATCGCGGTTGCAGGGCACCTTTGTGCCAAGCAGTGTGAGCGACGCCGCGTATGATGCGGACATGGTGTTGCGGCGGCGCTTGGCCGCGCTTGGTCTTCACGAGTGCCAGACGATCAAGCTCATCGCCGGGCATCAAGTGGGCGATGCCTTGCTGTCGCGTCCGCTGATGGATGGCGACGTCATTCGGGTGAAACTCCCGCTCAGCGAGGACCATGCGGTGATGCGACCGAGCCTGGTGCCGGGGTTGGTTGCCTCGGCGGTTAGAAATGTCAGCCAGCAGATGAAGTCGCTGCGGTTCTTTGAAATGGGCCGGGTGTTCCGCAACGCCGGCGGCGGCAAGGCGAAGGACCAGGAAAGCGACTCGCTGGCCATCCTGCTGTCCGGCCCAACCCAACCGTTAGGCTGGGCCCAGACCGAGCGTAACACCGACCTCCATGACCTCAATGGCCTGCTCGCCGCGCTGCTCGGCGGTCGTGAAATTCTCTTTGTGCCCAAGGAACGCGCGGGCTTTGTGCTCGCCTGCGACATCAAGGTGGACGCCCAGGTGGTCGGGGTTTTCGCCCGGCTCGCTCCCGCCCGCGAACGTGAACTCGACTTCATCGCTCCCGTGTATGTGGCCGAGCTGGATCTGGCAAAACTGCGCAAGCTGCTGGGTGGCATCAGCCACGTTGCGGACTTGCCGCTGTTCCCCGGTTCCTCGCGTGATGCGGCCATGGAGCTGCCGCTGGCCACCGCCAACGCGCAGATTGAAAACGTCATCAGCAAGCAGGCCGAGCCCTTGCTGGTGGCTGCGGAATGCTTCGATGTCTTCACCGATCCCACCGGCACCAAACTGCCAGTGGACCGGAAATCCGTGGCCTATCGTTTCCACTATCGCGCCGCCGAGCGCACCCTCAGGTCCGATGAAGTCGATGCCGCCCACCAGCGCGTGCTCGAGGCCTTGAGCCGGAATCTCGGCGTGAAGTTCCGTTAGATCGGGAGTGGGCTTACTTGGGCGTTGCAGGCCACGGCTTGGCGTCCGGCACGTCGCCGATGACGGGCAGCGCGCTGATGCGCAGCCGCGCCGCACCCATGGGAATGAGGGTGATGGATTCTTCCGCTTCATCTGAGAGCACCGGTTGTTGGATGACTTCCCTGACCGCACCGTTGCGTTCGAGCGTCCAGTTAGGGATTTTCTTGGCCTTGGCGGTGAGGCGCACCGGCGCGGCCTCATTGCGGAAGGGTTGGTCATCGGCTGGCCACTCGGCCTTGATCACTTGGAAGCCGCCCTTGAGGGTGAGTCCGTAATTCCATGGCGAAGCGGGGAAGATATCCCATGCCGGCCAGGCGTCGGTGCCACCTTGCCGCCGATAGTCTTCCTTGATCTGAACCGAGTAGGTCAAGGGGCCGCGTTCAAGCGACACCGTGCCGCGGTTGTTGGTCCAGAGCTTGGTTCTAACATCCATCGGCAGTCCGAGCATGACCGTGTCACCCGACTGCCAGGTGCGACTGATTTTGGCGAGCTTGCCGGCCGTGAGTGGAGTCGCGAGTTTTTCGCCATTGAGCGTGAGGGTCGCCTTGTCGCACCACGCCGGAAGGCGCAGGTAAAGCGGAAAGCTCGCCGGCTTGCCCAGCGTCACCTTGAACGTGACCTGTTCTTCGAATGGATAGCGCGTGCTCTCGACAATCGTGGCGTCAACGCCATCGGCCACCTTGGCCTTCACCTCGCAGGGCGCATAGACATAGGCAGCCAGCCCGTTGCCGGGTGCGGCAAACCACAGGTGTTGGGTGAAGTAGGGCCAGCCATGGCCGCTGTTGTGCTGGCAGCAGCGGTGGCTGTGCGGGTTCATGTGAAACATGTCATTTTCGTTCTGAACCGCCGGCGACTTGTTGGTGTGATCGCTTTGCGGCTGGTTCGGTGCGGTTAGATAACGCAGTGCCTTGTAGTCGGCGGTGAACTGTGCCGGATAGGTGTTGAAGGCGGCATTTTCGCAGCGTTCGGCCCAAACCGGATCCCCGGTGGCTGCAATCAGCAATTCGTCGGAGAGCATCTCCTCCGTGGTGCCGCATGTCTCAATCGCCTGCCGCGGACCATTGCACCCGGGCCGGGCATTTTCATCGGCACCAAACATTCCGCCGGGCACCTGGCCATAAAGCTCGCGCACGGTGCGCCACACGCGGTCGCTGCCGGTGAGGTGTTCCGGCTTGCCGCTGAGAAGTCCGTAGGTGGTCGGCTCGCGGAAGGCCTGGGTAATGTTGACGTTGTGCCAGTTGCACAGTTGACGGCCTGGCGTGGTGGTCACCGTGTCCCAGCGTGCGGTCTTGCGATGGGTCCTTTCCGCCACCTCCAAAAGCCACTTCTCGCCGGTGATGTTGTAGAGCCACTCGATGGCATAGAGCTGGTCGCCGCCCCGCATGCCCGGCCAATAGCCCAGGAGAAACTTGGTATCCGGCACCGTGCTGAGGTATTTGAAATAGCCCGTCATCAGTTCGATCACGCGCGGGTCGTGGGTCCGGTCATAGTAGGTGTGCAGACAGAAAAGCATAATCATGTTAGGCCAGAGGTCGTCGCGGCCTTTCAGGTCGGTAGCCACTCCGGTGCGGCCTTTGTCGGGACCAAACCAGCCGTCGGCTTGCCGGCTGTCCAACGCACCCTTGATCCAGATCTGCGCCTCCTGGATCATCCGCTCGTTTTCCAACAGATAGGCGCAACCGATGTAGCCCTTGAGCCAATAGGGGACTTCCTCCCAGCCGCGGTCGCCGCCGGCGCGCGGATCGAGCCATGGGTTGTGCTCCTTTTTGAGGAAACTGCTGATCTCGGTTAGATGACCATGGAACCCGTCGGCCTGCAGCTCAAGCTGCTTCTTCAACCAACCGGCCGGCCGCACCGCGCCAAAGGGCAGCCTCACCACCGGACTGGGCTGGAGCGGTGCACGGTTCGCCACGTAGTGCGCATAGCCGGCGCTGGCGGCGGGCCGCTCGACCACCTCGACGGTGGTTTGGCCGCCCCGGCACGGCAATGCCAAAGCGCACAATGCGGCCAAAACCACGGCGGGCCACGGCTTGTGGAGGGAGGCGGAATCAGGGTGCGATGGCGGCTTGTTATTCATTTGTCTGTGTTTGTTAGGTGATGGGTGGTCTCGACCCCCCCGTGAATGTGGCTTCACGATTGGAAATTATACGCGCCGCATGCTGGCTTCTTTCGCCGTGCGGACTTCTTGAAGACGCTCGCCACTGCAATGCGCACACTGCTTGCGAAAGTTAGCGGATTGTCGGAACGAAGGCACAGGCTAACAGCAGTGACCGGATTGTTTCCATCGACGGAGAATTGCCAAACCATCCGTGCAGTGACAAGCACATTGTGGTATATTCTCCCCCCAATGTTTTCTCCGTCCTATGAGATCCCACTTCCTTATGTTGTCGATCGGCGCCTGCCTCGCCGCCTGCGCTCCATCCCGGCCAGCCACCGCGCCAGCTCCATACCTCAATGAGTCGCCGACGCCGTTCCAGCTGGTATCCGGCGAGGCTGGACCGGACGACATCGGGCTGTTTCTAGCGGGAATGCCGGTGCGCAGGGGTGCCGTCTTGTCAGGGTTCCAGCAAACGGTGGATTATCAGGTGCATTGCCGCGAAATGAGCGCGCTTTGGGGGAGCGCCGCGTCACGCCTGGAGCGCATGCAATCTTGGTCCGAGAGCGAGCTTGCAACACTCACCGGCGCAGATGGGACCGTGCTCTATCCCTTCGGTGGGCCGGACCTGCTCCACGTGAGCACCCTGTTTCCACAGGCGCGGAGCTTCGTGCTGATGGGATTGGAACCGGTGGGGGATGTCCCCGCGTTGGCAACGCTGCCGCCGGACGAACTGCCCACCGTGCTCGCCACATTCCGGCAGGTCACCCACGCCCAATTGACGACCGGGTATTTCATCACCAAAGACATGCGCTCGGATCTGCAGCGGAGCAGCCTGCGGGGGGTGATTCCCATTCTGCTCAGCACCGTGGCACTGACCGGGGGCCGGGTCGAATCCGTCAACCGTCTTTCCGCCGGTGGCAAGCCCGGCGTCGAAATGCGTTATTGCGATGCCGCAGGTGTGGCGCACCACGTTTGCTATGTGGAGGGGGACTTGTCCAACTCCGGGTTCGGCGGCGGGTATCGCCAATGGCTGGCCGGTCTTGGCGGCGACGTCACGTATTTCAAGGCGGCCTCCTACCTGATGCACGACAACCACTTTTCGCAAGCGCGCGAATTCTTCCTCTCCCAATCGCGGCTCATCCTCCAGGACGATTCCGGCATTCCCTTCCGCCATTTCCCCCATGGCTGGTCATTGCGGTTGTTCGGAACTTACGATCGGCCCATCGAACTTTTCTCCAAATACCAGCAGGCCGACTTGAGGCAGGCTTACGCCAGCCGTCATAACAGCCAGATTGACTTCGGCACCGGCTACCATGTCAGTGCGTCGGAGGGCAATCTGCTCCTCTCCATCAAGCGCTGATAGAGAAGCTCTGCCATCCGGCTATCAGGACGGCCCTACTTTGCATGGGCGCGTGATCTAATCTTGCTGGGCGTAGATTTCGAGTTCCGCCAGTTGCTGTCGATTTTTTTCACCGTCGCTCCGCAATCACACGGGACTTGGTCAGATCCGTTCCAGCATGGGCTTAGTGGTTCACGAGGGTGTCCTCGAATACATCCACCTGCGCACGATGCCTTCATGGTATAGATGCGGACTCTCGTGGGGCCTGCGGCTTCACCATCAATCTGCACAACCGTCTGATAGGCTGAGGGGCGGTTCCGTGAAATTTCCATTAATCTGCTTGGCATGCAATAGCGGATGGGTAGAGTGAGCAGGAAGCTGATTCTCCACGAACCGCCCAAACCGCCCATGTCCAAGTTGGAAACCATGACCCCCAGGGAACGCGTCCTCACCGCGCTCAATCACCAAACTCCGGATCGCGTGCCGATCGATCTGGGCGGCAACCAAACCGGGATCCATAAAAACGCCTACCTCAACCTTGTTAGGCA
>JBAXOF010000250.1:0-5887 GCA_037133375.1 Verrucomicrobiota bacterium | reverse complement strand
GTCGCCTGCAGGAACGCCTCATTGAAGGCCGCCTTGCCGGCGATTTGGAACGCGATGTCCTTGGAATCCACCGGGTGCTGCTTGCCATCGTAGAAATCCACTTTCACATCGGTGACCGGGAATCCGGCGTATGGACCGTGAGCGCAGGCGCTCTGCACGCCTTTCTCCACCGAGGCGACGAACACGCGGTCCACATTGCTGCCCACCAGCGAATTGGTGAACACCATACCGCTTTCCATCGGCAGACTTTCCACACGCAGCCACACCTCGGCGAACTGCCCGGCCCCCCCGGTTTGTTTCTTGTGGCGGTATTTTGAATCGCCCTGGCGCTTGATGGTTTCGCGATATGACACCCGCGGTTCCACCAGTTCCACTTCCACATTGAAGCGGCGTTTGAGTTCTTCCGCCACAATTTGCAACTGCAACTCGCCCTGGCCGGAAACAATCGTCTGACCTAACGACGGGGCAAAGTGGAATTCAAATGTCGGATCCTCCTCACGCAACACCGACAAGCCCTCCCCGAGCTTGTTCAAGTCCGCCCGCGACTTGGCCACCAAGGCACCTCGCGTGTTAGAAGTAGGAAAGGCCACCGTCGGCAACACCACCCGCCGTGAGGGCGCACACAAGGTGTGGCCGGTGAGGGTGGAACGCAGCTTCACCACGGCCCCGATGTCACCGGCGTGCAAGGCTCCCACCGGCTCGCGATGTGAACCATTGACCCGATACAACTGGCCGATGCGTTCGGCCTCACCGCGGCTGGCATTGTATAACTCGGTGCCGGTGGTCACATCCCCGCTATAGACGCGGAAATACGACAGGGTCCCGACGTGCTGTTCGTGCATTGTCTTGAACACATAGGCCACCGTCACCCCGTCATCCAAGGACACCGTGACTTCGGCCCCCTCTGGCGTGGCGGCCTTGACCGTGGCACGATCCACCGGCGATGAACCATATTGCGCGATGAAATCCATCAAGCGCGAGACCCCGACGTTTTTCGCGCCGGAGGTGGCGAAGACCGGCACGATCAAGCCCTTTTGCACCGCATCATGGACATGTGCCCGCAGTTCCTGCTCGCTCAGCGTGCCTTCCTCAAAAAACTTTTCTAACAACGCATCCTCAGACTCGGCCACCATGTCGATCAACTGCCGGTGGAGTTCCTGCACGCGCTCCTTGAGTTCGCCAGCGGCGGGTTTTTCCTCGTAGCGGCCGCTGCCGTCATCGGCGAAGGTGATCACCTCGGAGCGCATCACATCGAGCACCGAGCGGAATCCCGGTCCGGCATCCACCGGCAGGGTCATCGGAAACACCCGCGCGCCGTAATGGTCCCGCGCCTCCTCCAAAGTCTCATTAAACCGCGTCCGCTCCCGGTCTAGCAGATTAATCACCAGCAACTTCGGAATCTCATAATCCGTGGCCGCAGCCCACACCTCGTCCGCCCCGGTTTCCACACCATTAACCCCGCTGATGACAATCAGCGCGAAATCGGCCACCCGGATGGCGCTGAGCGGTTCGCTCACGAAATCCGGCATCCCCGGGCAGTCAATCGCATTGATCTCCCGCCCTAACCATTCGGAGGTCAACACGGTGGCGTGCACCGATTGGCGATGTTCCTTCTCATCGGGATGAAAATCCGAAACCGTATTGCCCTGTTCGATGGTGCCAGCCCGTTGCATGCGCCCTGCACACACGAGCATCGACTCACATAACAAGGTTTTGCCGGTCGCGGTGTGACCGACTACAGCGAAATTGCGAATTTCTGGCGCACGGAAGTCTTTCATATTGGCGGTGTTGGATTGATTTAAGGGTTATGAATGGCGCGTAGCGTCCATCCACTTGCATTTGAGCAATTCCTCCCGTTCCCGTCAATCTCCCTGTTGCGCTCGCAAAGCGAAGCGCACATTTAGGCAAAATCCGGGCACTCACCTCAGAACCAAACCTTCCTGCGCTCAATCCGGAAACACGATCGCGCGGTGACCGTCGATAATGGTCCGGTCGTGAACGTGGAAGCGAATGCCCCGGGCGATGGCGATGCGCTCGCAGTTGCGGCCGAGGCGCACCAGATCGGCCGGCGTGTGAAAATGCTGCACGCGCTCAACCTCCTGTTCGATGATCGGTCCGGCATCGAGCTCGCCAGTGACATAGTGGCAGGTGGCACCGATGAGTTTGACGCCGCGCTCATAGGCTTGCTGATAGGGATTGGCTCCGATGAAGGCTGGCAGAAAACTGTGATGGATGTTGATGATGCGGCCGCTGAAGTCCCGGCAGAAATCATCCGGCAAAATCTGCATGAAGCGCGCCAGCACAATGAGTTCCACATTCTGGCTTTCGATGAGACGGCGGATTTCCCCAAAGCCCGGCCCGCGCTGCTCGCCGTCCATGTCGATTTGATGGAATGGGATGTTAGAGTGATCCGCAATGGAACGGCAGTTGGCGCGGTTGCCGATGATGGAGGTGATTTCGATAGGGAGTTCGCCGAGTTCCGTGCGCCAGAGAATCTCGTTCAGACAATGGTCGGTCTTGGTCACCAGCACTGCAGTGCGCATCCGATACGGCAAGCGCCGGAAATGCCAGTCCGCATGCAACGAGCGACCGAGCGTGCCAAAGCCATCGATGAAATCTTGGACATCAACGTCCAGATCGAGCGTTTCAATCTCCAAACGGGCGAAAAACTTGCCGCCGAGTTCGTCGGAGAACTGGTTGAATTCCACCAGGTTGCCGCGATGACCGGCGACGTAGTTGGCAATCTTGGCGACGATGCCAGGTTGATCGTGGCATCTGAGTTTGAGGATAAGGCCGGGGCGTGACATGCGCCGCGACTGTGCCGGCTTTTCCCGCCGCCGTCAATCACCGGGCTGTGCCTCCTGAACGGCATGCTTTCCCGTAGGCGCGTTGGTGACAACGCGGGGGGGGATGGTGATGTTGGACCAAGGTTATTTTGGATTTTGGATTTTGGATTTTCTTCGTAGGCGCGTTGGTGACAACGCGGGGGGGGATGACGGCGGAAGCTCACCGTGGAGCGGACTTGCCCATCCGCATTCTAACCAATGCGTCCCGCACCCCTCGCCTATGGCTGCAAGTCCGGGCGGTTGGCGCGAGTGCGGGCCAGCGCCTGCTGGTGTTTCCACTCGGCGATTTTCCCATGGTGGCCGGATAGCAGCACTTCCGGCACGGCCATCCCTTGGAACTCTATCGGGCGGGTGTAGGCGGGTGCTTCAAGCAATTGCGGATCGGAAAACGATTCCTCCTCTGACGAGCGATCGTCGCCGAGCGCGCCGGGCAACAGGCGGATAATGGCATCGCACACGACCGCTGCCGCCAGCGCTCCATTTGTTAGAACATAATCCCCTATCGATAACTCCAGATCCACCAGCGCCTCGATCACCCGCTGGTCCACGCCCTCGTAGTGGCCGCAAAGAATGAGCAGATGGGATTCCATGGCAAGTTTACCCGCCAGTGCTTGCTTGAACGGCTGGCCCTGCGGCGTCATCAACAGCACCCGCGTGGCCGGCCCGCGCAAGGCTGCCACCGCAGCAAACAATGGCCCCGGCTGCATGACCATCCCCGGTCCGCCACCACAGGGCGCCTCATCCACTCGCCGATGCTTGTCGGTGGACCAATCCCGCAATTGATGCGCCCGCACCTCGACCACCCCCGCCACCCGCGCCCGCTGGATGATCGAATCGCTCAAAGGTGCTAGCGCCACCTCCGGAAACAACGTCACAATGTCAATGCGCATGCCCGAGCTTGCCCGATCCAGCCGCATAGGGGAATCGGAAAATCTGAGCAAAAAAAAACGCCCGGTCAGCGGGTGCTGGCCGGGCGTTGAAGAAACAAGTTTTCCTAACTAGAAATCAGGCTTTGGCAGCGGCTGGGGCGGCTGCACCTGGCGTGGCTTCAGCCTCATCAGCGCCTGACCCTTGCTTGCCGACGTGGGCAATGACCACCTCTGGCGCATGCGTGGCGCGGACGCCTTGCGGAAACTTCACATCGCCGATATGCAGGGAGTCCCCCTCGGCGAGATGTGTGACATCAAACTCAAGGACCTCAGGCAAATCATTGGGCAGACAGGTGATTTCGAGGGCGTGGATGTATTGTTCTAAAAGTCCGCCGGCCTTGACGCCGATGGCTTCACCCGTGAGATGCGCCGGAATGTGCGCGGTGATGGGCGTGTTCTCGTCAATCGCCAAAAAGTCCGCATGCAGGGCATGACCGGAAAGCGCGTCGTGATGAACGGCCTGGAGGAAAGCGAGACGGGTGCCGGCACCTTCGATGTCGAGATTGACCAGGATATTTTCCGAACTGCTCTTGGCGAGCATTTCGGCAAAGGTCTTGGCATGCACCTTGAGGTTTTGATTTTCGGTGCCGCGCCCGTAAATAACGGACGGCAGCCAACCTTCGCGGCGCATTTGATTGAGTCTGCCGGAGCCGGTGCGGGCGCGCAGGGCGGCTTTGAGGGATTGCTTATTGGCCATATCGGAGAGGGCGTTGGGGGTGTTGTGGGGAGATCCGGGGGATTGTGCCTTCGGGCTCGGGGGGGGACTCTATAGCGGCACACAGCCAACTTGTCAAAAAATTGTTCGCAAAACATCAATCGGCTCTCAAACCTCAAACAACGAGGTGACCGACTGACCATCGCTGATGCGGCGAATCGCCTCTCCCAGCAACGGTGCCACACTCACCACCCGGACTTTTTCCCCCGCCGCCTGCGGCACGGAGTCGGTGGTGATGACTTCCTCAATCTCGGAATCGCGCAACCGTTGGTGGCCGAGGTCGCCCAGAATCGCGTGCGAAACGCCAGCAAAAATCCGCCGCGCACCATGCTTGCGCAAAATCTCTGCGGCGGCCTTGAGGGTGCCGGCGGTCTCCGTCATGTCGTCCACCAGCAATACATCCCGGTCCTCCACCTCCCCGATCACGTTCATGGCTTCCACCCGGGTGGCGCTCACCCGGTGCTTGGCGACAATGGCCAACTCCGCACCAAGGGCATCGGCGTAGGCGCGGGCCATTTTCACTCCGCCGACATCCGGCGAGACGACGGTGAGATTGGTGGTGTCGGGATGTTGCTCGCGGAGATGATTGATGAGCACAGATTTGGCGTAGAGGTGGTCCACCGGAATGTCGAAAAACCCTTGAATCTGCGGGGCATGGAGATCCATGGTAAGAACCCGGCCGACCCCGGCGGAGGTCAGCAGATTGGCCACCAGTTTGGCGGTGATGGGCACTCGCGGTTGGTCCTTGCGATCCTGCCTGGCATAACCATAAAACGGCATGACCGCAGTGATGCGTCCGGCGCTGGCACGGCGGGCGGCGTCCACCATGATCAGCAACTCCATGATGTTGTGATTGGTCGGCGGGCAGGATGGCTGGATGATGAACACATCGGCACCGCGGATGTTTTCATTGATTTTGACAAACGTTTCACCGTCCGGAAATGCCGTGACATGAACATCAGCGAGCGGTTGTCCAAGGGTTTCAGCAATGCGCTCGGCAAGCGCTCGGTGGGCGGTTCCAGTGATAAGTTTCATAGGCAGAATAGCGGGGCGCCCGCAGTGTTGACATTCACATGGCACTCGGCAATACTTTGCTCGCAAAACCCCTCCAAGAAATGTCAGATTGCCGCCAGACCCCATGAATCCACCCTCACCCGCTGCTGACGCCGTCTCTTCTCACGGGCAATCAGGCATGCGTCTGGCAGCGTGGACCGGGACGGCGCTTGCGGTGCTCGTCCTGCTGTGGTTTTTCGCCTGGGTGCCGCGCTTTGGTCCCGGTCGCGGATATTCCGCCCTGGGGTGGATTCACAGCGCATGGAATGGCGAGAATGATTACGAGCACGGGCTGGTCTTTCCGTTTTTGATCACGGACTTGATCATCTACCGCTTCAAGGATC
>JBAXOF010000249.1:0-5890 GCA_037133375.1 Verrucomicrobiota bacterium | reverse complement strand
CAGAAACTGTGAAGCTGCGCCTGGCACCGGCCAGTCCTTGCGAGCTCAGAACCTGAAAGTGGACGACAGGCAGAAGTTGGTCTGCGGGTCGGCATTGGTGCGGAACTCGTCGCGACCGCCGAGTGCCACACTGATCGAATCGTTGACCTTGTAAGTGACACCCAGCCCGACGACCAACGAATTGTTAGATAGACCATCGGCCACCGTCTGGAATGGGCGGCTGCCCTTGGCAAAGCGGGCGGTGAGGGCGTGCGGGTTGTCGTTGATCCCGGCACTCATCCCGAGCAGGCCCCACACGGTGAGTTGGTTGGTGACATCGGCCTCGGCGCGCAGGCTGAGGTCGGCAAGCACGGAGGTATAGTGGTCACGGTTCACCACGAGGGCGAGCGGAGAACTTGGCGCGGAGCCGGTGGTCTCAGTGAACCCATCCATCGTCCCGGTGGCGGCGTGCAGCCCGAACGCCGGAATCAGGCGGAAGCCCTCATGCTGATAGAGCAGGCCGTCCACCCCGACAAACAATTCCAACGCATCGGAGGCGACGTCCGAGAAGCCGGCCGGGGCCGCAGACCAACCGCCACCAGTGGCGGCCACACTGCTGCGGGTGCCATCAAACAAATACCGGCCATAGGAAATGCCGGCGCTGAGACAGGTGTGGGATTTTTCATCGAGCAGGGCCTCGCCGAGCAGGCCGAGCGACCAACCGGTGCTGTCGGCATCGATCAACTGGCCGTTGATGTCGCCGGCATCCGCGGCAAGATAGGCCGCCAGTCGGAGGTGATCCGTCAGGTGGGTGCGTGCGCCACCCAAAACGCCGAAGCCGCTCAGTTCATAGTCGGCCTGGTTATGGGACTGGCTGGATTCCACATGGAAATAGTCGGTGGCGGCGAAAAACTCCCACGGGGACATGGTCGTGTTAGGGGCGGCGGCCTTGCAGCCTGCTTTACTGTCAGATGGCGTGGTGGGTGCCAGTGCCGGTGCGGAGAAGGCGCTGCGTTGGTGGGTGCGGGTGGCTTGAATCGCGTAGTCGGAGAGTCCGACATAGACTTCCGGCGAGAGGTGGTTGAGCAGGTTTGGGTTGAGGCCGGCGGGAGTGAAGCTGGTGGCGAGCGCCCACAGCAAGTCCGGGTTGTTGTTAGTCGCAATGCCGCTGGTGATCAAATATTCCGGATTGCCGCCGGGCACATGGGTGATGTTGATGACGCCCGGATCTATCACATCGTCGTAAAGCGCAACCCAGGCGGAGGTTTGGTTGGTGGTGGTACCGAACAACGTGTTGCCGCCCGGTGTCGGACTGGCAAGGCGCATGGCGTCGCCATTGCGCGGATTGAACCACACCGCGCCATCGAGATTTTCAACCAGCGTGGCGAAATTCCCGGCATAGGCGCCGGCGGCCACCACATGGATCGGCAAGAACGCGGGACTCGCGGGAGGGCCGAATTCGTTGAGTTGCAGGGTGCCGCCGAAGGTCGCCAGGCCGCTGACGGTTAGAGTCGCGCTGCTCACCAGGGTGCCGGTGGCGGTTTGGGCAAAGCGGCCAACCGTGTCGGCGGCGGAGATCGCGAGGGTGCCCGAATTGGTTAGAACAGTGCCGGCGGCGAGGCCGCCATTGGTATCCGTTAGGGTGGCACCGGCGGCGATGTCCACCGCAGTGCTGGCGAGGCTGCCGTTGCCGGTTAGGGTGATGGATCCGGCCGTGACCGCGGTGGTTCCGGCATAACTATTGGCGGCGGTCAGCACGAGGTTGCCGTTGCCGGTCTTGAGCAGACCGTGGCTGCCATTGAGGGTGGCCGCTATTGTCAGGGTGCCGGATTGCACGTGGATGAAGGGATTGGCCTCGGCGTTGTCTTGCACCAGCGTGACGGTTTCCGCGTCGATCATGTAGGAGGCCGCCTGTTGGCGGATGCCGGCGGCAAGCACCGGAGTGAACACCGTGACCGTGCCGCCCAGGGCATCCTGAAACACCGCCACCTCGTTGCCGGTGTCCGGCCACACGGTATTGCCGGTCGCTGCGCCGGGAGTCGTGTTCCAATTCTTGTCACCCGGGCTGGTGCCCCAGATGCCGTCGCCGCCGCTGCCGACCGGGTTCCAAAACCGGACGCTCGCAGCCAAGACGTTGCCGGAAACGCTGACAACTGCGGCACTCACAGTGATAACCCACAGCGGCAACAAACGACGGGGAAATCGCGCTTTCATGAGGACAATGGTGTGAGGCTTTGTTCTACCGGTCAGATAGCAGTTGCGGCATGCATAGCCGTCACCTCCCATTAAGGTCAATGCCAATCGCACACGGCGGACGAATTTGTGCCGTCGCTTATTGTAGCGGCGGTCATTAGCCGCCGCTGGCGCATTCACTAGAATGCGGGGGGCAAGTCCGCTGCCCTGTGTGATGCCGCCGCCGCCGCCCCCCCCGCGTTGTAACCAACGCGCCTACGAAGAGCAAGAAAATGGCGTTCCGCGGGCACCCTGTAGGCGCATTCGTTAGAATGCGGGGGGCAAGTCCGCTGCCCTGTGTGATGCCGCCGCCGCCGCCCCCCCCCGCGTTGTAACCAACGCGCCTACGAAGAGCAAGAAAATGGCCTGCCGCAGCTTTTTGGATTGTTAGCCCGCGCGAAACGGCTCACAGTCCAATTGTGAAAGGAAGAGTCAAGGATGCGGCGCGCTGCCTCGTGCCGGGTTGTTGATTTCCATCAACTTCGCATCCCTCACCCGTCCGTCCATGAACCTGAATCCCAAGCGCTTTATTACCCTGATTTGGAGCGGCCTGATGCTGTCAGCCCTGCCGCTGCGTGGTGAGGTGGTTGTGGCCAGCTACCATTCCGCCACCGATGTGCCGGTCACCTCCGCAAACTACACGGCAACGGGCAACTCGGTGGACATCTCCCTGAACTTCGCGCCTGCGGTAGGCACGAGCCTGACTGTGGTCAACAATACCGGCACTGACGCAATCCATGGCACGTTCGATAATCTGGGGCAGTGGCAAGCAGTGAATCTGACATCCGGCGGGGTCGTTTATCGGTTTGTCGCCAACTACTTCGGCGGCACCGGCAACGACCTGGTATTGCAATGGGGAAGCAACCGGCTAGTGGCATGGGGGGCCAACACCTACGGCGTGCTTGGCAGCTTCATTACGGAAAGCTGCAATGTCCCGGTGCCAGTGGACATGAGTGGCACGCCCGCCGATAAGATCATAGTTGCCAACGCCAGCGGCGGGGCACATCGCATTGCGCTGTGTTCGGACGGCTTCCTAGCAGCTTGGGGATTCAATAAATATGGCCAGTTGGGCAACAACAGCACCTCTAGCAGCAGTGTGCCGGCATGGGTGGACCGGAGCGGCGTGCTCGTCGGCAAGACGGTCATCGCCATCGCTGCGGGGAATGTTCACAGTCTCGCGTTGTGTGCGGACGGAACACTGGCCGCGTGGGGATCCAACAGTTACGGCCAGTTGGGGAACCACAGCACGTTTAACAGCAGTGTGCCGGTGTTGGTGGACCAAACGGGCATACTCGCCGACAAAACGGTCATCGCCATCGCTGCGGGAAGCACCACCAGCTTCGCCCTCTGCGCTGATGGCACTGTGGCCTCCTGGGGGGACAATACCAATGGCCGCCTTGGCAATAACAGCACCAACCACAGCAGCGCTCCGGTCTGGGTGGATCGGAGCGGCGTGCTCGCCGGCAAGTCGGTCGTGGCACTGGATGCTGGGGAATATTTCACCCTGGTGCTGTGCCAGGATGGCACCCTGGCCACATGGGGCGACAATAATTACAACCAATTGGGTAATAACAATACCATCAACTCCGGCGTTCCGGTGTTGGTTAATCAAACGGGCGTGCTCGCTGGCAAGACACCCGTGGCGATCAGCGCCGGAGACCGTCATGCCATGGTCTTGTGCTCGGACGGCAAAATGGCAGCATGGGGAAATAATAGCTCCGGCCAATTGGGCAACAACACCATGATCAGCAGCGGTGTGCCAGTGGCAGTCACTCAAACGGGCGCGCTCTCCGGCAAGACAGTAGTTGCCATCGCCACGGGCGGTTATCACAGCCTGGCGCTCTGCGCGGATGGATACCTTGCCGCATGGGGAGACAATTCAACTGGCGCGCTGGGTGTCGGCAACACGACGAGCCGCAGCACGCCGGCGGCGGTCTATCAGAGTGGGCTGGTGACAGGCGAATCGATCACCACGGTGAATGGCGGATCCGCATACAGTTTGGCAATGGTGGCCATGCCACCGCCACCCGCAGCGACATCGTTGGCTGCTACAACCGTCCTCGATACCAGCGCCATCATTCGCGGCAGCGTGAATGCCAACGGTACCAGCACCGCCATTTCCTTCGAATACGGCTTAACCACGTCCTACGGCGCCAGCGTCAGCGCCACTTCCGCGTCGGCATCTGGAACCGTCACCACTGCGGCAAACGCGGCACTCAACTCCCTGCGCTCTGGCACCACCTATCACTACCGGATCGTGGCCGTCAGTACCGGTGGCACGGTCAAGGGTGCGGACATGACCTTTACCACCAGCACCCTTGCCACACTCTCCAGCCTGATGTTGAACGGCGCAACACTCCACCCCGCATTTTCCAACCTAACAACCAGTTATGCGACCACAGTGCCATTCGCCACGACTTCTCTAACCATGACTCCGGTGGTGGCGCATCCGGGTGCCAGCGTCTCCGTGGCCGGGGTCACCGTGATGACCGGAGCCACCACTGCACCGCTGGCCCTGACAACCGGAGCCAACCGGATCGACGTCGTGGTCACCGCCGCTGGTGGCGGCAACACCCAAACCTACAGCGTGATGGTCACCCGCCTGCCGCAGACCTTCACCTTCAACTCCGCCACGGATGTGCCGGTGACAGCGGATGGATTCGTGGCCACGGGCAACGCGCCACCGCTGATACTGAATTATACGCCGGTGCCGGGGACCCGCTTGACGGTGGTGAACAACACCGGCCAGGGTTTGATCGCAGGAACTTTCGCCAATTTGGCGCAGGGGCAGCGCGTGCAACTAACATACGCGGGCATCACCTATATTTTCGTCGCCAACTACTTCGGCGGCACCGGCAATGACCTGGTGCTCCAATGGGCCAACACCCGCTTGCTCGACTGGGGATATAACAACTATGGCCAGTTGGGCAATAACAGCACGACCTACAGCAGGCTCGCCGTGCCGGTAGACATGAGCGGCGTGCTCGCCGGCAAGACGGTCGTGGGCACTGCCACAGGGAATTATCATAGCCTGGCGCTACGCTCGGACGGGACGCTTGTCAGCTGGGGATATAACAATTATGGCCAGTTGGGCAATAACAGCATCATTGATAGCTCCGCTCCGGTCCTGGTTGACCAGTCCGGCGTGCTCGCCGGCAAGACCATTGCGGTCATAGCCGCCGGCGCCAGCCACAATCTCGCGCTGTGCACGGACGGAACCCTGGTATCGTGGGGATATAACAGTTCTGGCCAGTTAGGCAACAACACCACAACGAATGCCATGGTCCCAGTGGCGGTCGATCTCACAGGAGTGCTCGCCGACAAGACGATTGTCGTCATTGCCGCCGGCGGCACCCACAGTCTCGTGCTCTGTTCGGACGGGACCCTGGCCGCCTGGGGTTCCAATGCGTATGGTCAGTTGGGAAGCAACGTTCCGCAGGCCTACTCCAGCGTGCCAGTGGTCGTCACTCTAACAGGTGTGCTCGCTGGCAGAACCGTTGCCGCGATCGCCGCCGGCGGCTCCCATAGTCTGGCGCTGTGCACGGACGGAACCCTGGTGTCATGGGGCCATAACACGTACGGACAACTTGGCAACAACAGCACCACCACCAGCAGGATCCCTGTGCTAGTGTGCCGGGCGTTAAATAACTAATCATAATCAAGTCTCATTGGCCTTGGC
>JBAXOF010000248.1:0-5896 GCA_037133375.1 Verrucomicrobiota bacterium | reverse complement strand
TGTTCAAGATCAAGAGCGAAGGCGCCATCGCGTCGGGCGTGCGGCGCATCGAGGCGGTGTGCGGCGAAGCCGCCTGGGACCACCTCAACGAGATGGTCGGGAAATGGGACCACGAACTCAAATCCGCCGCCACCAAATTGCACGTGGCTAACGAAAAACTCGCGGCCCTGGGTGAAGCGCCTGTCACCGTGCATGAATTCCCGCACATCATGAGCGCGCTGTTAGTGGAACGCGCGGACATTTCCCAGATCAACGCCCTTTTCGCCCACGGCCAACGCACGCTGGAAGAAACCAAGGACGCCGCCATCGAGGCCGAAAAACGCCTCAGGAAAATCCACGCCTCGCAAGCCGCGCGTCTGGCCGATGAGGCGCTCGCCGAACTCATCGCCACCGGCGAGCCCATCATTGCCAGCTTCGAGGCCGACGCCGCGTTGCTCCAGGAACTCCAGAACGGCCTCAAGAAAAAGAATTTCGCGGGCCCCGCCCTGCTCATCGTCGATGACGGCGATAAACTCCACCTCGCCACCCACTGCGGCAGCGTCGCTCTAACAGCCGGACTCAAGGCCGGCGACCTCCTGCGCGACCTCGTCGCCCTCGCCGGCGGCAGGGGCGGCGGCAAGCCCGACCAAGCCCGCGGCGCTGCGCCGGACCGCACCAAGATCCAGGATATCAAAGCCGCCGCCGCCGCCAAGCTGGGGATGTGAAGGTGTGAGGATTAGACCGAGTGACACAGGCCGATTTCGATCCCCAACCTCAAAAAAATTCTGGACACGTGGACTGATTTGTTTCTGAGTATCCTTAAAGTGTGCAAATGAACAATTCCGGGGCATGGCTCTTTGATTTTGGCAGCGGCGGGGGCACCGTTACGGAAGGCCTCGTTGCGGTGGCAGGATAGCCGAGGGATCTCTCGCCCAGCTTCGCATATCGTCGGGTGCCCTCTGCTGCCATCTGAAGCGATTACCAACGATGGAATTGTTTCTTCGGCGATTACGAAGGCTCCTGACAAGCTTATCGAGGGTCCCCGCTCGGAGCGACGCTTCACACCGCCAATGCTCTTGGTTCGCGAACAATACGATCTATATCACGGGCTTTGGACAAATTCATATTTAACTTACAAAAACCAAACAGTCGGGTTTTGCGCAAAGGATTCCGAGCAAGAACAATTATCAGCAATTTGCGGATTTTTCTCCGATTACAGCGCTGTTCTAAGGGCGTTTGTCGCAGCCACCAGTGTGAAGCTATTTACCCAACATGCGACGACACTGTCTGGGGTGGACATTTTCTCCCTGCCATACCCCAAATCTGAGACTATAAGCCTTTCGATCCATGAGCAGATCCTCGTTGCCGACATCGTGGACTACTACCGCGATCTCATCCGCCTCGGCGAAGACTCAACCGCGATGAAGAAATCAGGGGAAGATGCGCTGCCTGCATTCAATGCGGTCTTCACTGCGCGCATCAATGGCATATACAAACAGAACAAGTTGCAAGCATTGCCGCCGCAGGTTTGGCCCGGCGTAATCTGCCAGCCATACATTTTCGGCAAGGGAGATGTGGACTGGAGCGGAGCGGATGAGTTGAAAGGCAAGGTCGATGCACTGATGCGCGAGAAGCGCGGTGGTGGACTCAACATCACCCGAATCGCCCGGCTTTACGATGGTGCATGTATCTATCTGCTGAAACCTGACCGGCTGCGATACTGGCTCCGCTCCGTGGCCCTGCGTGATGCCGACGAAACCCTGGCGGATTTGGCCGAACAAGGATTCTAACACCTCCGATCATGCTGGCAGAAAGCTCTCATTGTCGCAGGCGGAGATCGCGCGCCGCTGCGGCATCCCTGCGCCGCATCTCACCCAGATGAAACAAGGCAAGCGACGTTGCACGCCAGAATATGACCTGCGTTTAAGCTGTTTCTTTGGAATCACCCCAGGCCTGTGGATGAATCTCCAGCTCGATTACGAATTCATGCGGGCGGAGCGGGAAAAAGGCCCCACGATCCGCAAGGAAGTCCGGCCCTGCGCCGCGTGAGCACCTTGATTACAAATCCACATGCAACGACCGAGGAGGACACGCGGACGCCCGTCGAGCTGGCAATAGGATGCCCATCGCAGGGCACTAGCATAAGCTAGCGAACACTTCGAAATGCCTTGCCACGGGCAAGGCTAACGAATTTAATGCGTTTGCAACAAGGCAAAGCACCCATGTCCGCCATACCTCATGCTCCTTGGACACTCGAAGGCCGTGAGCCATACGGGGAGGCGGATACACGGGCGAAGTTGATCGACCCGCAACTCTACGCGGCGCAATGGACCGAGGAGCACATCCGGCGGGAGGAGACGGCGGGAGGCATTGAAGTGATTGAAGGGGAGGCGCGCCGACAAGCGAAGGGCCGGGTGGATTACACCCTGCGGATCAAGGTCAGCGCCAGCACCCAGGCGGTGGCGCTCGCCTATATCGAGGCCAAGTCGGAGTTGAAAGATCCGTCCGAAGGTCTCCAGCAGGGAATCGATTATTCCGCCGCGTCAAAGCGCTTCAACGTGCCGTTTGTGTTTGCCACCAACGGCCATGCCTTCATCGAGTATGACCATTTCACGGGTCAGATTTCGCAGGTTAAGCCGATTGCTGATTTTCCAACGCCCGCGATGCTGCGCCAGCGCTACGAAATGGGCAAGGGCTTCTCGCTCGACTCGGAGGCGGCCAGGCCCTTGCTCATTCCCTATGCGGGCGGCGAGGCGGTGAGACGTTACTATCAGGATGCGGCGATCCGGGCGGTGTTCGAGGCGTTGGCAAGAGGCTTGTTCAAGGTGCTGCTTTCGTTAGCCACGGGTGCGGGCAAGACCTTCATCGCAGTGAACCTGTTGAAGCGCATCTCAGATGCCGGGCTGCTGCGGAAAGCCTTGTTCGTCTGCGACCGCGATGAATTGCGCAGTCAGGCGCTTACCGCGTTCAAGAACCTCTTCGGCTCCGACGTGGCGGAAGTCTATCAAACCGAGGACGGCAAAAACCATGCCCGCAACGCCCGCATCCACATCGCCACCTATCAGACGCTCGACGGGGACCGCGGCAAGGAGGCGCGCAACTTCTTCTTCAAGCACTACCTCGACAAGAACCACTTTTCCCACATCGTCATCGACGAGTGCCACCGCTCGGCGTGGGGCGATTGGAAGTTCATCCTGGAAAACAATCCCGATGCCGTGCAGGTCGGCCTAACCGCCACGCCGCGGCAGTTGATCATCGGCGAAAAAGCCAGTGTCGCCAGTCAGGATGAGGCGAAGTGGCGCGACAACGTGAAGCACTTCGGCGACGCCGTGTATGAATACACACTCGCGCAAGGCATTGAGGACGGCTACCTCGCACCGCCCGAGATTTTCACCTTTGATTTGTTTCACGAGCAGCAAACCGAGGCCGAACGCGCCCGCCGGGTCACCCGTGGCGAGCTCGCCAATAAGAAACTCAAAAGTGCCGCCACCGGTGCCACCCTCACTCCCGCGAATCTCAAGGAAGAATACAGCCCCGGCGAACTGGATGAACGGCTGTTGTTGCCAGAGCGGGTGCTGGCACTCTCAAGACATCTGTTGGAGCAACTCATCGCCCACGGCGGCACGCCCGAGCAGAAGACCATCGTCTTCTGCGCCAGCGACCGCCATGCCGAAGCGATGAGCGAACAGCTTGGCAATATCTATCAAAATTGGTGCCTCGCCCACGGGCAGGATCCCAAGGCCTACTTCGCCTTCAAATGCACGGCCAAGTCCGGTGGCGCGGATCATGTGCCGGACTTGCGCGGCTCCGCCTCCTCGCACTTCATCGCCTGCACCGTCGATTTGCTCAGCACCGGCGTGGATGTGCCGTGCCTGCAAAACATCGCCTTCATGCAGTATATCGCCAGCCCCATCGTCTTCGCGCAGATGTTGGGGCGCGGCACCCGGCTCGATCCCGACAGCGGCAAGCTCATGTTCCGGGTGTTCGATTACACCGAGGCCACCCGGCTGCTAGGGTTGGATTTCCTCACCAAGTTCAAGGGCGGCAAGAAAAAACCCGGACCGACCCCGCCGCCTGCCGAACCGCCCGCCATCGTCGAGGGCGTCACCATCCGCATCGAGCCCACCGGTCGCTATCTAACGGCCACCGTGGACGGTCGCCACGCCCGCGTCACCCTGGAGCAATACCGCGAGCGCGTCGCCGAGCGGCTCATCGCCCAAGCGGGAAATCTAGCCGACTTCCGCCGCGTCTGGGTGCAACCACAGGAGCGCCGCAACCTCATCGACGGCATCGTGCGCGGCGGCTTCTCGCCGCGGGCCCTGCAAATGGCCGAGGACGCCGCCGAGTGTGACCTCTACGACGTGCTCGGCGAGGTCGGCTACGGCCTCGTCCGCCAAACTCGCTCCAACCGCGCTTACGCCTTCACCTACAAGCACAAGGCCTGGCTGGATTCCATGCCCCCGCCCACTGCCGCCACCGTCAAAGCCCTCGCCAGCCAATTCGCCAAAGCCGGCACCGAGGCCCTCGAAACCCCGCATATCTTCAGCACCCCGGAAGTCGTCAAGGCCGGCGGTATCATTGCCCTGGAACTCTTCGGCGAAGCGGCGGCGTTGTTGGTGAACACCAAGGAAAGGTTGTTTGCGGCATGAGTGAGCAGCTACAAGACCATGCGGATTTCATCCGCGGCGTCACATATGGAGGAGGCGAGGCTGTCTCGGATCAACAGGAAGGGTACTTGCCGATTCTCCGAGCCGGAAACATCCAGCGGAAACTGATTCTCGATTCCGATCTGGTATGGGTTCCCAAGACAAGGGTGAGTGAAGAGCAGGTTTTACGCGTCGGCGACGCTGCTATGTGCCTTTCGTCTGGAAGCCCGCAAATAGTCGGCAAATCAGCGATACTCGATTGTGAGTGGTTGGGATCCGTCGGCGGCTTCTGTGGGATTGTGCGCCCACGGAAACACACAGACCCTTTTTTCTTATCGTGCTGGCTTCGCTCTGAGATCTTCTTGAAGTGGAGAGACAGCCAAGCCCGTGGAGCTAATATTCAGAATCTCCGATTCAATGTTTTAGGGCTAGTTGAAGTCTCGTTTCCCACTATCAAAGAGCAGCGCCGCATCGCGTCGCTCTTGAAAGATCAGATGGAAGCCGTGGAGCAGGCACGGCAGAGGGCGCAAGTCCAACTTGCTGCCGCCGCGCTCCTGCCAGCGAGGTTTTTGATGGAGGTGTTTCAGTCGCCCGAGGTGGACGCTTGGCCCCGCCAGTGCGTGGGCGATTCGTTTGATTTTCTAACCGCCCGATCCATCAACTTGAAAGGCAAGGCGGCAGTGCGTGCCGTCACCACCGCATGCTTGCTAGAAACCGGCTTCACCGAAGTTGGCGTGAAGGACGCACTGATGATGGATGGCGACGTTGCGGATGCTGTCATTGAGCCGGGAGAGATTTTGATCGCCCGCAGCAACACGCCCGCACTCGTAGGACGTGCGGCCCTTTTCGAGGGCAGTGCCCAACGGTTGGTGGCGTCCGATTTGATCATCCGTCTGCGCTGCCGCGCTGGTTTGGAGCCTGGATTTGCCGCAGCTTGGTTCTCCTATCAGTTTGTAACCGGCTACTGGCGCGAGCGCGCCTCCGGTGCCAGCGACACGATGAAAAAGATCGGCCGTGCCCAGCTTGCCGCGACCGACATCCCCATTCCGGAAATCAAGACCCAGCGCCGCATCGCCGCCCGCCTGCGCGAGCAATTCGAGCAGCTCCAACAACTCAAGTCCGCCCTGAGCGACCAACTCGCCGCCCTCGACCAGCTTCCCGGGGCCTACTTGCGGGAGGCGTTTGGCAATCTTGAATGAACCGATGGCCTGGCAACCCCATCTTCCTTTGCGTCTTTGCGGCTTTGCGCGAGTCACTCTTTACCCCCCGCC
>JBAXOF010000247.1:0-5898 GCA_037133375.1 Verrucomicrobiota bacterium | reverse complement strand
GAAGCCTACAGATATATGGGATTGCGCGCTTCGCGCGGATCGAAGTTCAGCCTAACAGGCTGGAAGCCTGTTTTCCTAACAAGAAACGCCAAACTGCCTGTATTGGACGGCCCGCCCGTTGGTCAATGAAGATCACGGGCGGGCCGCCCGTGCCCCCCTTCAAGAAACGATTTTCGGCACAGCTCCGCGTATTTGCCGCCCCGGGCGAGGAGGTCGTTGTGCGTGCCTTGCTCGATGACGGAGCCTGCCTCCAGCACGTAGATGCGGTCGGCGTTTTGGATGGTGGACAGGCGGTGGGCGATGACAAAGGCGGTGCGGTTTTCCATCAACCGGTCCAGCGCGTCCTGAATTTGGCGCTCGGTTTCCGAATCGACCGAGGCGGTCGCCTCATCGAGGAGCAGAATGGGCGCGTTTTTGAGCAAGGCCCTGGCGATGGACAACCGTTGTTTTTCGCCGCCGGAGAGCTTGACGCCACGTTCCCCGACGTTGGTGTCGAGTTGTTGCGGCAACTCGCTGACGAAGGCATCGGCGTGGGCGGCCGTGAGGGCTATCCAGAGTTCGGCCTCGGTGGCTTCGCGTTTGGACAGGAGGAGATTTTCGCGCACAGTCCCATTGAACAGGAACGGCTCTTGGGTGACGTAAGCCAGATGCTCACGCAGCGAGGATTTCGCGAGTTCGGCGATGTCCTGGCCATCGATGCTGATGGTGCCGGCATTGACTTCGTAAAAGCGCGCCAACAGCGATAGCACCGTGGTCTTACCAGCACCGGTGGAACCCACCAAGGCGATGGTTTCACCAGGCCGGGCCTCAAGTGTCACACCGTGCAGGGTCGGTTGCTCCTGATAGGTAAAGCCGACCTGGTCAAACCGCACGGCACCCTGAATGGGCTCCGGCAGCACTTTGCCAGTGCGGGCATTGGGCTCCTCCTCGGCATCAAGAATGTGAAAGACGCGGTCCGCCGCGGCCCGCCCCGAAAGAATCATCTGGTTGAGCGAATTGAGACGATCAATCGGCTCATAAAATAACGACAAGAATAGCAGAAAACCCGCAAAATCCCCTAATTTCAGGCCACCGTGCATGACCGCCTGCCCGCCGAACGCCAATACCAGCACATAGCCGCTCATGCGCAACAACGACATGCCGGGCGAGTAAATCGCCCACCACCGCATCATCCGCAGGGTGGCACAGCGCAGCGCGTCCGAGAAACGGTTGAAACGGGCGTGTTCATTGGCTTCCGCGGCGTAGGCCTTGATTTGGCGCACCCCGGAAATGTTGTCGTGGAGCAACGCGTTGAGGTCGGACGACGCTTCGCGCTGGTTGCGATAACGGTCGCGGCCACGGGTGGAATAAATCCATGCCGACAGGGTCAAAAACGGCACCGGCAACGTGGCCCACGCCGCCACCGCCGGATTCAGATAGAACAAAAAGGCCCCGACGCTGACCACCTGAAGCGCGGCCACCAAGCCCAGTTCGATACCGTCAATGAGCACGCGCTCCATGCTGGTCACGTCTTCGACCACGCGGGTCATGATATCGCCGGTGCGCCGGGCGTCAAACCAGCGCAGCGGCAGGCGCTGGATTCTGGCGTAAAGGTCTGAGCGAATATCAAAGATGACCTTTTGCTCGAAGGTGTTGTTGATGAGTATCCGCAGGGAATTCAGGCCATCTTTGATTAAAAATCCGAGCGAGGCCGCCACAATCCAATAGGCAAATTCGCCGTGCCGCTGCGGATTGGGAATAATCTCGTTGATGACGTGGCGGGTCGCGTTGGGAAACACGAAAATGGCAAGCGTCATCCCGACCGCGCACAGAAGTTGGGCCGTGGCCAGACCTGGATAGCAGCGGATGTAGCCGAGAACGCGAAAAGTGGCCCGCATGGATAAGGGCTTAGTGATGTGCGCTGCTGGCTGCTTTGTAAAGGCAAGCCAAAAGAAAATTCTAAAGTTCCCGAAAATTGGGATTGCGGAGGTCGGAGGGAAGCCCTTATGCTCCGTTCCACACGAAGAACCCTCCCGCCCAACCTATCAATCCTATGGCCAATGTTTTCGGAATTCTAACAGCTATTGTGCTCGCGCTCGCCGCCTTTGTTTCCTATAAAAACAAAGACGCTTACGCCAACGAACTTATCCACCGCAAGGACGAGCAGCGCAAACTAGCCGCCAGCCAAGTTCGGCTAAAAATCGCCCAAGACACCCTTGCTGCGACCCATAAGGAACGCACCGCAACCGAAGTGGTGGTCGCTAATCTGAAAGCCGACGAGGCCGCGCAGAAAAAGGTCAACGCCGACCTCAAGCAGGAAATCGACAGCAAGACCCAGGTGGCCGACAACAACCAGAAGAAGCTCGATGACATCCGCGAGCAGACCAAAGGCATTGGCGAAATCAGGGAACTCGCCCAAAAGGTCAAAACCATCCGCAACCAAATGGATGATCTGAGGACCGCGATCGCTGCCAACGAGACCAAGTTTGCCAACCTCACCGAAGACAATAACCAGACGATCGGCAGAAACGACATCTTGAAGGGGGAAACGGAAATGATCGCCATGCGCGAATCGTTCTTCACCAAGACCCGGATCGTCTCGATCTACCCGAATTGGGGGTTTGTGACGCTGGGCGCAGGTCACATCTCCGGGGTGGTCACCGGATCAACACTCACCATCAGTCGTAACGGCGAGACGGTGGGCAAGTTGCTGGTCACCGCTGTTGAGAGCAACACGGCCTCCGCCAGTATCGTCCCCGGTTCCGTGGGCGAGGGCACGGTTTTAATGGTCGGTGACGAAGTGTTGCCAACGCATAAATCGGCAAAATCCAAGAAACTCGCCAAATCCACGACCCCCCAACCCGGCGGTCCTGCCGTAGCACCGAAAGCCGCTGCGAAAGCCGCTGCGGAACCGTCGCTGGAACCCGCCGCTGAACCTGCCGCGGAACCCGCCGCTGAACCTGCTGCCGCACCGGCCGCCGCAGCGGAGCCAGCACCTGCCGCCGCACCCGCCGCCGCACCCGAGTCCAACTGATTTGCCCCCCGCTTCGTTCACTCCTGAAACCTTCTGACCATGGAAACCAACATCGCCATTCTCCAATTCATCGCGGCTATCACACCTTATGAGTTCATAAAAAATCCAACCTATGTCAGCGCCGTCTTCGTCCTGGTGCTAGGGATAGTGGCCCTGATCAACTGGAAGCTCAAGGTCGACAACAAGATCACCTTCTACATCTGCTTCTTGGCCGCCGTCAGCTGTGCCGGTTTTTATTCATACGATCATTCGGAGAGATTCAAGACAGATCAGGCGGTGCGTCTGGCGGCCATTGCGGAGAACAAAATCGTGACTGCCAACGCAGAGGTGACGGAAAAGCAACTCAAGGATGAGCAAGGGGTTCTCAAGACCGTGCAGATCCAGCGCGAAGAGACCAAACAAAGCATTGCGGCTCTCAAGTCCAAGGAAGTTAAGTTCCGCGGTGAGATCGCCGAGCTCGATAAGAGGATCGGCGTGCAGAATGAGGAATTGGCGGAACTCGACAAGACCCTCGCGGAAATCAAGCTCATCCTCACGGAATTAGGCGATGGCGTCACCGTAGAAAACATCGCAGAGTATTACAACAAAATCACCGACAACAAGAAAGCCTTGGAAAGAACCCTCGAAGAGAAGGAAACCTTGGTGGCCGGTGCCGAGAAAAGACTCGCTGATAGCAGAGCCGAAGAGGCGCGCCTAACTAACAAAAAGATGGCACGCAATGTCCGCATCGGTCGCAATGCGATGGAGTCGGTGATCACCGGCGTCAATCAGGACTGGGGCTTTGTGGTCATCGGCGCGGGCTCCAACACTGGTTTCACGCCACAGACTTCCCTGCTGGTCAAGCGGGATGGCAGGCTGATCGGGCGCGTCCGTCCCACTGCCATCGAGTCCACCCAGACCATCGCCGATATCGATCTGGAAAGCTTGGCCTCCGGCGTGCGCCTGCAAACCGGTGACCGCGTGATTCTCGCCAAACCTGAGAGCAACTAAGCGAGGCGGAATTTATTTCATATCAAAGCTCCGCAGGCTTGCATCCTGCGGAGCTTTGTTTTATCGTCGGCCCATGCGTGGAACCCAAATGCTGCTGATTATCGTTGCCCTTGCAGGCCTGAGCCTCTCCTCCTGCAAAACCACCGAACCAGAACGCACGGCCGTGCCGCCGGTTTCCAATAACAGCAAAATACCGTGGAATTCACAAGGACCAAACGGCGGCCAGGGGCAGTTTGGGATGCTCCAGCAGAACCAATATCGCCGGTGATTCCAGCGTTCAATCGCGGTGATAGGGATGCCCTGCCCGCAACGCCGCCACCCGGTAGAGTTGTTCTAACAATACCACCAGCGCCAGTTCGTGCTGCAAGGTGAGAGCCGAGAGCGTGAGCGTCCAATCGCAAGCATCCCGCAACTCTGCGCTGTGCCCGTCGGCCGCGCCGATGAGGAATGCCAGGGTCTTGACCTCGCCCCGGCTTTCAATGGCCGCAATTTTTTCCGCCAGACGGCGCGTGTTTAGCACCTCGCCACGTTCGTCCAGAGCCACCCGGAAACAGCCCTGGGATCGCTCTAACAAACGCGCGGAAACTTCCGCGCTCGGGCCTGCCTTGAGGCACACCAGTTCATAACTGCCCATGCGGGACAAGCGCCGCAGATACTCCTCCACCCCGGACTTGGCGTAGGCGAGGGCGGGTTTTCCGGCAACAATGATACGGACTTGCATGCGTTTTGCTAGATTACGGGCGCACCAGCGGGGGCCGTTTGGGCGGAGTGATGTGCGGCGGTTTCAGATAGATCGGCTGCGGCGCGGCAGCGGCCCACTTTGCCCGCGTTGCCTCAGTCGCCAAACACCAGACCCGCCACAGGCGACCGGCCGAAGGAAACTCCTGCCGCACCTGTGCGCCCAATTCTCCCAGCACCGTCATGCCCGCCGGGTCTTCCAGCGAAACACACGGCTGGCCTAGCGCCAATGCGCAAGAAACGGCGGTAACGAGCGCTGCGGCATCGCCGAGCGTAGGTTCCTCTAGCATCTGACAGGCCGCCACACGGGCCGTCCAATAGCTGCCGCGCCGGGCATCCCCGATGACAAGGCTGGGGGTCTCCCCGCTGGCGGCAGGCACCGCCAAGATCGAGGGCACCGCCACCGCCTGACAACCATTGACCAAAGCCACGCCTTGGGCGGCCGCGATTCCGACGCGCGTGCCGCTGTAGCTGCCCGGTCCGCTGCCTACCAAGACCGTGCCGATCTTGCCTGGTGGCAGGGATTCTAGCAACTCGGTCAAAGGCCCGAACAGCAATGCGTTGTGGCTGCGATCACTGGAAAAAGCCCGCTCGGTCAAACCGCCATCCGCGCCTGCAATGGCCAGCGAGGCATGAGGGGTTGATGTTTCCACGATAAGGATGGACGTTCCGGGCATGGCCAAAACCTAAGCCACCGGCATCATCCGCCGCAAGGACAATGACCCATCAACCCATGCCCCATGCAGATTCCCCCTTGCAAGTGCCACTTCAAAACGTTTTGTTTCGCGGTGTCCGGACATCCTAGCCGGATCCAACCCGCTTCGTCCTTCGCTCCTATGGTGTTTCATCCCTCATCTTTTGCTTCCATGGTCTGTGGCTGCGTGCTCGTCGGATGCGCCACACCCACGGCGATTGTTGTGCCGCAACCCACAACCAGCACCCTGGCAAAACCCGAAATTGCCACCCTCACTCCGTCCGTGAAGTCAGCGCCTGATGACGGCTTCAGAACCGGCAACTTGCTCGAACTGCCCAAGGACACCGAATACCGCCCCACCAATCCCTCACTGCCCAAATCCACCTCCGGTGCCGGCACGGTGATCGTCAACCCGCCCAACCCGCCCAACCCGCCCAACCCGCCCAACCCGCCCAACCCGCCC
>JBAXOF010000246.1:0-5937 GCA_037133375.1 Verrucomicrobiota bacterium | reverse complement strand
TCGAGGATGATGAGGTCGTAGTCCGGCTTGGCGTGTTTGAGGAAATCAAAGACATTGTGCTCGAGGACCTCGATTTCCAAGCCGTTGAGCGCGGCATTGCGGCGGGCGGCCTCACAGGCGCTGGCGGAGACATCCACGGCGGTGACTTTGGCGGCGCCGGCCTTGGCGCAGGCAAGGGCGAAGCCGCCCTGGTTGGTGAAGCAATCGAGCACGCGCCGGCCCTTGGCAAGGCGGGCGATTTCGGCGTGGGACTGGAGTTGGTCGAGATAGAGGCCAGTTTTCTGGCCGTCCCAGAGGTCGATTTCAAACTCGAGGTCGTTGGAGTGGACGACAAACGCGCCGGGGGTCTCGCCATAGAGCATGTCGATGCCGGGTTCCATGCCCTCGGCCTTGCGGAATGGGGAATCATTGCGCAGCACGATCGAGCTGGGGGCCAGCAGCGCTACCAGCGCGTCGCGGATGAGGTCACGGCGCAGGTCCATCGCCAAGGTCAGCGTTTGGACACTGAGGTGCGGACCGTAGCGATCGACGATGAGGCCGGGCAGGCCGTCGGATTCGCTCCACACGAGACGGCAGAGGGTGACATCGAGGCCGCGACGCTGGCGGTGTTCGATAGCCTGGCGGATGCGGCGGGTGAAAAAGTCCAGGTCGAGGTCTTGGCGGCGGCGGGAGAACCGGCGGGCGACAATCTGCGACTGCGGGTTGTAGATGGCCGAGCCGAGCGGGCGGTCGCGGAAATCCTTGAGGGTGATGACATCGCCGGGTTGCGGGTCACCGAAGGTTTTCTTGATTTCAGTTGAGTAAATCCACTCGTGACCGTGGAAAATGCGGGCGCGGGGAGCAATGATGAGTCCAGCCATGGGCGGGAATTTGGCGCGGACAAGGGGGCTTTGTCGAATGCGAATGCGAGTGGCGGCAAACTCTTTTACGATTTGCGCTTGATTCGGGCTGGATTTGGCCCTACCCCAGTGGCCACCAACCATGGGCCAACAAACAAATAAAATCATCAAACGCCGTCGTCGCGCGGATTATTTGAAGCGCAAGCAGGAGCAGGCGAAGCTTGGCGGGACCGTGAAACACAAGGCGGTTTCAAGGAAATCCGCCGCAGACAAGCCGGTTGCCGCCAAAAAGACCGCCGCCAAGAAGGTGGCGAAAAAGGCCCCGGCCAAAAAAGCCGCTAAAAAAGTCGCCAAAGAGGTGGTGGCTGAAGTGGCCGTGGAATCCGCAGTCGAGTCCGCCGCCGTGGAAACGACGGTGGAGGAAACCGCCGCGGAATCCGCTGAGGCGTGAAGCCGGGTGGACGGCGGGTCCACCCTGGGATAGCGCAGGCGACTCCAAACCGTGGGGTCGCTTGGATGTGTTAGTTTGTGAGCTAAGCTTGCGCGCGGCCCAATAGACATGGGCCGCTGGCACTTGAACAATCATTGGAAAGGCGTGCAGGGTGAGGGTAAGGAAGCGTAACGGGATGGCGATGACCCTGGAAACCAAGTCTTGTCAACGCATGGCCCGCGGAATATCAATGACTCATCAACCGCCGCATGCCCCGTTTCCTAGCCGTCAGCATCGCTGTCTTTTTGTCCCTGGCATTTTCCAGTGTCGCGCCGGGCGGCGTGATGCCCGATCCTGGCAGGTTAGCAGGAGGACAGGCGTCCCGCCTGTCAGGGCCGACGGGCTTCCAGCCTGTCGTTGCATTGGCGGACAGGCGGGACGCGCTGTCTTCCCTAACAGGCGGGACGCCTGTTTTCCTATCAAGCAGCGCTAAACTGCCAATATTGGGTGTGATGCCCGCGGCCCCTCTGCCTGAGGCCGTGGCCGTGCCACAGGCGGCGTTTCCCAAGCCGTTGGGGGCCTACGGCAAAGTGGAGGGTGGCTTGTTAAAGGTGCTGCAGACGCGGGTGGCAGCGGAGCCGTTCAATCTGGCGGCTAGTGTCATTTTCCTGCTCGCGATACTGCACACCTTTGCCTGCGGATGGTTCACCCGTTTGGCGCACAAGTATGAGCATCTCCATCAGGAAAAGTTGCAAAGCCGCGAGGTGCCTGATGAGGAGTGGCCGGATGGCGTGGCCGAGGTGTCGTTCCGCGGCACGCTGTTTCATTTGTTAGGTGAGGTGGAGGTGGTGTTCGGGCTGTGGGTTATCGCGTTGGCGGCGGCGGCCGCGCACTATTACAGTTGGCTGGATTTCAAGCTCTATATCGGTGCGGACTGCCGGTTTGCCGAACCGTTGTTCGTGGTGGTCATCATGGCGATTGCGGCGAGCCGCCCGGTGTTGCGCTGTGCCGAGCGGTTGATGGCGCTGGCCGCCGCGCTCGGCAAGGGCAGTCCCGCCGCCTGGTGGCTGAGCGTGCTCACAGTGGCACCGGTGCTCGGGTCGTTCATCACCGAACCGGCGGCCATGACCCTCGGGGCCTTGTTGTTAGCCAAGAAATTTTTTCCGCACCGACCGTCGGCAAAGCTCGCCTATGCCACGCTGGGATTGTTGTTTGTCAATATCTCGGTCGGCGGCACGCTCACCAGCTTCGCCGCGCCGCCGGTGCTGATGGTGGCGGCGAAGTGGGGCTGGGATACGCCGTTTATGTTGTTGCATTTCGGGTGGAAGGCGCTGCTGGGGATTGGTCTGGCCAATGGTTGTTATTATCTGCTGTTTCGTGGCGAGTTGAGCCGGCTTGCGGCGGCAGCGGCAAAAGTTGCGGCGGATGCCGCCGCCGCGCCGCTGGCATGGGATGAGCGGGAAACCCCGATTCCGGGCTGGATCATTGGCGTGCATCTGGCGTTTCTGGCTTGGACGGTTTATGCCGCGCACTATCCGGTGTTGTTCGTCGGCGGGTTCTTGTTCTTCCTCGCCTTTGTCATGGCCACCCAACATCACCAAAACGTTGTGGCGCTGCGCAGCCCGATGCTGGTCGGCTTTTTCCTTGCCGGGCTGGTGGTCCACGGTGGCTGTCAGGGCTGGTGGATTGAACCCATCATGCTGAGCCTCCGCGACCATACGCTGATGTTAGGAGCAACCCTGCTAACAGCCTTCAACGACAACGCGGCCATCACCTATCTCGCGGCGCAAGTGGCCGGCATTTCCACCACCGCCAAATACGCGGTGGTCGCCGGCGCGGTGGCCGGCGGCGGTTTGACCGTGATAGCCAACGCGCCCAACCCCGCGGGCTACAGCCTGCTGGCGCGGTTTTTCCAATTCGGCATCTCACCGCTCGGACTGGCGCTGGGGGCCATTCCGCCGACCCTCATCGTCTACGGGTGTCTGATGTGGCTGTGACCACCCGCGCTCAATTCCACTTCACCAGCTGAGACAGGACTCCATCAATTCCCTTTATGAAGACTAAAGGAGGGCCCATGCACAAGACGATGGTATTGATGATGATAGGTGCCCGGCTTATGGCGGGTGGAGCTGGCGCGGTTGATGAAGGCGCGAAAGACGGCTCAAGTGCTGGCACCGTGAAACCGCGGGTGTTCAATGGGGTGAACTACGGGGCGGTGGGTGACGACAAGACGGACAACACCGGGGCGTTCTCGGCATGTCATATCAATGACCCCGACAATCTCGGCATTGCCGACATTAATTACTGGGTCGTCGAGGGCAACGTGGGAGCGACCGAGAAGTTCACCCGCAACGGCGGCGCATCGATTCGGGCCCGGCGAATCGGCTCCGCCCCGGCCGGAATCGAAAAAATTGCGAAATGAGAAGCCTCTGTGCCACAAGCCGGATCCAGGCGCTGGCTTATCGCCGCTCGTGATCCGCGACGTTCATCTGCGGGCGAGCATGATGCGCATGAAGCGCGAGGCGGAAGAGACGTCAAGATTGTCACGCACCGTGACCTCGTCGAACAGCGGATCGATCGGCACCAGCGCGGTCTGCGTCGTGTAATTTGAGCCCGAGTTCCAATGCTCCAGGTCGTCAGAGACACTCGACGGCATAAGCCACATCCAGCGGGTTGTGGAGGTGGCGGAATGTGATTGTCAGATGGCAAAAGTGGGGGCGCACGCATCCTGCGTGCTCCCTTGCGCATCTTGCGCAAGGGGTTTGGAGAAAATGAAGCGCCGCCGGGCGACCTGATGGCAGGCCCTTTGGCAGAATACCCTTCCGCAGGATGCGGAAGGAGGCACGCTGGAAGCGTGCGCCCCCCGCTGGAGTTTTCCCCTCGACCCGTCGGCGTGATCTTGTTATATAACAAGTGATGAGTGCGAAAAATTCACCTTTGGTCAAACCGGATTTTGTGCCAACCCCAACTTCTGCCCGCGTGGCACCGGTGCCTCCGGACCTGTTGCTTGTCTGCCTGCAGGACCCGTTCGATGCGGTGGGGGATTCCAGCACGCTGGTCCGCGCCGTGGTGCCCGCAGCAAGCGGCAATCTCGCGCACCAGTGGATGTTAGAAGCGGTGCTGGAAATGCATCCGCCGCGCTGCTTCCGCGGCTGGGCTACCCGCGGCAGCTTCACTCTCGATCTGAGCGTGACCGCCACCGCGCAGCCGGCGACCGGCACATGGGGCGGCACCGTCACCACCCTATCAGGCAGCGACAACTGCCGCGTCATCGTGATGCGCGATGCCGATGACAAGGTGCATTTTTCGCTCGCGTCCGATGCCCGGCATGCCCCGGAGATGCCCATGCCCGCGCCCGACGAACAGCGGTTCATCAATGCCGACATCGCCTTCGAGGCCAACGGCAAGAACGGAGTCAGCGCCGGTGCCGTCGCGGTCATATCTAGCAAGAACTGGTCGCACCTGATCGCCGGCTCCTCCGCCGCGACCGCGGGCATGGCTTTTGATGGCGGATGGCGGCGCAACCTGGGGGCCAACGACGGCGACGCGACCGTGCCGGGTGCCTGGGCGTTCATGGTGATGACGCTGGAGGCCTATGAGGCGCACTGTGCGAGCAGCGGCTGGGTGCCGTATGTGGTGTGAAGGATGGGAGTGGTCCGCACAGTCCTCTGTGCGGTCTTCACTCCGGCCCCGCGCTGCGACTCATCAAGTCACTCATATTTCACGCCTAACGCCACGACGGCAGCATTCCCTCGCGCTCTAGCAACCGGCGTTTCCACTCCAGCCCGCCGGAGAACCCGCCGAGTTTGCCGCCGGCGGCCAGCACGCGGTGGCAGGGGATGAGCAAGGGGATCGGGTTGGCACCACAGGCGGCGCCAACCGCGCGCGCCGCCTTGGGCTTGCCTAACTCCGCCGCGATTTCCCCATAACTGCGGGTCTGCCCGCTGGCGATGTTTTGCAAGGCACTCCAGACGCCCTGCTGAAACGCGGTGCCTTGTGATAGATCCAGCGGCGGCAGTTGCGCCGGGGTCTTGCCGGCCAGCACGGCGGTCACCGCGCGCTTTGTTAGGTTGTGCCAATGGCGGATCGCGGGTGGCGGCAGCCGGCTGGCAGCGGGTGGGGATTGCGCTCCGTCGCTTAGAGGAAAGTTCAAACCCGCAAGCCCGCTGTCGGTGTATTCCGCGCGAAAGACACCCGCTGGGGTGGCGAGCGACAGGGCGCAGACGGACTGGCTCATGGTTGCTTGCGGATGCGCATGAGCAGGCCGCCGCCGGGGGCCAGCTCCACCTTGTGCGGCTCTTTGGCAGTCACCGCCACGTCGCGGGTGATGACAAAGTCCGTGGCTTGCGCGCCGTCGGCGTAGCGCTCGGCAGACCATTTGCCGGTGCCGAGGAAATCCATGGGCAACTCGAGGCTGCGTTGGCCGCCGCCATTGATGACGCCGATCCACCATTCGTTGCCGCTGCGGCGGGCGAAGATGGCGAGTTCGCCGATCGCGCTGGGTGATAGGACGCGGGTTTCATCCCACAGCACCGGCATGGCGCGGATCACATCCACGGCCGGGCTGGCCAGATAGAGGTCGGGGTTTTCCGCCCAACATAAAACGGGCGTGGAAAACACCACCGCACAGGCCAGTTGTTGCGCCACCGTGGTGCCTTTCAGGAACTT
>JBAXOF010000245.1:0-5975 GCA_037133375.1 Verrucomicrobiota bacterium | reverse complement strand
ATGCGGGGTGTGCATGAAAGCGGAATCCCCCCCGCGTTCTCACGAACGCGCCTACGCAGAAAGCGCCAAATCAATCGCCGGCTCTTGGTAGGCGCGTTGGTGACAACGCGGGAGGCACCATGCGGGGTGTGCATGAAAGCGGAATCCCCCCCGCGTTCTCACGAACGCGCCTACACAGAAGCGAAGGCGCACAGGCTCGGGACATGCCAGGCCCGCACCATCGGTTGCGCTTGACGGCACGCCGGCGTCCGGTGTTTGTTCAAACCCAGCAATGCACCCTGACCCACATCCCACCGTCCCGCGGATCGTGTTAGCCTGTGATCTGGGCGGCACGCGCCTCAAGATCGGCTTGGTGCGCAGCGGACAGGTGCTGGCCCAAGCCGTCGAGCCAGCCAATTCCAAGCAGGGTCTGGCATGCCACCTGCCCGTGCTTAAGGCCGCGTGGTTGCGCCTGCTCGGCGAGGCCGGACTGAGCCTAACCGACTGCGCGGGCGTGGGTGTGTCCTTTCCAAGCCTGATAGATTATGCCAATGGCCGCATCCTCGACGCCTATGGCAAGTATGACGACGCCATGGACCTCGACCTGCGGGCATGGTCGCGTGCGGAACTCGGTCTGCCCTTGGCGCTGGAAAACGACGCGCGCATGGCCTGCATCGGCGAGTGGCAGTTTGGTGCGGGCAGCGGTTGCAACAACCTGGTGATGATGACACTCGGCACCGGTCTTGGCACATCCGTCATTCTCCATGGGCGCGTGTTGCGCGGCGTCCATGGCCAGGCCGGAGTGTTAGGCGGGCACCTGACGCTGCGTTACGGCGGGCACGCCTGCAATTGCGGTAACACCGGCTGCGCCGAGGCCGAGGCATCGAGCTTGTTTCTCGCCAATCTGGCGCGCCAGCGGCCCGACTTCGCGACCAGCGCGCTGGCCCGCGAAGCGCACTTGAACTACGTCACAGTGCTCCACCATGCGACCGCCGGCGACGCCTGCGCCCAAGCCCTGCGCGACCACAGTCTGCTTGTCTGGTCGTCGCTCGCTGTTAGTCTTATCCACGCCTATGATCCGGAGTTGTTAGTTCTAGGTGGTGGCATGATGGCGGCGGCTGATGTGATTCTGCCCGCCGTGCGCGAACATGTCCGCCGGCATGCCCACACGCCATGGGGACAAGTTCGCATCGAGGCCTCCCAACTCGGCGATCACGCGGCGCTGGTCGCTGCGGAGTGGTTGTTAGAAGATCAGGCCCGCTATCTTTAATCATGAGAAAAACCAACTACGACAAACACCCCTGCATCACGTTGCCGAATTCGGCTAGCGCCTGCGTGGCGGGCTGGCCGGCGATCGGTCAACGCTTGCGCGACGCCGTGGCGGTGCGCGGCCAGCGCACGACCGTCGTTGCGATCGAATGTTATCCGGGGGTCGATGAGGTGGCGGTGGCGAACGCGCTGGCCGGTGAATTGGCAGCTTCCCTCAGCATCCGCACGAGCGATGCGCTGCGACCGGAAGCCTGGATCAATGACCTCTGCGCAGCGTCTCTCGGCGGCGATGATCCGGTGTTCGGTTTGCTTTGCGACCTCGAGCTGCCCGCATTTTTCGACGCAGGAAAGCTTTGCCAATTGAAGCAGGCCGCTGGACAGGTGGCAGACGGCATCGTGCTCATCGTAGGAGTGGGGGCCACTCTGATAGATGAGCCTGACATCCTGGTCTATGCCGATCTGGCACGCTGGGAAATCCAACAACGCCAGCGGCGCAAGGAAATCTCCAACTTGGGTGTTAGTAATGCGGAACTCCCGCCCAGCCTCAAATACAAGCGCGCGTTCTTCATCGACTGGCGGGTGGCGGACCGGTGGAAACTGCCGCTGCTGCAACGTGCCGACTTCTTCCTCGACACCCATCATGCCACCGCACCCAAACTCGCGGATGGCTCCGCCGTGCGCCGTGGGTTCACCACCGCCGTCAACCGGCCGTTCCGGGTCGTGCCGTTTTTCGACCCCGGCGTGTGGGGCGGCCAATGGATGAAGGAAGTCTGCGACCTCGACCGCACGGCGGTGAACTATGCGTGGTGCTTCGATTGCGTGCCGGAGGAAAATTCGATATTGTTAGGATTTGGCTCACACCGCTTCGAGCTGCCGGCCATCGACCTGGTGTTCGACCAGCCACGTGCATTGCTAGGCGAACGCGTCCACGCGCGTTTCGGCGCCGAGTTTCCCATCCGCTTTGACTTTCTCGACACGATGGGCGGCGGCAACCTCTCGTTCCAAGTCCATCCGCTGACCGCATACATCCGGGACAAATTCGGGATGCCCTACACGCAGGACGAGAGTTACTACATGTTGGATGCGGGGCCGGACGCCACGGTCTATCTGGGACTCAAGGATGGTGTGGACCGGGACGCCATGTTGCGCGACCTGGAAACCGCCCAAGCGGGCGGCGCGCCATTTCCTGACGCAACTTATGTCAACCGCTGGCCCGCCAAAAAACACGACCATTTCCTGATTCCAGCCGGCACCGTGCATTGCTCGGGCTCTAACGCGATGGTGCTAGAAATCAGCGCCACCCCCTATATATTCACCTTCAAAATGTGGGACTGGGGACGCCTCGGGCTCGACGGGAAACCACGCCCGATCCACCTCCAACATGGCGCGGCCAACATCTTATGGGAGCGCACCACGACGTGGACGCGAGACCACTTGGTCAACCGCATCGAGACTCTCGGCAGCGGGGATGGCTGGCGTGAAGAACGCACCGGCCTGCATGAGAGCGAGTTTATTGAAACGCGCCGCCATTGGTTCACCAAGACGGTGCCCCATGACACTTGCGGCAACGTCCATGTCCTCAATCTGGTGGAAGGCGATGAAATCATCATTGAAAGCCCCGGCGGCGCATTCGAGCCGTTCGTTGTCCACTACGCAGAAACCTTCATCGTGCCGGCCGCTGTCGGTCCCTACACGATCCGCCCCCATGGCCCAGCCAGCGGCAGCGAGTGCGCGACCTTGCTGGCCTATGTGCGTGCGTGAGGGTCAGCTGCTGCCTTGTAGCGGCGGTCTGTGACCGTCGCTGGCCTATGCATTGCGCAGATCTTGCGCATCGGCGCTCACAGAGCGCCGCTACAATGCGTTCCAGCGCCGCTACAATGCCCTCCGCATTCTAACGAATGCGCCTACAATGACTAACCTTTGTTAGTTCTAGCCGCGCGGCGGAGGCGGTCCATGATGGCGACGCCGAGACCGGTTTCACTCACTGGTTCGGCGATGATGGCATCGAGGCCTGCCTCATCGAGGGTGCGCATGACAAAGAACAAGCGGATCGCCGCTTCGGCGAGCTTGCCACTGCCGGGGCTGAGTGCTTCGATGCATTCCCAGTCGTGGAGGGTCACATACGGGCCGTCGTCGTCACCGGTGTAGCTGAGCAACCCGTAGCGCTTGCCCTCCTCGGGGTGGAAACCCTCCGGCTTTTCTAACAATATCAGCGGAGTCTTTGGCGCATAATGGCTGGCGAGCTGGCCGGGAGCTAACACCACCTGACCGACGATCTCGCGGACTTTCTCGACCCTGCCAAACTCCTGGAGTTGCTCCTTGGTGATGGGACCGGCGCGGTGCAGGCGGAAAACCGGTTTTTTTCCGGCGCGGGGTTCGATGGAGATGATGGTGCTTTCGACGCCCTCGCTGCAGGCGCCGGCATCGACGACGAGCGGGATGCGGCCGCCGAGCTCCTTGATGACGGCAGACGCGGAGGTTGGGGAAATGCTGCCGAAGCGATTGGCACTGGGCGCAGCAATCGGATGGCCCAGCGCCTTGTTGATGGCCCGGAAAACCGGGTGGGCACTCTGCCTAACCGCCACGGTGGGCAAGCCGCTGGTGACGAGGTCCGGCACATCGGGATGGCGCGGCAGGATCAAGGTGAGCGGACCAGGCCAAAACGCTTTTGTTAGTTTCTCCACGGTTTCCACGATATCGTCCGGCACGATGGCCACGCTTTTCAAGTCGCCACGCGCAGCGATGTGGACGATGAGCGGGTCGAACGACGGGCGATCCTTGGCAGCAAACACTTTGGCCACGGCTGCCGGATTGAACGCATCCGCCGCCAGTCCATAGACGGTTTCAGTGGGCAGGGCGACAATTTCCCCTTGCTGCAACAAGGCACAGGCCTCGCGCAAGGCATCCTTCATGTCATCATCGACAACTTGTATGATTCGGGTCTCAGGCACGCCACGATCCTGGCACGCGTCGCAGCGGATGGCGATTCCTGATTTTGCGGTTTCGCGATGCGGCGGAATCAGGCTATGCTCCGGCCATGCAGCAACCCGCCAGCGTTCCCAACAACATCGTCCTCATCGGCTTCATGGGCTGTGGCAAATCCACGGTGGGCCGTGAACTGCACCGGCTCCTGGGCTATCCGCTAGTGGACATGGATGCCGTCATTGAGGAACGCGCCGGCAAAACCATCACCCGGATTTTCGCCGATGAAGGCGAAACCGCTTTCCGCGACATGGAAAGCCAACTGCTGGAGCAACTGGCACAATCCCATGAGTCCGGGCACATCATCGCTACGGGCGGCGGCGTGGTGGCACGCCCGGAAAACCGCGCGTGGCTACAGCAACTGGGATATGTGGTGTGGTTATGCGCCCCGGCAGCCGTGATTATCAACCGCACCCGCAATAGCCACGAGCGCCCGCTCTTGCACACCGCCGATCCGGCGGACCGCATCAAAAACCTGCTTGCAGAACGCGAACCCTGGTATCGTGAAAGCGCCCATCTAACGGTCGATACCGCCGGCCTCAGCAGCCGCGAAATCGCCGCCGGCATCCTCGAAAGCGCCCGCTACTTTTTTGCCGACCCCATGCAATGCAAACCACGGTAAAATCGCTGGCCGCGCAACTCGGCTTTGACGCGTGCCGCATCGCCCGCGCCAAGGAAGCCAGCCACGCCACAGCTTTCCGCCAATGGCTGGACGATGGCTGCCATGGCGACATGGCCTGGATGGCGCGCGACCCGAACCGCCGCTGCGATCCGCGCGAGGTTCTGCCAGGCTGCCAGTCGGTGATTTGCCTGGCCATTAACTACTATAATGGTAGTAGCCAACTCCCCCTAGCCGCCACGGGCGGTTTCCGCATCGCCCGTTACGCGTGGAATCACGACTATCATGAGCTGATCGCTCAACGCCTGGCAGACTTTGATGCCGCGCTGCGCGTGCTGGGCGGAGTCCAGCGGTGTTATGTGGACACCGGACCCGTGCTCGAACGCGACTTTGCCAGCGATGCCGGCCTCGGCTGGAACGGAAAATCCACCCTGCAAATCCACCGCCAGCTCGGCACCTGGTTTTTCCTGGCGGAAATCCTAACAACTCTGGAGCTGGCGCCGGACCCGCCGCTGGGCGACCACTGTGGAAACTGCACCCGCTGCCTCAGCGCCTGCCCGACCCAAGCCATCACCGCGCCCCACCGGGTGGATGCCCGCCGCTGTATCGCCTATCTAACAATCGAACACAAGGGGCCGATTCCCGAGGAATTCCGCGTCGCGCTGGGTGACCGGATTTTCGGTTGTGACGAGTGCCTCGACGCATGTCCGTGGAACCGCTTTGCGGTGGTGTCCCGTGAACTCGCATTTCACGCGCGGCCGGCGATCTTCACACACCGGCTGCGGGATTTTCTCGACCTCGATGACACGGGGTTCCGGTTACTGTTCGCGGGTTCGCCGATCGCGCGGCTCAAGCGCCCGCGCTTCCTGCGCAACGTCTGCGTGGCCCTCGGCAACACCGGCAGCGCCGCTGACCTAACAAGCCTGCGGCGGGCGGTTGCCGATCCGGACCCGCTGATTGCGGAACACGCCGCGTGGGCGCTGGAGCGCCTACGCAGAGTGCTGCCGCGCGCGTAGGCGCATTCGTGAGAATGCGTCTTGGGTGATGGAACGTCCATGAGTCGTCGAGCCTCCGCCCCCCGCGCTGTCACCAGCGCGCCTACGCAGAGTGCTGCCGCGCGTAGGCG
>JBAXOF010000244.1:0-6036 GCA_037133375.1 Verrucomicrobiota bacterium | reverse complement strand
CAGCTTTGGTCTCGCGTGGCTGGTGGTGGTGGTGGTGCCATTTCTCACGATGCGCAATCTTCAGCCCATCCCCCTCACCAAGGAACGCGATGGCACCAGCGGTGTTTTCTATCCAAAACGTGCCGGACGCATCGTCAACGGTGCCAAAATTTATGCTGAAAACGGCTGTTATTTGTGCCATACCCAGCTCGTTCGCCCCACCTATGCTGGCAACGATCTATACCGCGCGGAGTGGGGTGGCCTGGCCAATGATCCGGAGCGCGGTGACACCCGCCGCGAAACCAATGCCTACGACTTCGAAGGCGAACGCTTCGCTCATATCGGCACCACCCGCATGGGCCCCGATCTCTCCAATCTCGGCCGGCGCATGGAGGCTGCCGTGACGGCCAAAGGCGGCGGCGATCCGGCGGCTCTGATGTATGCCCACCTTTATGATCCGCGGCGGTCCCCCGAACAGCGCAAATCCACCTGCCCGTCACATCGTTACCTTTTCACCCGGCATGAGATCAAAGGCCAAGCGTCCGCTGACGCCCTGCCCTTTGGCAGGACCGCCACCACCGAACTGGTTCCGGGCACCGATGCCAAAGTGTTGGTTTCCTATCTGCTTTCCCTCAAAAAAGATCAACCCGCGCCTGCTGCGCTGAATTTCGCCCCGGCTGTCGCCAAGGCCGCCGCGCGCTGATAGATCCGCCACAGTCCACGCACCCGCTATCATGTTAGAATCCAAGCAGCACACCGCTTCAGAGGAATACGCGGCGACCGGTGCCACCTCCGGCAGCCTGGCCGCGGCGCGCGAAAAGCGCATTCCCGAGGATGGCGACCAAACCATCTCGCTGTGGACGGCCGTCATCTGTGGCGCGGTGCTTATTCTATCAGGGTTTATTCTCAGCTATGGCGGCACTCGTTTCTCGTATGCGGCACTCTTCCGTGATGGCTATGTGCGCGGCGCGGTTCCCGGCAGCAGCGCCACGCCGCTACCACCCAAGCCCGCGCTTGAGGCCTATATGGCGCGGGGCAAGAAGGTGTTTGAGGGTAAATGCATCACCTGCCATGGCCCGGAAGCCAAGGGCAATGGCACCACTTATCCCTCGTTGGTGGGATCTGCCTGGGCCAATGGCGAAACCGAACGTTTTTCCATGATCATCCTCAATGGTCTGCAAGGCCCTACCAGCAACGGTAAAATCTATGGCATCATGACTATGCAAGGCCTCGGCATGACCCCCGAGGAACTGGCCGGCATCATGACCTATATCCGCAACCACTTTGGCAACACCAAGGGCGATGTCATCTCCGTCGAGATGGCCAAAGCCGCCATGACCATCTCCGCCGCACGCCCCACAACCGGCCAAGCCGTCACGGCCAAGGAACTCACCGCCGACCACCTCAAACCGCTCGCCGGCCAGGCCATCACCGCCACCACCATGGTCAATCCACTCACCCTCGAAGCGGTCTCCGGCACCGCCGGCAACCCAGCCACGCCTACTCCTGCTGCTCCTGCTGCTCCTGCAGCTCCTGCTCCTGCTCCTGCTCCTGCTACTTCTGCGCCATCGGTTCCCAAGGATCCTTAAGGGCGCGTATATAAATGCCTTTCTTAATCAGTGCCATCAGTGGTCATCAGTTCTTTCAGTGGTTGTCTTGGTCCGCTTCACCCCGTCCCCCCGCGTTCTCACGAACGCGCCTACGAAGAAAATCCAAAATCCAAAATTAATCAGTGCCCTCAGTGTCAGCAGTTTTTTCAGTGGTTTATTCCGCCCGATTCACCTTCAGAATCCACGTTTCCCGTCAATCTCCGCGTTAGGTTGATGCCAATGGGCGGAGGCACTGAGCCAGCAGAGGAAATCGCAGAGTTTCTTGCGGTGGGCTTCATGCGGTTCTGGGGACTAACGACTCAGCGCCAATCAAGGTTGCGAGGAGGGGGGGCGTCTGCGCCCCAGAGGCAAACGCGGCACCGCAGGACGAGAATGCAGCCGTCTCTCGCGCCGACTCGTGCCGGACGCCGACCCATCGGCTGACGGGGCCACCTCCGGATCGCCGTAGAGACGGATGAACTTGGTGGCGACGCGCAGCGCGAGTTCCACCCGAGTGCGAGCGCCAAGCTTCCGGCGAATGCGCCCGAGGTGAGTGCGAACCTTGGGGATGGGAATGCCCAAATTGGCCGCTATGCCACATTCAGTGGAGTCATCAAACACCGCGCGCAGAATCCGGATCTGAATTTTTGTTAGACACAGAGCATCGCCCAAAACCGCCCAGACGCGGTCGCTAAAAATGGCTGAACCATCTGATCCAAGAGCCGCCCCCTCGAATGTTGTTAGGAGAATCATGGTTGGATGCATGGTTGGGGGTTGGGAGACCTGCGGAACCTGGAAACAATTCCAGCTCCACCGGGAATCAATCCGAATTATTCCGCCTTCGTAAGCTATCTCTTGGTATAATTCTCCAAGACCGCCCCCGGCACCGCTGACCGTGCAAGAATTGGGTAATTCAACCTCGGAGCGGGAGTTCCGCCGCACGGGCGACACGCAGCAACATGGCCTCGCCAAGGTGGGGCGCGAGGATTTGCAAACCTACGGGAAGCCCGCTGCCGCCATCAAAATCGGTGTGGCCACAAGGCACGGAAATGGCACATATACCCGCGAGATTGGGGGCCAGCGTGAATATATCCGATAGATACTCATGCAGGGGATCAACGGACGTGCCACCGAATTTGCGCGCCGGGGTGGGGGCCACTGGGGCGAGGATGGCATCCACCCGGCTGAAGGCATGTTCAAAATCGCGGCGGATGAGGGTACGAACTTGCTGGGCCCGGCCATAATAGGCATCATAGTAACCCGAGGAGAGCACATAGGTGCCAAGGATGATGCGGCGTTTCACCTCGGGGCCGAAGCCTTCCTCGCGCGAACGTTGGTAGAGGTCGAGAATGTCCGCCGGATTGGCGGCCCGATGGCCGTAACGGATGCCATCGAAACGCGAGAGATTTGAAGACGCCTCGGCCGGCGCGATGACATAGTAAGTGGCCACCGCATAGGCCGTGTGCGGCAGGGAAATTTCCACCACCTCGGCACCTTGGGCGGCAAGCGCGGTGACGGCAGCTTCCACCTGGCGGCGCACGCCGGGGTCGATACCCTCGCCGAAATATTCCTTTGGCAAGCCGAGCCTGAGCCCTTGCACACCCGCCTGCAGCCCGCTGAGGTAGTCCGGCACCGGCGCGTCGAGACAGGTGGAATCTAACGGATCAGGACCAGCGATGACTTGCAGGATGCGCGCGGCGTCTTCCACGCTGTGGGTGAGCGGACCGATTTGATCGAGCGACGAGGCAAAGGCGACCAAGCCATAGCGTGAAACGCGGCCATAGGATGGCTTCAAGCCAACCACGCCGCAATGCGATGCGGGCTGGCGGATTGAGCCACCGGTATCAGAACCGAGCGCGGCAATGGCCGTGCAATCCGCGACAGCGGCGGCGGGTCCGCCGGACGATCCGCCGGGGATCCGCGCATGATCGCGGGGGTTGCGCGTAGTCTGCAACGCGGAGTTTTCCGTTGAGGAACCCATCGCGAATTCATCGAGGTTCATACGCCCAAAGGGAATCGCTCCGGCGGCACGGAGTTTGCGGATGACAGAGGCATCATAGGGCGAACGGTAATTCTCCGCCAGAAACTTCGAGCCGCAGGTGCAGGGTTGACCTAACACATTAATATTGTCTTTGATGGCAATCGGGATACCCCCAAGCGGCAGTGCCAAATCAGCAGTGGCGGCCTCGGCCATGGCGGCTTCAAGGTCTTGCGAAAGATAGGCACCGGTGAAGGCATCACGGGCGGCGATGTCTCCGGCTAGCCGGGTTAGAATGGCCGCCGGGGTAATTTCCCCGGCGAGGAGTTGCTGGCGCAGTGTGGTGATGGTCATGCGATAGAATTGTTAGGTTGAATCAGGCATCGGCAACCACCTTGGGCACGCGGATTTGGCCTTGCGCCTGATCCGGAGCGTTTTGCAGCACGGCTTGCAGCGGCAGGCTTGCGTGCGGTTCGTCCGCCCGCATCCGCCCGAACATCGGCACCGCGTGAGCGGTCGCTTCGATCCCGCTGATGTCCAACTGCGAAAGTGTTTCGACATAGCCTAGAATGGCGTCGAGCTGCACTTGGAACGTCGTGATTTCCTCGTCGCAAAGTTCCAGACGGGCAAGGTTGGCAACGTAGCGGACGTCGATGTGGGGTTGCGGCATGCGTGAAGCATCGGCAATAGTCCGCCGCTTTCCAAGCCCGAAGTTTCCCAGCAGGAATTCACCGACTAACGACTCTCAAAGCACAGGCGCAGGAAGCGCCGGGAGAGGTTCCCACTGAGGAGCGGGTCACGGGCACGCACGGTCTCAATGGCACCCTGCGCTATCACTTCCAAGACAACCGGCGACCAGGTGCCGAGATTGTCCGAGGCTTCCGCACTATAGATCACGTCTGGCAGGTTTGCCGGGCGGGTAAAGACCAGCGAGAGTCCGTTAGAATTACGACTGGCGACGAAGTGTGGGGTTGCTTGGCGGGGGTTGGTGCCGAGGGCGTATTCCGCGAGGTTGGTCAGTCCGTCGCCATCGGGATCGGCGGCGGGGTCAGCAAGGCCTGCGGCTTGCTCGGCGGCAGTAAAATATTCATCGCGCCACAGGGTCCATTCCTTGGCTGGGACGATGACCAGCGAGTTGGTGGCGGTGGCCTGGAAATTCGGCTCGTTGATGGCAGCGCTGACCGCGTAAGAACCCGCAAGGGTTGGCGCGGTTGGAGACCCGTCGTAGGTGACATCAACATTTAGACCGGCGGGCGTGGTGGTGGTGGTGACAGTTTTCGGTGTGCCGTCATAAGTTTGGGTGAGCCCTGCCAAGGCGATGGTGGCGGCGGCTTTTTGGATGGTGAGCGCTGCCGGGGTGGTGCCCGTGTAGTTCGCATCGTTCACCGTGGCCAAGATCGCATAACTGCCGACAGCACTTGGCGCGGCGGGGGTGCCAGCGTAGGTGATGTCGACCGTTAGACCGGCAGGGGTAGAGGTGGCGGTGACGGTCTTCGGCAAACCGTCGTAGGTTTGGGTGAGACCGCTGAATGCCAAGGTGGCGGTGGCCTTTTCAATGATGAGCGTGGCGGTGGCACTGCCGGTGTGGTTCGCATCGTGCACCGCTGCCTCAAGCGCATAACTACCGACCGCGCTTGGCGAGGTGGTGGAGCCGGAGTAGGTGATATCGACGGCAAGTCCTAACGGCGTGGTGGTGGCGGTGACCGGTTTTGGTGATCCGTCATAGGTTTGGGTCAGGTTAGTTAGAGCAATAGTGGCGGTGGCCTTTTGAATGACGAGCGTGCCCGCGGCGCTGCCCGCGTGATTCGGATCGGTGATGGTGGCGGCAAGCGCATAACTGCCCGCCGCGCTTGGCGCGATGGCCGCCCCATCGTAGGTGATTGCAACGGCGAGACCGGCAGGCGTGGTGGTCGCCGTGATGGGTTTCGGCGAGCCATCGTAGGTTTGGGTGAGTCCGACAAGCACCGGGGTGACGGTGGCTTTTTCAATCGTGAGCGTACCGGAGGTCGCTCCCGTGTGATTTGGGTCGTTGACCGTCGCGACAATCGCATAACTGCCGGCAGCACTTGGCACAGTGGTGGATCCATTGTAGGCGAGATCGACACTCAGGCCTGTTGGCGTGGTGCCGGCGGTGACGGGTTTCGGTGCCCCGTCATAGGTCTGGGTAAGCCCCGTTAGATCGATGACGGCGGGGGCCATTTTAATCGTGAGTGTGTCGGCGGCGCTGCCCGTGTGATCCGGATCGGTCACGCTGGCGGCAAGCGCATAACTGCCGGCAGCACTCGGCGCGGTCGCGAATCCATTGTAGGTGACTGCAACCGTTAGGTCGATCGGCGTGGTGCTGGCGGTGACGGATTTCGGCGAACCGTCGTAAGTTTGGGTGAGTCCGGTGAGGCCGATGGTGGCGGCGGCCTTGTCAATAATGAGCGTGCCGGCGGCCGTGTCATGGTAATTCGGATCGTTGATGGTGGCGGCGACCGCATAGGAACC
>JBAXOF010000243.1:0-6069 GCA_037133375.1 Verrucomicrobiota bacterium | reverse complement strand
GTGAAGGGCGTGTTGGTCTCGTCGGAGAGGAAATGCCGGTAGGTCTTTTGCAGGTCGCCCGTGTGCTTTTGCGACCAGTGGCAGGATTGACAGGTCTCCTGGGCCGGACGCTGGTTGACGTTGTGCAATAACACCGGCCGCTTGAAGTCACCGAGAATGGTATGATAGAGCTGGCGCATGCCGCTGACCTTGGTGCGGATGTAGTTGCCGGCACCCGGGCCCACATGGCAGGCGACGCAGGCGACCTTGGCATGCGCCGAATGCTGATAGGCCTTGAACTGCGGCTCCATCGAGGTATGACAAACCTCGCCGCAGAACGAATTGGTCTCAGTCATGTGATAGGTTTGATAGCTGCCCAGCGCGGTAAGAAACAAGAAGCCCAAGCTGCCACCGACAAAACCGACCAGCAGACGGCGGTCGCGCTGGCGTGCCAGATTGACATGCAAAACGAAATTAGAGACCATCTCGGGATGGCCCTTGGGGATGCGGCGGGTTTCCAGGATATAGCCTAACAACACGATGGCCAAACCGGCCAGCAGGAACGTGGGGGCCACCACGTAGGCGAGAATGCCCATGTAGGGGTTGGCGTGGGTCGCAAACAGGTCCACCGAAAACAACAGCATGAAGGCCAAAAACGCGGCGGCAGCCAGCACCAGGCCGGACAAGCTGAGCCAGTTGCGCAGACGACTCAGACGGGTGGGAATGCGGGTTGCGGACGGGGCGGGGGATTCGTCGTTCATGGACTTTTTTTGTTTGTTGGATGCGGTTGGCGGCGGGTTTTTGTCACACTTCGGCGCGGTGACGCAACGATGTTTTTTGGGAGATTCAGGAGTCGGCAGGCTCCTGACAGCTTTCGTCTGGGAAGTCAGGGGGCTTGAATGGAAACAGGGGGACGAAGATGACCACGGATGAAGAGGATTACACGGATTGCACGGATTAAGAATTTAGGGTGGGGTGAATTGGAGTGTCGGGATAGCTCGTGCGGAAGAGACCACTGATAAAGACTGATTTCACTGACTGAAGATTTCTTCTCAGTGTGCTCAGTGGCAATCAGTGGCAATCAGTGGCCTCAGTGGCTTCTGCTCCCGATCCACCCCACCAAGTCACGCTTCCACCCTACCCCAAGTCTTCCTCTTCAATCCGTGTAATCCGTGTAATCCGTGGTTTCCATCTCTCTGTCAGCATTTCACGCTCGGCTTGCGGGCAACGCCATTCAAAAGGTTAGCAAAAGGCGGGGGCTCGTTGCCGAACCCCCGCCGTGGATTGCTTGCGGCTAATTGCCGCGACGCCTGGTTATTTTTTGAAGGCGCGGACGTATTTGACCTGATCGGCAGCTTCTTCCGCGGTGATCTTGTCCTTGTAGCCCTTCATCTTTTCCTTGCCTTCAAGAATGACCTTGAGGGCTTCGGCATCGGTGAACGACGCTTGCGCCGTAGCATCGGTGTAGTCCTTGACCTTGGCTTTCTTGCCCATGGTGGTCTCGCCCTTGCCATCCTTGCCGTGGCAGGAGGCACAGTTTTTGGCGTATACCTCGGCCGCATCGCCGAAGGCCGCAGGCGCGGCAATCAGCACGGCGGCAGAGAGCATGGAGGCTTGTAATTTCCAGTTCATAGTCGTGTGGGATTGGATTGGTTGCTTCTAACGATAATCGGGTTTATCGCATCAGAAACGAATTTGCAAACCGGTCGAGACCATGTGTGCGGAGAAGTCGTTGTAGCCTCCAGTCTGATCGGGCATCGGGTCGGTGTTGCTGGTGATCCAGCCATACCGCAGGTTCCAGATCATGTTGGGAGTCAGCGCACGGGTGAGGGTCAGGCTGATGGCGTTTTCCTGTGTGTTCTGTCCGAAACCCATGGTGTTCACGCCGGTGTAACCCTTGCTGTTGTCGTAGTTACTAGCACCGTAATAGGTGTAGCTCGCGGTGATGTCCGTGCGGTCATCAATCGCGTAGCCAGCCGTCAACGATGCGGTCAGGAAGTCGTTGTCCGATTTGCCTGTGTAAACTTCAGGCGTCTTGGTTTCCGAGCTGACCCAGCTCACATTGCCCTGCACGTAGAGGCGCTCCATGGGATTCCATGTGATGCTTTCGCTCAGGATATGGGAGGTGACGTTACCGCTTTCAATGATCGGATAGAAAATGGCCGGGGCTGGCGCGCTCCAGTTGATGCCCGCATTGTGGAAGTCGGTGTGAGCATAATCGTAGCGGGTAACCAGGGAGACGTTGCCCATCGGACGCCAGGTGACCCGGACGTTGAAGTCCGTCATAGCCGTGTCATGCTCGGTCATGATCGGACGGAAGTTGTTGGCACCACCGGGGCCGGCGTTGGACACCGGGAGTTGGTTGCCTTCCAGATGGTCCATGGAGGCATCCCGCTGCTTGTAGAAACCCTGCGCCGAGAAGCTCAGGTTGCTGAGGGCATACCAGTTGGCGCCGACCACATACTCCTGCTCGTCGATTCGCACATCCGTGGAGAGGAACTCGCCGGGCAGGTATAGGTCCTGACGGAGGATGTCTTCGTTCTCCTGGCCCCACTGGCCTTTGGCATAAAGCACGACGTTCGAGATTCCGGTGTAGCGGAGATCGAGGGCACCCGTGGTGGAGTCCATGTCCGAGAAGGAACCCAGCGACTCAAGACCTTGCCACGTTTGGTTGGTATTGAAGGCGTTGAAGTTACTGTAGGTATCGATGCTTTCATGCTCGTAGCGCAACGAGGGCGTGACGGTCAAGTCTTGCACCGGCACCCACATGAAGTTGAGGTTGCAGATGAATTGGTCGACGTCGCTGCTACCGCTCATTTGGTTATAAGCATAATCACGGCGGGTGGGTGACGCCGGAATCGGCGTTGGCCAATACTGCGTCAAGGCGCGGGAACCTCCGCCGATATCGGTGTCAGTGCTGCTGTAGGAGGCTGCGAAGGACAACCAGGCATTGTCATTGAAGCGGGTCACGCTGTGGATATTGCCGGCGAAGACATCCGCATCGGTTTTTTCCGTAAGGGTGATCTTGGTGATGCCGACGGCGGCGGATGGGGTAGCCCCCCAACGCGGCGTGTAACGCGAGTTGTCAAGGCTGTAGTTTTCGTAAGTCAGACCGATGCCAAGGTCGGTATTGCCAAGCGTGTGCTCGACGTCGAGTTCGAAGATGTCGGACTTCTCGTCGATATTCCACAGCGCCGGCATCAGCTTGAAGGCGACGTTGCTGCTGGCGATGCCACCCCAGTTGTTGTTGTTCTGGGTATCTCCCCAGCAAGTGGAGTCCTTCTGGCCATCCCGATACAAATGCTTGTAGGAGAAGGTGACTTCAGGCATGCCTTCCTTGCGCAGACCGGCTTCGAAGTAGATTTCGCCGCGGTCGATGGACTGATCGTCGTCGAACTGGCTGCCGACGCCGCTCACGATCATATTGGCTCCTTGGAGGTATCCGCCAGAGGCATCATACCAAGTGCGGAATTGTTTGAATCCGGCCTTGATGTAGCCAATGTCGGAGTTGGTGACGTTCACGTTGGCCTCGTAATCTTCCAACCCTGGCAGGGCGTGACCGTCGATGGTCAGGGTGGTGGATTTGTCGAGGGCCTGGGTGTATTGCATCGAATCAATGCCGCCGTAGAAGTCGCCATTGGTCTGGGTGCGGGTATGCATGCCGGCGTCATTGCCACTGACGAAGGCACCACCGATGGTGAAGCCAATCCAGTTGGCGGCCGCGGATTCCGGGGCTGCCGCAGGAGCTGCGGGAGTGCCGGCCTGGGCGGTGGCGAGGGTGAGCACCACTGCCGGAGCGGCAAGGGCGAGACGGAACGAACGCAGGGTCCTGGATTGTCCCATGAATTTTGAAAAACGAATCGGTTTCATATGTGATGACTGAATTAAGGTTGATGAATGGATTTTATATTAGAAACGAATTTCGACGTTGGTGTTGGAGCCGTGAACGGCTTCATGGCAACCGGCGCTCCAGCAGGTGCCTTGGTTGAAGCGACTGGTCGGCGCGGTTGTCGGCGTCACCGTGGGACCGGTCGGGGCATGGCCGCCGGACGGGCCCATCGCGCCGGCATTCCCCTTGGTGTGGGAATCAACATGGCACTTCAGGCAGAGGGTGGAGTTGCGTTGGTTGAGCATCTTCTGGTTGACCGAACCGTGCGGGCTGTGGCAGGTGACGCAACCTTCCTTGACGGCGTCATGGGCGAAGATGAAGGGACCGGCTTGGGCCTTGTGGCACTCATAGCAGGTTTCGTTCTTGCCGTTGAGCTGGGTGCCGCCGCCTTTGACTGCATTGCCCTTGTGCGGGTTGTGGCAGTCACTGCAGGTCACCTTGCCCGAGAGCACCGGGTGAGTGTAGGGCAGGCTGAACTCGGCCTTCTTGTCAAGATGGCACTGGAAGCAGGTTTGCGGGGATTTCTTGGGATTGACGATGGTGCCCGCACCGCCGCCGGCAGCGACGTGCTTGCTGCCCGCGCCGTGGCAGGATTCGCAACCCATGTCGATGGCATTCTTGCCCTTGGCCTGGAGTTTCGCGTGATCCGCCGTGCGGAAGTCGCGGACAAGTTTCTCATGGCAGGTGGCGCATTCCTTGGTGCCGACGAAAGTGGCTCCCGGGATGGTGGGTGGCGCCATCATGGTGCGGGAGGTGGCGCAGGACATCAGGACCAACGCCAGGGAAGCCCCGCCGCCGGCAACCCATAACAGATTGCTAGGCTTTTGAAGGATCCATCGGCTGATGGTGGAGATATTGGGGAGTTTCCAGCTTGTTTTCATCGGTTGTTTGTTTTGGGGATTGAGATTGTTGGAGGGTATTGTTGCGGTGGCTTGCTGAGTTGGCTTTGGATTTCGGTATAACAGAGGATCAACGGGCTTTGTGGATGGGTTCTATATGGCTTCGTCCGGCGGATGTTTCCGCATGGAAGATGGCGGACTCTGGGGGCCAGCGGGGTAACTGACTACGCATAATCAGTCATATACTGCGCAGATTTGACTGGGATAGCGGATTGTCTCCGTTTGCTTAGGGTTTTGCGCGGTGGTTCGGCAAAAACCAAGGAGGGGCGATAGGTGCTGCGGGTTTGACCTTTGCAATCAACCCAGCCTCGCCTATGGTGGTTAGGCCGAAACCGGCTTATGTATGCACTGGATCGACTGCCACAATCACCTGCAATTTCCCTGCCTGGGAGCGGCGGAGCTGATGTTAGAGTCGATGCGGCGTGCCGGCATCAGACGCTGTGTGGTCAATGCCACCGGTGAGGCAGACTGGGCGGCGGTGGCGGCCTTGGCAGCCGCCTATCCGGAAATGATCGTTCCCGCATTCGGGATCCATCCGTGGCAGGCACAGGAGCTGCGACTGGAAGATCTGCGGCTGGAAGCCGCAGCTACGGCGGCGGGGCAGGTGCGTGATTTGCGGCTGGAAGCCGCAGCTACGGTGGCAGCTACGGTGGCAGCTACGGTGGCAGGCACGGTGGCGTGGCAGGCGCGGCTGCGTGGATTGTTAGAGCAATTCCCGCTGGCGGTGGTCGGGGAATGTGGGTTGGACCGCGGGGTGGCAGGGCCAGAGGTGCAGTTGCCGGTGTTTCTCGGGCAATTGCGGCTGGCGCGGGACTTGCAGCGGGTGCTGACCATCCACTGCGTCAGGGCCTGGGGATTGTTGTTAGACACATTGCTGGCCGAAGCTCCGCCGCCGCGCATGTTGCTGCACGGGTTCGGCGGGTCGTTGGAAATGGCGCGGCGTCTGCTGCCGCTGGGTGCGTATTTTTCCTGCTCCGGGGCAATCCTCCAGCCGCGCCGGGCGGCCATGTTAGAGGTATTCCGGCAACTCCCGCGAGAGCGGATTTTGTTGGAGACGGATGCGCCGGAGAGCCTGCCGCCGCCGGAGTATGTGAGTCATCCGCTGGCGGATGGCCGCAATCATCCGGCGAACCTGCCGGCGATCGGTGGCGGGTTGGCGCGCGCGCTGGGCATGACTGCCGGAGAGCTTGCGGAGCTAACAAGTCGTAACGCGCAAGCGTGCTTCGGGTGGTAGGGGGCGGGCTCATTCTTCGTAGGCGCGCTGGTGACAGCGCGGGGGCTGATGGACCGCATTCTCACGAA
>JBAXOF010000242.1:0-6078 GCA_037133375.1 Verrucomicrobiota bacterium | reverse complement strand
CGGGCGAGTGCGTCACGTCGCGGCGGATTTGCAGGCGGCGGGCGTCATCGGTCCCCTGCTCGATCCAATCCATCGCCAGCCACGCCATTTGCAGCTTCTGCGCCTCGGTCATGGAATCTTGGTGCCCCACTTGTTCCAGCATGAGCATCTGCGCGGCGGCGGTTTCGTCCAGCGTCAGGCTTTCGCCGTTGGCGCGGCGGTTGATGATGCGTTCCACCGTCCCTTGCCGGTCGGCGGCAATCATGGCGTCGGCGGCGGCGTATGTTTCCGCGTTGGCAATCACGTCAGGATCGCCGTTGGCCTCCCTGATTTGCAGCAGGCGGGCCACATCCGGCACGCTCGCGCTCATCGCCCGTTCCGGCCGACCCGGTTCAAGCAATCCGTCGCTCATTGCCGGTTCCAGCCCGCCAAGCCCGTGAACCTCTCCCATCGCCTGCATGCGGGTGTTGATCTGGTTCAGGATGTTGTTCACCCCGCGTTCGCCGATCTGGTGTTGCTTGGCAATGTCCGCCAGTGGCACTCCTTGCAGGTTGGCCGCAAACACGCTGCGGAAAAGCGGGTTCATCTTGTCCCAAGGGATGGTTGGCGCGGAGGCAGCGGGGGCCGAATACAGCGAATCCGTCGCTAAATTGCCGCGGGCTTCATTCCCGCTTTCTCTGCTTCGCAGAAGGGTGACAGAATCATTGCCTCCCTTGGAATCTTCACCGAACAAATTCGCCCTATCATCACCGATAGAAACCAAAGCGGATCGCGAGAAGTCGGGGGGCGTGCCGTTTTCCGCCATGCGCGTGATAACCGCCCTAAGCAATGTTGCCGGGCCAATGCCAGTAACTCGGGGGTCACGTCCGCCACTGAGGAGACCTTCAAAAGCGCTTCCGGGATCTGTTCCAAGTGAGTGTCCATCGCTGCCGAGAACGGTAGTCCCATCCGGGCTTATTTGCAAGCTCTCAATCTCTGGAATCCACTTTTTCACATAGGCATATTCCGCCATCGCCAGACGCCCAACATCAGCCGGAACATCCCCGCCTTTCGTCCATCCAGGGATGTCGGTTGTTTCCGGCGCGGTGGTGCCGTTGGCGAGGGGAATTTGTGGTCGGCCCGGAACCATTCCATCAGGCGAGATGTGCGAGGTGTCGCCAAATCTCGTGGCGCTGGAAAGCATCTGTGACCATCTACGAAAAGTCGCAATCGGGGTCACTCCAGACGGGTCGGGAATGAATTCCAGCCCGTTGTTTCTGGCGTATGCTTCGACCACCTGATAAATCGCCGGAGCCGCGCCCGCGGCATCCCTGCGGTTGGGTTCGATATAGGATGCCGGTCCGCCAATCCCGCTCACATCCACCCAAACCATGCCTTTTTCTTCAATGACAGAGGCTCGGCCCTTGGGCGCGGTAATGTCCCACCTTTGGACTCCGTAACTGTCTTTCCCGTTGTCCTTCACCTTGATTCCCGTGATTCCGTCCGGCAACTGCCCGATCAATCCGCGAATCGTGGTGGCCGTGAGACGTTTACCTAACTGGTGAGCGTCGTCGCGCTTTCCAATTTCAAGCCAGGCTCTTCCAATGGAACGAAGTTTTTCCACCGGGGAGGCGGCAACTTCTTCGCGGGCCGCGGAGGTGGCATCCTTAATTTTCTCCGCGTCATATTTAGCCGGGGCACCGCTCGCCGGGGCCGACATCAGCGCGACGCCTTGCGCGGTCTCCTTGGCTTCGGCGACAACTTCCGGCGCTTTCTCTGGTGTTTCTGTTTCTCTCTCCCGCCACGCCTTGATGTCTTCTTTCAATTCGGCCTTGCTCATTTCCCGCCCATCCTTCCACGGCATTACATGATCGAAACTCCAAGATGTTCCGCCTTCCAGGGAAATTGTCTTTTGATTCACCCGTGCCACACGGCTTCCGCCCGGTGTTGGGTTCATAGTGAACGTCACGATGTCACCTTTCTTCACCGTGGCTCGGATATAGTCGCCATACGAACCAACTGCTTTCGCTGCTTCTTTTCGTGATGGAGAATTGGCGCGTGGTTGGCCGTTTTCGTGAAATTCTCCCGATGCGTAGCCCCTGCGCTTCTGTTGGAGTTCCCGCAGCTTCTTTTCCGCGTCTTGCAACTGGTCGAAGGCTTTCGACATTCGGTTGTTCATCCCCTCCCGTTGCTTCATCAACCCCTTGTGCTGATTTGATCGTCCCGTCACGAATGATCCGGGTATCTCGCGGGATCGTTCATTCATCCGATTATTGAGAAGTTGGAGATTATCGCGGCGTTCCATCGCCCTATCAACCTCCTTGTCGATGCTGTCGATCACATCTTGGAATACACCTTCTGGAAGGGGTTTTGAATCGGGCGTTCCTGTCTCGATGGCGGGCATCTCAGCGGCCAATGGCTCCTTGGCAACTGGCGCGGGAGTGTCCACCGTGGCGGGGGCGGTGCCTTCCGGCTTGTAGATCCCCGCCCAATCCGGCGTAGCCAAGTCCTGCCCGGTCACCGCCTGATACACCTTCCACAGCGATTGCGAATAGCGTTTGCTCTTCCGCCTGCCCAGCTTCTCACGTTTGGCCGTGAGCGCCTTGTAAGCTCCCAGCGCGTTCTTGGTCCCCTCCACCTTCACGCGGGACAGCGGAGAATCCTGCGGCGCGTTGCGGGCCGTCTGGTCGAACAGGTCAAGCGTCTGCTTGTCGCGGCTGGCCGGCGAACTCATCAGCGAATCCCCGCCGAACGAATCCAAAAACGCCCGCTCGTCAGCATCGAGGTCGGCCACCGGGGATTTCTCCCCGGCAGCCTGCTCATTCAGCACTTGCCTTTGCCCATCTTGGGCTTGGTCGGCGCTGGCTTGCTTTTCTTCGCGGCCATGGTCGTTGGGGGTTGCGGGTTGAGGCGGGGTTTCACCGTCCAGGTTCATGGAGAGTTGCTGTTTGTCCTGTTGCGCCTTGGCTTCTTCCGCCGCCGCCTTCTCTGCGGCCAGCGTCGCCGGGTCAACAATCGTGTCCTGCGTCAGCTTGACGTCATTGCCGCCGAAGTCCTGCGCCGCCGCAAGGTTCTTCGCGTCCATCGCCGTCTTGCGAGACGCTACTTCGTTGCCGCTTCCCGTGCCGCCTTGCGCCGTGCGACTTCCTTCCGACACTCGGCCATCACCACCCGCCGCCGAAGTTCCCGGTCCGTGAGCGTTCTCAGCGGCGGTAGCGGATTGCTCGAATCCTGTTGGGTCGGCAGCGGCGTATTCATCGGGGGACGTGTAACCTTTTGCCTCGGCTTCGTCAACAAGGAAGTTCACCTCGGCCGCAATATCCTCATGCGGCACGTCAAAGCCTTCTCCCATCTCAACATAGACTTCCGCCCCGTGGAAAACCTGCTTGCCGAAGCGGCTGCCATCCTGCAATTCAATGGTGCCGTCCGGGTGACGCTTCGCCACCGTCATTTCCTCGCCGTCAACGTGGATTTTCTCGCCGACCTGCAATTCGTCCACCGGCACACCAATCCGGCCCGCCCCAGGCTCGTTCACCGCGTCAAATTCCATCCCTTGATTGGCGCTTTTTTCTGCATCAGCGGCATTCTTCGCTTCCCGCTCGGAAATCTGCTCATCCGTCCAGTTCTTGTTTTCGTTCTGGTAGTGGGTATCCGCCACCTTTTCAGCCTCGCCAATCTTGCGGGCACCGTTGGCAACCTCGCGGATGGCGTCCCACATAGCATCCGGCGTCGGCGCTGAAATCAGATTCTTCCGGTAGAGTCTTTCGGCCATCACGTTGGGAGTTTCACCACCGCTGCGGGCATAGATCATGTTGAACGTCGGATCGCCCAACGCCTTGGCCCCGTTCCACTGGCTCAGATTCCCCTCGATCTTCATCCGCTCCTTGCCCAGCACTTCCGCCGCCCGTGACTTGGAAACCAAGTTGCCCCCGATCTCCTGAATCAACTCATGTGCCTTGAATGCGGCCTTGCGCGGGCTGTCCACCGTCCGGCGGTAGCTCTTCGGCTTTCCGGCAGGCGCGGCAGGTTGTTCGGCGGGCGGGGTATCATTTGATACCTCGGGCGTCGGCTGAACCGTCAAGGAATCGTTGACAGTTGGATTCGTGCCCGCGTTCGTTTCCACCGGAACGCTTGCCGCCGTAGGCTCTGCGGTCGCTACGGGCGATTTCGTTTCCGTCGCCGTGTCCACAGGCGCAACAGTGGCTTGAACCGGTGCGGTCAACTCGCGGTAGAGTGTTTCCAGCGCCGCCACATGCTGCCGCGCCGCCTCGGGCAATCTCTTGGTGGCAATCAGGTCGGTGATGACCTTGATCGCGTCCTTGAGAAGCTGAATGAAGCCAGGCGTCGCCCCGCCGTTGGCCAATTCCCGCGCAAGGTCGGTGACCTCACCGTTAATTTCACCCTCGGTCAGAATGCGGAATAGCTCGGCCCCCTTGTGACCGTCCGTTTCCATGGCGTCCCACATCTTTTCACCGTAGATCGACCGCGCCGCCGCCACCGCCGCCGGATTGCTGGCCTGCAACCGCGCCAGTTCCCCGGCGTAGAACTTGAAAAAGAAGTCCTTGAACGCACCTTGCGAGCCTGCCGCCTCCCACCGCGACCGCAACACGCCCACTTGAGCGACGTGCAGCACCTCATGCCGGATTGCCAACTCGACCAAGCGCCCTGTCGGGTCCTTCTCGCCGGTAACCTTCATGTCAGCGGCGATGTCCCGCGGCGAAACCGTCATGCTGCCGTCCAGATCGACAAACACACCGCCGCTCCGGTGCGTTGCATGGTCTGCCACCTTCACCCGGCCTTGCAGGCTTGGCACGGAGGCTTCCACGCTGGCCGCCACCGCCCGCGCAATGGCTACCGGGTGCCCCGCCACCACCGGTGCAATCACCGGCACCGCCACGGGCGAAGGCTGGGCTGGGTTGATTATCGGTCCCGCTTCTTGTCCGGCCTGGCCAACGGTTGCCGCTGCCGTTCCTCCGATTCCAACACCGGCTGCCGCTGGCGCGTTTCCTGCTTGAGCTTGTGGATTTTGCGCAATGGCTTGCGCTCCGGTCTGTCCTTGTAGGCTCTGCCCATGGGGTTGCTGGTTGGTTGGGGGAGTGGTCGGGACTTGGTAATTGGCATCGTAGAGGGCGTCACCCTCGGGAGAGCGAACCAGCTCGCCCACGGCTGGCGTTTCCAACTTGATATGCGCCATGCCTTCCGTTGTGACGCGGGTTTGAACCGTGCCGTCAGGCAGCTTCGTTTCCTCGAATATCGCTTGCCCCGCGGGAGTCTTGGCACCGCCAACCGCCGCGCGCTCGTTGGCCGTGAGCTGGTCGGCATTTCCGGTCCCAACCTTGGAAATCCCGCGCCAGTAACTTTGCGCCACCGGGTCGGGCAATGCGCCGATCTCCTGCACCGCCGCCACCGCGTTTTCGTTTTGCGTGGCGATGTCGGTAGCCACCTGATCCAATGCCTTCAATGCCTTGGCGCGCATGATGGGCGCTTCCACATTGCGCGTCGGGTCGGACAATCGCGTTTGAACTTCCGCTAGCTTCGCTTGCTGTGCCATCACAGCCTTGGGATTGACAAACGTGCGCGCCGTCGCCGCCTGGTCGGGAGTGATGGCAACAAACCCCTTCACGCCAGCCATTGCCGCGTTGTAGTTCTCCGCAAACTTGGAATCCACCCGCGCATGATATGCCGCCATGAATGGTCCATCGGTCACCTTTTTGATGACGTGGAAGCCAAGAGGGATGAAGCCAAACGGCAAGCCGGCCGCCACGCCCTGCCCGTAGGAGTTGAGATAATCAGGATTGGTAGCGCCGCTCTCCGTCGAAATGTTTTCAAGCCCTTCCGTGTTGCCAGCCATCACCGTGCGCACCGAGAAATTGCGCAACTTGTCAGCCTTGCTCAGCGGATTCACCAGCGATTCCGCCTTGATGCCAATTTCACCATACCGCGCCACGTCAGACGCCAACTTCTCAGCCAACCGACCCACCCGGCCCGCCTTGTTCACCGCACCTGCCGTCTTGAGCCCGAGTTGCACCACCTTGGCACCCCCCAGCGTGCCCACCATCGCCACGTCCGCCGCGGAGGTTATCGCCACGGACGGCGGCTTGCGCGTTGAGGCAGGACAGT
>JBAXOF010000241.1:0-6139 GCA_037133375.1 Verrucomicrobiota bacterium | reverse complement strand
GATTTTACACGTCCGGTCGGTTCTGTATAGCTAAATAACGCCCAGCACACTAGAGACCGCTCTCGTCGATGGCGGTCTGGTTCAGAACCTTCATCACTGCCTGATAGGAGCGGGCCAGAGCATAGAATTCCGCGCGAATGGGGACTTTCCCGGTGCGGCCGTCGGACCTGCCGCGGGTGACACGAGAGAGGGTGCGGATGGTGGTGACCATGTCGCGGACCTGGGTATGGAGATCGCGGTCGCGCATTTCCACATATCTCCCTAACCGGTCTACTTCCTTGACGCAAACCTCAAAAGCGTCGTTGAGGGCTTTGGCATTGATGAGTTGGACATTGTAGAGCTTGGGATCATAGTAGCCTTCGATGTTATACTTGGGAATCCATGCCATGGGCTGGATGGCCTTGCGCAGTTGACAGGCCAAGAGGTTGCGCGGCAGTTGGGTAGGCCGTTTTCCTTCACCCTGCAACGCCAGCAGACGTGCGGAGGCATGATAGGAAGCACCCTTGGCGACTTCTTCGAGACGCTGGCGGATGAAATGATTCACGATATACTGCGGCACGGGCTGGCTGCCGATTTTGGAGCGGATTTCAGCGAAACTGGCGGTGGCCTGCGCCAGGTCGGCCTCGGACTCTTTGGCGGAGCGGGCGATGAGTTCTCCCAGATTGGAGGCACAGAGCACTTCGTATTTGAAGAAAAAGTCAGGATCTTCCAGAGCCAGGATCGAGGGCAGATAGCGTTCCGCCTCGGTCGGCACTACCAAGCGCCCACCCGGGCCGCTGGACAGGGCGCGCAGTTTTTCCCAAAACCGCGCCGGCAGGGTGAATCTGCCGTCTGCCTGGATCTCGCCGATGATCGTGGCGTCGGGTTCGCAACCGGTGATGGCGGCGTTGATCAGCACCGCCGCCGCCCCGGAAATCGCGCTGCGATTGCGTGCCATCAGATAGTCCGCATCGTCGCCACAAACCAAGCCCACGCTCACGCCAGCAGGCACCTTGCCGTGTTGCTTGGTTAGGGCCTTGCCCACGGTGTCGGCGGTGAACTTGAACGCATTGGTATCAGCAAATGCACTCAATCCGGAAAACTCCATCGTGCACGAAAGCGGCTCGGTTTTTGCCATGCCGTCTTTCATCTTCGCCTGCATCCGGATGGGCATCGCGCGCAACACGGCGGCTTTGGTGGCCTTGTCAAAAGTCCACAACGGCGTGCTGACCACGGCTTTCGCCAGCATGATGGGAACCCCCAGCGTGGGCTTTTTCACTGGCAACACCGGCGGTTGATTTTCCGGCGGCTGGAGCTTCACGACCGGTCCGGTTTTTTCGGTTTTTTCGAAGGCGCTGAGCGGCTCAACCCAGCCGGCCCATGCGCCTTGTTCGCCCGCTTTGCGCAGCGCCTCCGCACGCGGGTGTTGCGCATCGGCGATGACCAGGACGTCGCCCAGACAAGCCGCCAGCGCGTGGCTGTCCTTGCCCGCCGCCGCCGTCTCTAACCACCCGAGAAGCGGCCAAATCTCGGCACTCGTTGCGGTCAGTTGGTCGGAATCCCCCCATGCCTTTTGAATGCCATGGTTGAATTTGTCGAGGATTCTGAGAGCTTCCACATTGCCCGGTTGCAGGGCGAATGCGAGTCCGAGCATCTGCGCGACCGCCCGGCGCTTCACTGCCTCGTCGCCACCCTGTCCGTTAGCCAGCACGGCGAGTTGGTCGGCAAGGCGCGTCATGGTATCCACATCCAAAGGCAGGCGATCCCGCCGGAACACCACCGGACCATCCGCCGGAGCCACGAAGGAATCCGCCAGCACGGGCGGTGCCGCCAGCAGGAGCAGCCAGGATCCCAGCAGGGTTGGAAGTGTCAGCGATTTCAAGGTCGCGTTAACTGTGAAATCCTTAGGTCTGAAGTCAAGCCGGGATTGCGGATTCTGCTGTCTTGGCCCATGCTGCGGCATGCCCAGCACCCCTCCCCATATCGAAACCCGTGAAGAAGTGATGTTTTTCGATACCGATTGCGGCGGTGTCGTCCACAACCTCGCCTACCTGCGCATGATCGAGACATGTCGCACCCGACTCGCCGCACTCATGGGCATGGACCTCAAAACCATGGCGGAGTCGCGCCAATTCCCGGTGGTCACCCGCATCGAGGTCGATTATCAACGTCCTGCCGTGCTCGGCGATTGGTTGCTCATCCGCGGCCGGCTCGATGAATTGTCCCGTGCCCGCTTCTGGTGCGCCTTTGAAATGATCCGCGAGGCTGATGGCCAGCTCCTCGTCACCGCCCGCCAGGCGCTCGCTCTGGTCCAAATGCCCGCCGCCAAACCGCTCCGCCTGCCGCCCGCCTGGTCCCAACAATGGCAGTGCAAACGCCACCCTTGAACCCTATCAACTTCTCTGCCAGCGCCCTCCGCCATTCATGCCTTTCTGAGCGCTTGCCGCTGGAAAGACCGCTTCGACGACGAACTTCTCGCCGCCGCCCGGCCGCTGGTGCCCAAAGTCAGGGACTTGCGCCTCGATCCCTCCGCCCTAGGCCACCTCACACTCCTGGGCACCGTGGCCAACGCGACAACCGAAGTCATTATCTGGCAGGCCGGCGACTCCTGGGACTTTGAAACCACTTGCTCATGCGAGATCGGCAGCTATTGCCACCATGCGGCGGCGTTGCTGTTAGGTGCGGCACAGCTACGCGACCCGCAGCGCCTGCTCGGCCACCGCGTGGCCGCGGCCGTGGCGGCGGCCCTGCCCGGTGCCCGCAACTTGCCACCCGCGCTGCCACCCGCGCTGCCACCCGCGCTGCCGTGGCTAGCCTGCGACCCGCGCTTCGAGTTGCACGTCACGCGCGAGCCGGCCGACCGCACGACGCGCCTGTTGCTGCAATCGCTCGGACTGCCGGCTCCGGACCAGTGGATATTCGCCACCGCAGTGGTCAACTACGATGGGCATCGGAGTTCGTTGCGGGCATCCGCGCCGGACTGGACCAGCACCCTGACGCTGGCCGACGGCCATACCGTGATGCTGCAACATGCCACGGCCGCAGAAAACGCCGCCGCCCAACACCTTCGCGATACCGGACTGTCGTCGCTGCAAGCCAACTCCGCATGGCGCTTCGCCCTCAGTCTCAAGTCCAGGGATGCCGCCCTAACGACTGGTCCGGACCGTTGGTTCCCCGATCCGGGCCGCGTGCCCAGCGACGCGTTCTGGTTCCAATTCCGCGGTGAGGGAGTAGCCCGGCTCGAGGCCCTCGGCTGGCATGTCACCATCGATGACAGCGTCGGCCACCGTGTGTTTGATGCCGATCCATCAACATGGGAAAGCACGCTGGAGCCGATCCACGGCGGCTGGTTCAGCCTCTCGGTCGGCTTCGAGGTGGCCGGCCAACGCCACGACCTGCTGCCGATTTTGGCTGGATTGTTAGAAAGCGACTTTCTCGAGGAAACCCTTGACCGCCCTAGCAATAGTCACGTCTATGCGCCGCTGCCGGGTGGCGACGCGTTGCGCCTGCCGGTCGGCCGGGTGCGGATCATTCTCCAACATCTTGCGGCGCTGCTCGACCCGAAGTTTCCCGAGCGCGCACGCCTCCACGCGCTGGATGCCGCGTCGCTCGCGGGCCTCGCCGCTATGGGGCTCACGCCACCGCCGGAGCTGACCGAGTTGGCGGCCAAGCTGCGGGATTTTTCCGGCATCGAGCAGGTGGCATTGCCGGATGGGGTGGCCGCGACCTTGCGCGACTATCAACTCGCCGGCTTTCATTGGATGCAATTTTTGGCGCGCCACGGCCTGCACGGGATTCTGGCCGATGACATGGGCCTCGGCAAAACCTTGCAAACGCTAACGCATGTTCTAACCGATAAGTTGGCGGGCCACGCGGGCGGCAAACCGGTGCTGGTGGTGGCACCCACCTCGGTGGTGCCTAACTGGCGGGCGGAGGCGCTCAAGTTCACGCCCGGCCTGCGGGTGCTGGTGCTCAACGGGGCGGAGCGCAAACACCACTTCCGCGCGATCCCGCATGCGGACCTTGTTCTAACATCCTACGCGCTGTTGCAACGCGACCTCGACATACTGCGCGGCGTGGACTTTCACATGGTGGTGCTCGATGAGGCACAATACATCAAAAACCCGCACGCCAAGGTGACGCAAGCCGCCTGCCAGCTCACGGCCCGCCACCGCCTCTGTCTGTCAGGCACGCCGATTGAAAACCACCTCGGCGAATTGTGGAGTTTGTTGCGGTTTCTGATTCCGGGGTTTCTGGGCAGTGAGGAGGCGTTCAACACCCGCTTCCGCAAGCCGATTGAAAAGGACGGGGACACCGCACGCAACGACGTGCTCAAGCGGCGGGTGGCACCGTTGATCCTGCGCCGCACCAAGGACCAGGTGGCCAAAGAATTGCCGCCCAAAACCGAACTCGTGCATCTTATCGAACTGCACACTAACCAAAAAGACCTTTACGAAACCGTGCGCGCCACCATGGACAAGCGCGTGCGCCAAGCCATCGCCGCCCGCGGCCTCGGCCAATCACAGATTGTCTTCCTCGATGCCTTGCTCAAACTCCGCCAGATTTGCTGCGACCCGCGCCTGTTGCCGGAAAATTTTTCCAGCCACGTCCGCGCCTCCGCCAAGCTGGATTTCCTGACGGAATTGTTAGGGTTGCTCATTGAGGAAGGCCGGCGGATTCTGTTGTTCTCGCAATTCACCAGCATGCTCGCGCTTATCGAAGCCCATCTCCTCGAAGCGCGCATTCCCTACCTCAAACTCACCGGTGCTTCCAAAGACCGCGGCCAACTGGTGGAGGATTTCCAATCCGGTAGAGTCCCGGTGTTTCTCATCTCGCTGAAGGCCGGCGGCACCGGCCTTAATCTAACCGCCGCGGACACCGTCATCCACTACGACCCGTGGTGGAACCCGGCCGCCGAAGCTCAGGCGACCGACCGCGCCTATCGGATCGGCCAAGACAAGCCGGTGTTTGTGCACAAATTGCTGTGCCAGGACACCGTGGAGCAACGCATCCACCAACTCCAACAGGACAAGGGCAGGCTTGCCGCCGGCATCCTCGCCGGCACCGACCTCGCCGCCACCCTCGATCCCGCCACCGTGCGGGCGTTGTTGGAGCCATAGGCACCCAAGGAACGGCAGTCTCCGATCCGCCGTGTGTCTGAACAGCGCATGCAAAACGGGACTTGAAATACCTAACCGACCAGCGTCAGCCAGAGGACACGGACAAAGCAAACGAAAGCGAATGCCAACTGGCCTACGAAGAGGCAAGCGACCAATCCCTTGACCAGGCCGCCGAAAGCCGATGCCTTGTTTCTCAAGGCCCTGGTGAAGGGAATCATCAAGGGACCCAGGATCATATACATTCCCAGCCAGCCAGTCACGGCGGCGGCCTGCACCAACACCCCCGTCACGAACATGTCGCCAGCCTCAGTCCACAACAAACCGATGCCCACCGCCAGGCCGCACACCACAAACGCACCAACTAACAGACGCAGAAAATTCAAGACAGCTGCCTCGATTGGCCCGTCCGCTGGCGGTTCCTCAGTTTCCAGCACTGGCTCACGGGTCACTATCACCCGGAAGCCGCCGATCGCCAACGGCCCATACATAAAACCCATGCTTTCATCCAGAATGGCCGCAAAGTGCCCGTCGGCTTGCATTACCCCGGCATAAATCGCGGCTTCTTCGTAGCTGTGAAATCGGACGATCACTGGCCGTCTTGTAAGATATCAACCCGCCCGCCACAAGCCAATAGGCGGGTTTTGGCAAGCCCCGTTAGATGAGTGCCGGGCATGGCGGTTGCAAACCGCCGCCACGGTCAACGTAACTGCGGCTACCAGCCGCAGGGGTAGTCCGCACAGTCCCCTGTGCGGTCTTCATGCGAGGTGTGGCACCGCCCATGCGGGCGGACAAGTCGGCGGACCGGGCCGGTCCGCCCTACCTGTGATGCCGCCGGGCCTTGGTCAACGTAACTGCGGCTACCAGCCGCAGGGGTAGTCCGCACAGTCCCCTGTGCGGTCTTCATGCGAGGTGTGGCACCGCCCATGCGGGCGGACAAGTCGGCGGACCGGGCCGGTCCGCCCTACCTGTGATGCCGCCGGGCCTTGGTCAACGTAACTGCGGCTACCAGCCGCAGGGGTAGTCCGCACAGTCCCCTGTGC
>JBAXOF010000240.1:0-6193 GCA_037133375.1 Verrucomicrobiota bacterium | reverse complement strand
GCATGATTGCCACCCTTACCAGCAAAGGTCAGATCACGATTCCATTGCTGCTGCGCAAGCGGCTCAACCTCAAAGCAGGCGACCGGCTCGAGTTCGATGAAGCCGCGCCGGTTCTAACCGCGCGGCGGGTGGTCGATCGCACGGACTGGGCAGCCACCGTGGCGGCTTGGCAGGACTCCGCCGCCACCGTACTGAGTGGGCATCCATGGGCCGACCAAAGTGCGGCGGCCATCGTGGATGATTTGCGGGGCGGGCCGGCGGAAACCCTTCTCTCACAGCCATGTGTCCAGAGACCGGAGTTTCTCCCAGAGCAAGTGAGAGGTCTCATTCCAGGAAGGGATTGAGCACACGAACCCCGCTGTAGATTTGTCCGTGGTTGAGATCCTCGGAATAGACGGTGTGGCAACCGAGTTCCACTGCCGCCGCCAGGATTGCGCTGTCCCAATATGAAAGCTGATAGCGCTTTTTGAGAGTGAGCGCCGCCCAAAACAAGGCCTCGGATATGGGGAGAATGGGATAATTTTCCAGGGATTCAAGCACCTGGATGACCTTGTCGTCCGGTAGTTTCAACTTGGCGGTCGCATTGACATAGAACTCCGCGAGCACCTGCACGGATAACCCGACCTCCTCGAGGCCCAGCAACTCTCTGGCTTTGATGCGCTTCTGCTGCTCCCCGGCGGCGCGGGATGCCGCGTAGAGCAGGATGTTGGTGTCCAAGAAAAGGTCAGCGCGCATTGGCATCCGGGCGGCTGAGACGATCTTTGGCGGCAAATGCGGGGAGGCCATCCATTGCGGCAAACAGTTTCTTGGCCCGGCTGCGGGCGGTCACCTGCTTCTCGGTCAACACATGCTCCAGTCCCTGCAAAACCAATTCGCGCAAAGTCACCCGCCTTTCGGCCGCCAGGATCTTCGCCTGGCGCACAATGACATCGGGAAGTTCGATAGTGGTTTTCACGGGCCGTAAATACAGCTCTACGGTCCGATTGTCAAGCCTCCGGCGCAAGACTTGCGGTTACGGTGCCGGAAACCGGAGTCGAGAAACCGGTGTTGGGGTGCAAATCTCGACAAACGGGCTGGCGCGGGACCAGTCGGCTTTGGACTGAAGGTGACAGCGCCGCACCGCTTTGGGAAGATGCATGGGTTCCGGTAACCCGCCAGGCAGGCCCCCCGCCGTCGGGATGGCGGCGGCAACCGCGCAGGAGGTACTGCAAGCGGTGACGCCATGTGAAATCCACTCCCTACAGCGTCCGGCGTCACGGTGCGGTTGCCGCCGGGGCCGCAGCGGGGATGGCTTCACCGGTCAGCGCCTTGTAAACTGTGGCGGCCAGGAATTTGTGGCCTTCCGCATTCGGGTGTACATGATCGGAAAAGCATTCCGGTTTGCCGTCTAGCGACTCGTATAGATTGATGACATGACAACCCGTGTCGGTGGCCACCTTGCGGATGAGCGGAATGACCTCATCCTTGAGATTGGCGGGGTCGATGCCAAATTTGTTAGTTTCCAACGGTGGCGGCAGGCAGCAATAGATGATCACCTTGGGGTTGGCCTGCCGGAGCGCCGCGATCATGGCTTTGTAGTCGGTCTCGAAGCCGGCCTTTTTCTCCCAGTTGCTCGGTTTGCTGTCATTGGTGCCCAGCGCGATGGTGGCCACATCCGGCTTGAGTGCCAAAGCCTGGGCATATTGGGGCAACTTGGTGTAGGGCTTGGCTGCGTTGTTGAGCAGGGTGGCACCGCTCACGCCGAGATTGGTGACTTCCCAATTTTTGCCCAGGGCATTGGCAACCACTGTGGCATAGCATACCGGTCGGCCCGCATACGAGCCGTGGGTGATGCTGTCACCGATGCACGCCAAGCGGATCGCCGCCTGATAGTCGGCCACCGGCACCGGCTTCGAGTCGTCGGCCGCATAGGCCACAGTCATCAATCCCAGGCACGCCAGTGCGGCGAGCCGTCCGAGTCTCAATCCTTTGTTTGTCATTTGATAGATCCTTTTGGGTGTTGATTTGAAGCCGGCGGGTTGTCGCCGGCGCCTCCCCCTCTACGCGGGCTGCCAGCAGAAACTTTCGGGCAAGGCGCCACCCAAGGAACGACGCTTGCCAAGCGTCGTCTGAATTGGCGAGGAGAAAGACGGGACTTGGAATAAGCCCCGCTCCATGCTTGAAGGAATGGCCGACGGCGGGATTCCGGCTCAGTCTGCCTTGATGCGATTCTCGCCCGGCTTGAGGGCGATTTTGCGGCCTGGCAATTTCACTTTGCCAGTCATGCCGTCGGGCAGGGTGACGGAGCCGGTCAGGCCGGGACCATGCTCCCAGCGCAAGCGGATGAGCCCTTTGGGCGTGGGGACAACACCTTCAGCCCACTGCAAATCGCCTAACTGGGGTTCGATCACGACGGAGGTGAAGCCGGGCTCTGCGGGTTGCACCCCTAACACGTGGGCAGGCAACAGATAGGCCGGACCGGCCGACCACCCGTGGCAGCGGCTGCCGGCTGCGTCGGTTTCGTTAGGGTGATCCCCGACTGTTAGGTCACACTTTTCCCAAGTGGTGGTGGCACCGAAGCTGAGCATGTGGCCGTAAATTTTGCGGATGTCATTGAGGGCGGCCTCGGCCATGCCCGCCCGGAACTTGGCTTCCATCGTCCAATATAACATGAAGCCGGCCGTTGCTGGCCGCACCTGCGAGGAGGTTTGGCTGAGTTGTTGCACTTGCTTGGCGTAGTCGCCCAAACCGGCCAGCACGCTGAACGAATTGACATGCCACGAGGTGGTGAGTTTCTTGCCGGATTCGTCGAGAAAAAATCCGGCGTCCTTATCGAAGTAGGTGTTCATGATGCGTTCGCGTTGGCGCGGCAGGTAGTCATCGCACTGGCGGCGCAGCGCCTCGTCATTCATCACCTGCGCGAGGTAGGAGGCGTCTTGCATGGCGATGGCAAACTGCATTTCCAGTACACCGTGGGACCCCCACCAAGTTTCTCCGTAGCGGCCGTCGGTGATGAAATTGCCCAACGGCTTGAGGTTGGCGGGCTCTTGTTTCATGAGAAAGGGCAGCAGTTTCTGCACCGCCGGCCACAGTTGCGTCAATGCGTCCTTATCGCCGGTGAATCGGTAGTAATCGCGCAGGCAGCCGATGTAGTCCAAGCAGTAGTTGACTAAAATCCAGTTGTTGACGCCACGCGGGATGCCGGGCATGTAGTTAATGTTAGACGGGTGTTGGCTGGCGCCGGCGCGGCTGGCCTGGGCCGGCAGGGAGCCATCCGGGTTTTGGCTGGCGGCCATCAGGAACAGACTCTTGCGCGCCAGGTCACGGTCGCCATATAACAAGGCGTTGCACAGGTATTGCACCCGATAGTCGGAGATCCACAGCAAGCCGTCGCGCTTGATGCCGTCCTCATAGTATTGCTGCATGCACAGCTTGGTCGAGTAGGCGGCGAGTTCCCAGATTTTATTGAGTTGGGGATCCGAACAGGAGAAAGCGCCCGCCTCGTTGACCGGATAATGTTGCAAGGTTGCCTGCACGCTCTCCAGAGTGATGGGGGCGGCACCGGCGGGCACAATCAACCGCAGGTAACGAAACGCCCGCCGGCCATAATTGCGCAGTTCCTGCGCTCCGGCTTTCACCTCCAGATGATCGATCGGCCGCTTATACCAGCGGGCCGCGTAGTCATTGTCGCGGTGGACTTCCTGCAGCGCTTCACCGTAGCGGACTTCAAGCTTGGACGGCACCTCCGCCCGCACCCCGAACCGGACCGTGCCGACAATTTCCCGGCCGAAATCTAACACGACTTCCGCCGCGCCAGACCCCGATTGAAATTGCACCGGCTTGCCTTCTAACAAAAATGCGGCATCGGTCACCGCCTGTGACGACACGATGGCCTTGGGTGCCACAGGTGTCGTCTTGAGGGTGAAGACGGTTTGCCCGTTGACGGGCGGCTTGGCGGCGTCTTGCGCGCCTGCGCCACCTGTCAGGAAAGCCCCCGCGACGAGGATTGTCCGCCACGCCCCATGTACTGTTTGCCGTGTCATCGGGCGGAGGATGGAGCGCCCGATCTAACAAGACAAGCGAAACCTGACAAATTACTGGCGCAAGCTCACTGCGTCCGCCTTGGGAAAATCCGCCGGCACTTTTTGGGTCACCTTGCCGGTGGCCGCCCATTCGGTGCCGCGTTGCAGCAAGGTGATGAAGCCGACGCATTTCATCGCCTCCGGGCCGTGGCCGAGCATGAGGTGGAACACCCGGCCCTTGCCGTAGTTGATCACGATGACTTGGGCTTCCTGCTCGCCGCTGCCGCCAAACTTCGGATCGGCGAACGCCGTGGCCAGAATCGTCGCGTTTTTGGCTGGCCCACGCATGAAATCATACAACTCGTCAGTTGCGTGCATCCATTGTGCCGGCAGTCCGGCCATGATCGGATGCTGCGGCGCGCGAGTGTCCAGCACATACTCATGTCCTGCGCCATGATGGCCAGCCGGGCCCGGCTTATCATCTAACACCTGTTTGCCATCCCGCCAGCGCAGATACGGGCCGGACTTTTCGTTGCGGCCATACCAGCCGCCGACGGCAATCATCTCATTGTAGGCCGGCCAGGCAGTGAACGAGTTGTCGGCGGCGTGCACCACCACCATACCGCCGCCGTTGGTCATGTATTCCTCAAACGCCTTGCGCGTGGCTTCCCCCCACATCGCGCCGTTGTAATTCATTACAATCACCTTGTATTTGGCGAAATCCGGCTTGAAGTTCGCCAGTGCGGGGTTCTTGGCATCAGGGGCGGTGGCCACCTCCACCGTGAACAGGCCGCTGGCTTCCAGCACCTTGCCCATCACGGGAGTGGTGGCTTTCCAATCGTGATTGTTTTGGCCGTCAATAATCAGGGTAGGCAGCGGCGCCGCCTGCCCGGAAAGTAGACTGCCGGCAACTAGCAATGTCGTAAGAAATGGTTTCATAGGAGGAAAAACTAGAATATCCGCCCCCGATTGCAATGCCAATCCAACCGGTGTTATCGCTTCGAAAGCCGTAACTGTGGCTTCCAGCCGCAGGCCACTTCCCGCCAGGCTGCGGCTGGAAGCCGCAGCTACTGCCCACAGCCGCAGTCCACCGCTACAGGGCTGCACCGCGTGAAAGAACCCCGGAAAATGACCGGTAAAGTTTTGACATCATGCCCTATCAACCCAAATCTAACAAACCTGCCGGACCTCGTCGCGGTTTCATCCTGCCCGTATTGGGCGCGTTGGTCATCATTGCCGGAGCCGTGCGTGCGGCAGAAACGACCGACCTGCCGGTGTTCAAGCAAAACGCGCGGATCCTGTTCCAAGGCGACTCGATCACCGACGGCAACCGTGGCCGCAATGCCGACCCCAACCACATTCTCGGTCATGGCTATTGTTTTATCATTGCGGCCAAGTATGGCGCGCAGTATCCGGAGCGCAACCTCACCTTCATGAACCGCGGCTGCAGCGGCAACAAGGTGACCGACCTCGCCGGCCGCTGGCAGAAAGACACCCTCGAGCTCAAGCCCGACGTGCTCAGCATCATGATCGGCATCAACGACAGCGGCAACATCCCGCTCGACCAATACGAACAAACGTATGACAAATTGTTAGTCGACACCAAGGCCGCCAACCCGGACATTCGCTTCGTTTTGGTGGAACCCTTCTATCTGCCCAAGGACGGCCACAAGGACAACGACGCGCGCGACCAGGACGTCAAACAACGCCAGGCGATCGTGGCCAAACTCGCCGCCAAACATCACGCGGCGCTGGTCAAACTCCAACAGATCTTCGATGACGCCTGCAAGCAGGCCCCCGCCACATACTGGGTCTGGGACGCCGTGCATCCCACCTATTCGGGCCACCAACTCATGGCCAACGCCTGGATCAAAACCGTCAGCGAGTTCTATAAATAACTACTCGCCGCGACAATCCGCGGTCCGATCGGACATCGGATTGTTGCGTTAGAATGGGAGCGGGTGCCATGTGTTTTCACGGTTCGCCGATGGTCGGATAGGGCACGGCCATGGCGGTGGCTTTGACGCCGCGGGTGAGCGCTTCCTTGGCGGACTTGCTGTCCGGAACGACCTCGTGGGCCATGCCACGATAACGCAGTGGGGTGTAGCCGAGGGCTAACAGGGCATCCAGCGGCGCTTGTTTGAGGCCGGGTTTCCAATAGTCGGGAGCGCCGCCGGTTTCGTAATAGTAGA
>JBAXOF010000239.1:0-6225 GCA_037133375.1 Verrucomicrobiota bacterium | reverse complement strand
TCGCCCGCTGGGATTCGGGAAGATTGAGGGCGAGAGGTTCAATTTCAGCGAGCGTGGCCACAGGTTAGGGAATACCCCGGTTTTCAGTCCGGTCAAGTGCCTGGGTCTGGCGTCTCACCTCACAGGATTCCATGCCGCATTCTGTAGATTCTGTGGTTGGCGAATCGGGCAAGACGCGCTACAATGCCGATGTGGCAGCTGATCCTTCGAAACCTGATTCACCAATCCAACTGCAAGGCTACTTGTTGTTGGCGGATCCGTCGTTGCGGGATGGCATTTTCGATCACTCGGTCATCTTGCTGGCGGATCACTCGCCGACGGAAGGTGCCTTCGGACTCATCCTCAACCACCCGACCGGTCGCATCGTTGGGGATTTTGTCACGGACAAGGATTTGGGACAACTGCGGCGGATTCCGGTGCACGAAGGTGGGCCGGTGGGTCGTGAACACCTGACGTTTTCCGTCTTCTGGTGGAGCAAGAAAAGCGGCCTGCGCTGGGCGATCCGGATTTCCGCCGAAGACGCCGTCAAGCATGCGCACCGGCCGGGCCGGATTGTCCGCGCCTTCGTCGGCCACTCCGGTTGGAGTCCGGGCCAACTCGAAGGCGAATTGCGGCGCTCGTCTTGGATCACCACCCGACCGGCACCAGAGTTGTTAGGAGCGGATCATGACAGCAGCCTGTGGTATGGCATTTTGCGCCATCTTTCGCCCTTCCACCGCGTCCTGGCTGAAGCCCCAGCCAAGCCCTTGCTCAACTGAGTCCCCATTTTCGACCCTCACACTTCCGCTCTGTGCCCATCATGCCGCTTTGTTTCAGTCCCATTGACGAGATTACCGCTGAAATTTCCGCCGGCCGCCTGGTCATTGTGGCGGATGATCCATCGCGTGAAAACGAAGCGGACTTGGTGGGTGCTGCCGCCTTGTGCACTGCGGAAATGGTCAACTTTATGGCGGTGCATGGCCGTGGCTTGGTGTGTGCGCCGCTGAGCGTCGAACGGGCCGCCCGGCTCGACCTGCCACAAATGGAACAACGCAACCGCGAAGGCCAGAAAACCGCCTTCACCGTCAGCGTGGACGCCGCCGCCGGGATCAGCACCGGCATTTCCGCGGCCGATCGTGCCTTAACCATCCGCTTGTTGGCGGATCCGACGGTGGGCCCCGAGGCCTTTGTCAAACCCGGCCATGTGTTTCCGCTGCAAGCGCGGCCTGGTGGCGTGCTGCGTCGCGCCGGCCACACTGAAGCCGCCCTGGACTTGGCGCGGCTTGCCGGGCTCGCCCCGGCGGGCGTCATTTGTGAAATCATGAATGACGATGGCACCATGGCCCGTGTCGGCCAACTCGGGGCTTACCAACAGCGCCATGGTCTCAAAGCCTGTTCCATTGCCCAGCTCATCCAACACCGGCGCGCCTCGGAAAAATTGGTGCATCGTGAGCAAACCGTGGCCATGCCCACTGCCTTTGGTGACTTCAATTGCCACCTGTACTGCATCGATACCGACTCGTCGCACCACTTGGCGCTCACCCGCGGGCCGATCGATCCGGAAAAACCCACCTTGGTCAGGGTGCATTCCGAGTGCCTCACCGGGGATGTTTTTCACTCGATGCGTTGCGATTGTGGCGAGCAACTGGCGGCCGCGCTTGAGCAAATCGCCCACGCCGGCGGCGTCCTCCTCTATCTCCGGCAGGAAGGCCGCGGCATCGGCCTGCCGGCAAAAATCCACGCCTACAAGCTGCAAGAGCAGGGGTTCGACACCATCGAAGCCAACGAAAAACTCGGCTTCGGCTCGGATTTGCGCGATTACGGCATGGGCGCTCAAATCCTCTGCGACCTGGGCGTGCGTCGCATCCGCCTCCTGACCAATAACCCCAAAAAGGTCATCGGTCTCCAAGGCTACGGTCTCGAAATAGTCGAGCAGATTCCCATCCACATCCAGGCCAACCCCCATAACGAGAAATACCTCGAAACCAAGCGTCTCCGCATGGGCCACCTGCTCTAGCGGCCAGACCCAAGACTTGAAGACCCTAGACAAGAGAGGGAAGGGGGCTGGTTCGACCGCTCCGCCAGATCTTCTTCCATACCTAGCAAGAACTAATTGTTGCGCTTTCCACCCGCGCCCCCCATTCTTCGCGCATGGATCTGGACCTTATCGACGTTCAATTCGACCTCCGCAACATCAAGCCCGGCGAGCTTGAGGAAGCCTTGGAGGACCCGTTTGGCGTGCGCTTCTTGCCCGATAATGAACGTGCCGACGGTGCCTCCCGCTATTACGCGCTGGGTCGCACCGTGGCGGACCGCTACCTCTTGGTCGCTTTCTGGACCGATGGAAAAATCATCCGCGTGGTCGCCGCTCGCGACATGACGGAAAGTGAACAACGCTTCTACGACCGTAAATATGCCGAATTCCGCTGACCCCCGCCTTGCCATGCAACCCGTCCTCCGTTGGTCCGATATTCCCGAGTTCGCTGATGAAGCGGATGAAGCCCGCTACTGGGAAAGTCACGAGTTGGACAGCCGGTTGATGGCCACCTCGGTGCATGAGGCCAATGCCCGTGAATCCACCACCATCACCCTGCGCTTCGATCCGCGCATGCTTTCCCGCATTAAGCGCATCGCCCGTTCGCGGTTCCTTAACTATCAGTCGATGATCAAGCAATGGCTGGCGGAACGCCTTGAAGAGGAAATGCGCAAACTTTGATCCCGGCCCAAGCACTCGCGCAACTTCCATGGGCATTGCGGGTTTCACTCCGGCATGCTCAGTGCGGCATCCTTTGCACGACCCCTGATCCTCACGATGGAGGCCGACCCCACGCCATCCCAGCCCGATGAAAACTCGCGCGATGTCGCCCTGATGGTCCGCATCGGCGCGGGCGATCATGCGGCGTTTCGGGTGTTGGTAGAGCGCCATCAGGACGCGGTGGTTGGCACCGTGGCCAAGATGCTGGGAAACCCGGCGGAAGCGCAGGATATTTCCCAGCAGGTTTTTCTGCGGCTGTGGCGCCACGCCAAGCATTACCGGCCGGAGGCGAAATTCACCACCTACCTTTTCACCATCACGCGCAATTTGGTTTTCAATGAATCGCGCCGCCGCCGCCGCCGCAAGGAGATCTCTAGCAACGAATACGAAGCGTCCTCGCACACCCAGATTGAGGCCAACCCTGGGCGTCAACCGGATGCCGAACTGCTCCAGAGCGAACTCCGGCAGGCCGTGGATGCCGCGATTGCGGCCCTCCCGGAAATTCAGCGGATGGCGGTGGTGCTCCGGCGCTACGAGCAAATGCCCTACGAACAAATGGCGATCGTGCTGGGCCTCTCGGTTTCCGCGGTCAAAAGTTTGCTGTTCCGTGCCCGCACCAGCCTGCGCGATTCCCTCGGCAGGTATCTAGCGGAAGAGTGAACTTGGAATGGAACTTGGAAAGGATTGTCAAGCCGCGGGATTTTGCCACACTCCGCGCCAAGCACCCACATGTTAACTTACTTTCTGGTAGCACTCGGCAGCGGTCTGGGCGGCTTGGCCCGCTTCGCCATCTCCGGTTGTGTGGCACGCCAATGGGGCGAGACCTTCCCTTGGGGCACGCTGCTGGTCAACGTCAGCGGCTCCTTCCTGATCGGTTTCTTCGCGACGCTGACCGAGCCGGGTGGCCGGGTGTTTGTGAGCGGCAACGGCCGGCAATTTTTTATGACCGGCCTGATGGGCGGCTATACCACGTTTTCCTCATTCAGCCTGCAAACGCTCACGCTGGCCCGCGACGGCGAATGGCTTCATGCCGGAGCCAACTCGGTTGCCAGCCTCGTGCTTTGCCTCGTTGCCGTATGGCTCGGCCATGTGTCGGCCGCCGCCCTCACCGCCCACCGTTGATTGCCACCCCACACCGCCATGCACCTTCCTCCAGAGTCCCAACTGCTGCGCATTTTCATCGGCGAAAGTGACCGCCATGACGGCCAACCGCTATACGAAGCGATCGTCCTTGCCGCCCGTACCCTCGGACTGGCCGGCGCCACCGTCATGCGTGCCTCCATGGGTTATGGCGCCGCCAGCCGCCTCCACACCGCCAAAATCCTGCGCCTCTCGGCAGATCTGCCGATGGTCGTCGAAATCGTCGACAGTGAGGATAAAATCCACGCTTTCCTGCCGACGCTCGAAGCGATGCTCGACGGCGGTCTGGTCACGCTCCAACCGGTCCAGGTGATCCAATACCAGCACGGGCGCAAAGTTTGAGCGATACTTCCCGCCGCCCGGACTTTTGACTTGGATCGGCGTGATCCACCTCCTACGTTCCCCCAGCGAGAGCCCCATCCCATGGTCAAAAAAGATTTCACCATCCTCAACAAGCTTGGCATCCATGCCCGCCCGGCCGCGCAATTTGTCAAAATCGCGAACCGCTTCCTCGCCGATATTTTCGTCGAAAAGGACGCCGAGGAAATCGATGGCAAAAGCATCATGGGCTTGATGATGTTGGCCGCAGGCCATGGGTCGGTCATCACCGTCACCGCCGCAGGCCCCGATGAATCAGACGCCATGGATGCCCTGGCCGATTTGATCGACCGCAAGTTCGAGGAAGCCTGAGTCGTGGTTTTTCGCTGATTTGCTGCTTGATAGTGCCTTCCCCATGGCGCACTCTGCGGCTCAAACATGGCCACCAGCATAACTCAACCCGAAGTCATCTACGAAGGCATTCCTGCTTCGCCGGGTATTGCCATGGGCCCTGTCCACGTCGCGGCCCGCGGATTTTCCCCGCCGGAGGTTTATGAAATCGAGGCCAGTGCCATTCCCCATGAACAGGAACGCTTCCGCCTCGCTGTCGACCTAACAAAGGGGCAGCTCGCCGAACTCCAAAATCGCTTGGAAAACATCTCCGGTGACAATCACGGCGATATCTTCGAAGCCCATATCATGTTGCTGGAAGACTCCGCCGTGCTCGACCGGGTCACCCACGCCATTGCCAAGCGCTGCCAAAACGCGGAGTATGCCTTCTATGCGGTGATGCAAACCTTCCTTGAGGCCATGCGCCGCATTCAGGATCCTTACCTCCGCGAACGCACCACCGATATTGAAGATGTATCCAGACGCGTCCTGCGAAATTTCCAAGCCGATGCCGAGCATCACCCGCAGGGGCCCGACGTCTCCCACATCCTCATCGCCTACGACCTCACGCCCTCAGACACCGCCAGCATGGATCGCCGGCAAATCCTCGGCTTTGCCACCGAGCAGGGCAGCGTCAACTCCCATACCGCCATTCTGGCCCGCGCGTTTGGCATTCCTGCGGTGGTCGGCTTCAGCGGTTCCATCATTGATGTCACGACCCTGACCCCTGCCATCCTCGATGGCTACGCCGGCAAACTCATTCTCCACCCAGCGCCCGCAACCTTCTCCCACTACCGGAAACTCCAGGCCGAAAAGGCCAAAATCCGCAAGGCGCTGGATGCCACCCGTGATGCCGCCACCGAGACCCTCGACGGTCATGCTCTCACGGTCTCCGCCAACATGGAATTGTTAGAGGAGCTCGAACTCGTGGCCCACAGCGGTGCCAAGGGCGTCGGTCTCTACCGCACCGAATTTCTTTTTCTCAGCGGCAACGACATTCCCAGCGAGGCCGTCCAGGCCGAAGCCTACACGCGAGTCGCCCGCGCCATGGCACCCCATGACGTCATCATCCGCACGCTGGATGCCGGCGGCGACAAGTTGCCGGTCGAACCCCTCACCGAACCTGAGCCCAACCCGTTCCTCGGTTGGCGCGGTATCCGCGTATCGCTGGCTCGTCCCGCGATGTTCCGCGAGCAAATCCGCGCCATCCTGCGGGCCAGCGCGCATGGCAAGGTGGCCGTGATGTTTCCCCTAGTGTCCGGTCTATCAGAAATTGAACGGGCCCGCGACATGGTCCGCCGCTGCATGGATGAAATGGATCAGGAAGGCATTCCGTTCGATCACAAGTTGCCGGTGGGCATCATGATCGAAGTGCCTTCCGCCGCTGTCTGTGCCGATCTGCTGGCTCCCATGGTGGACTTTTTCTCCATCGGCACCAACGACCTCATCCAATACACCGTCGCAGCCGACCGGGTGAACCCCCACGTCGCCGACCTCTATCGGCCCACCCATCCAGCCGTGATTCGCTTGATCAAGCACACGATTGATGCCGGCATCGAGCATGGCGTGTGGACCGGCATTTGTGGCGAAATGGCCGGCGATATCCGCCTCACCCCGCTCCTCATCGGCCTCGGTGCCAAGGA
>JBAXOF010000238.1:0-6279 GCA_037133375.1 Verrucomicrobiota bacterium | reverse complement strand
CGGCGGCGGCTGGGATCGCGGGCGTCAGCGGGAGAGCCGCTGAACTCTTCGGGAGGCCCGTTACGCGGGCACTCAATTGATGGGGAATCCGGTGCCGCCGTCATTCACACCTGTGGGTGGCGGTCATTCCGGAGCGGTATCGCCACTGTGATTTTTTGTTGCCACCGCAGCAAAAACAGCCAGAGCACCAGCCTGAGGGGTCGTTTCATCCGTCTGCGATCTACAGACCATTGAATGCTAACAAATGACCTATCAAAACAGGCCTCTCCGAGGCAATCGTTGTGGTGCTCTGGCACTAGCCGCCCTGTGCTTTCCCGTTACCGCGATCGCGGAAGTGGAGAATGAATTATCACCCTTGGTGGTTTCGGCCCTGCGCATCCCGCAGGCAGCCTCCACCGTCACGTCCGCCGTGACCGTGTTGGAACCGCAAGCGCTGGAAGCCCGCGGCTTGTTGCAATTGCGCGACGCCCTGAATGAATCCCCTGGCGTGATTGCCACCTCCACCGGGGGGCAGACCGGCGCGGCGGGCACCTTGTTGATCCGTGGCACCACCACCGCCTATTCGCAAATGGTCGTCGATGGCATGCGCTTGGGCGATGCCTCATCCTCGCTAGGCAATTTTTTCAGTGCCTGCCGGGTCTATGACATTGGCCGCATGGAGATTTTGCGCGGCCCGCAAGGTGCCATGTATGGCGGCGAATCCGTCGGCGGCGTGTTGTGGCTGGAAACGATGCGTGGCACCGGCACCCCCCATGGCACGCTGACTGCCGAGGGCGGCTCGTTTGGCTCGTTTGCCGTCAATGCCACCCACCAGGGCGAAGTCGGCGATCTCTCCTATTTTCTGGCCGGCGGCTATGAACAAACCGCCAATGACGCACCCAACCAGGATTTTCACCAGAGCCAGGCCGCCCTGCGGGTGGAGGCCAAAGTCAACAAGGCCTGGACCGTCGGCACCACCTTCCGCGGCTTTGAAAATTTTTATGAAAATGGCACCGCGTCCGATGATCGGGTCAACGCGGCACTCGCCACCCTACAGGCGACCGGTGTCATTTCGGATCGCTGGACGGCACACTTCCTGGTGGGCGTCCAGAAGGAGTCCTATGACAGCGATTATCATGTGGGAACCTATGGCAGCGACATGCAGGCCACCGCCCTATCCACCGACCAAAGCATCGCCATCACCGACGAACTCAGGCTCCTAGCCAACGCCTTCTTCCAGCGCAATATCTACGATAGCGCGTCGGCTGACACTTGGTCTAACAGTCGCACCAATGACTCGTGCAACCGCTACGGCGCGGGGACCGCGCTGGAGTGGAGCCCCACCCCGCAACTCACCACCAGCGCTGCGCTGCGCTGGGAGGACTACGATACCTATGGCAGCGAATTGACCTGGCGCGTCGGCTCGGCCTATCAAATCCCCGCCACCGGCACCACGCTCCGCGGCGGTGTGGGAACCTCCTTCCGCACGCCCACCTTCCTCGATCTGCATGGCTCGACTTGGGGTGATCCCAATCCCAATCTCGTTGCGGAAGACGCCTTGGGCTGGGATTTGGGCATCGTGCAAAAGCTCAGCGACCAGCATCAACTTGAAGTCACCTGGTTCCGGAACCAAATCCAAAACCAAATCAAGTATGTGACCTACCCATACCCGCTGTGGGGCGGAAAATCCGTGAACCTTCCCGGCACCACCACCACCGAGGGACTCGAACTCGGGATGAAAGGCGGTTGGCTGGATCGGCGCATCGAATACCGTGTGGCGTGGACCCTGTTGGCAAAAAGCATGGCCGATCAGCCGCGCAATGCGGTCAATGCCTCCATCGATTGGAAGCCCACTTCACTATCTATGATTGGCATTGGGGTTGCCCATTTGTCCGACCACTCGTGGGGTGCTGACCCCATCGCGGCCTACACGCTGGCGCGGGTGTATGGATCCTATCAAGTCACGGACAGCATCAAACTCCACGCCCGCGTCGAAAATGTTTTCAACCAGAACTACGAATTGTCCAACCCGTCCGCAGCTTGGGGTGGCACTCCGATCAATGGCGCGGGCACCGGGGTTTATACCGGCTTGACCTTCGCCTGGTAGGCAGGGGGATTTTGGTTTCCTTTGCGCCCATCGCCGCTACCCTCTTGCGACCCCGCGCCCTCTCCGATACACCCGAGTTGCCATGCTTCGCTCCCTTTGCTCATCGCTTGCCGCTATTTTGTTAGGCAGTGCCCTCGCCGCCGCCAAGCCTGCCGCCAAACCCGCGCCGACTCCCGTCACTGCCGCCCCCGTGATTCCGGCCGGCACCACCCTCAAGCTCGCCGCCTCCGCCAAGGCGCAACAGATCGAGTCTCCCACCGCGCTCGCCTTTGATGAGGCCGGCCGACTGTTCATCACTGAAAACCCGCGCCATGCCCAGGACGAAAAGGTGGATCGCCAGCACCTCGCGTGGTATCTTGACGACCTCGCCGCTAACAAACCCTCCGACCGCCTCACCCTTTTGGAAAAATGGAAGGGCAAGATCCCGCCGGACTATCTGACAGAAAAACCCGGGCGGGTGCGCCGCCTCGCGGATGTTGATGGCGACGGCGTGTTCGAAGAATCCAAGGTCTTTGCCGAGGGCTTCAACGATCCGCTCGATGGCGCTGCCACCGGGGTCCTGGTGGTGCAAGAGTCCGTCTATCTTGCCTGCACGCCCAAGCTGTGGCTGTTGCGCGATGCGGATGGCAAGGGCGTCGCGGCTTCGCGCCAAGTCCTCCAGGATGGCTTCGGCGTGCGGCTTGCCCCACGCGGCCATGACCTGGGCGGCTTGACCCTCGGCCCGGATGGCCGGCTCTACGGCGTCATCGGCGACCGCGGCCTGAACCTCACCACCAGGGAAGGCCGAACCTATCAATATCCTAACGAAGGCTGCGCGTTTCGCATCGAGCCGGACGGCGCGGGCTTTGAAGTCTTCCATACCGGCCTGCGCAACCCCAAGGGCATCGCCTTCGATGCCCTCGGCAATGCCTTCACCGTCGATGGCAACTCCGGTCACGGCGATGCCTCCCGCATCATCTATCTGGTCGAGGGCGGCGACTCCGGCTGGCGAATCGGGCACCAGACGTTGCTCGATTATTACCGCGAGGTCGGCCTGTCGGAAGCCCCGCCCACCCGCTGGCTGGACGAGCACATGTGGGAACTCCGGCATGAGCACCAACCCGCCTACATCCTCCCGCCAGCCGGCCACCTGACCACCGCCCCGGCAGGTCTAACCATTCATCCCGGCACCGGTTTCCTCGCAGCCGAGGCCGGGCGCTTCCTCATCTGCGACCAAGGCGGCGACGCCGCGCACTCCGGCGTCATCTCCTTTGCCATGATTCCGGACGGCGCGGGCATGAAGCTCGCCGATTCCCGCACCCTGCTCCAAGGCATGTGCGCCAATGCGCTTCAATACTCATGGGATGGCAAACTTTTCGTTAGCGAGGGCACCACTAACCGGATCTATTCCCTCAGCGCGGAAAGCCACCTGTGGCGTCCCGCGGAAACCGCCGAGACCGCCCGGCTCATGCGCGAGGGATTCAGCCAACGCGACTCGGCCAACCTCGCCACCTTGCTCAAGCACCCGGACGCCCGCATCCGCCTGCGCGCCCAAATCGCCCTCTCCCGCCAACCGGATGCGCTGGCACGCTTTGCCGCCGCCAGCCTGTCCGCCGATGCCATCGAACGGGTGCATGGGATTTGGGGCCTTGGCATTCTTGCCCGGCGCGGGTCCGGGGTGCCGCTGGCGGTTAGTGACGGCTTCGGAGCCATCCCCGACTTCAAGCTCCGCCTGCACGCCGCGCAAAAACTCATGGGGCTCCTCCAACACGAGGACGCCGAGGTCCGCGCCCAGGCGGTGCGTGCCATCGGCGACGCCCAGAATCAATTCATCCAGCCAGCCGATGCCAGAACTCCCGGCCACCCGCCCAAGGAAGACACCTTCGTGACGGCGGAGGAGCTGCCGCTAGCCGCCTTGTTGTTCGACGCCGCGCCGCGCGTCCGCTACTTCGCCGCCATCTCCATCGGCAAACTCAAAGCCCTGGGCTTCTACGGTGCCCTCTGCGATTTTCTCAAGGACAATGACAATCGTGACCCTTACTTGCGCCACGCCGGTGCCTTCGCCCTCCAACATATATCGATCAATTCCATGATGCTCGCCGGCTTGGATCGCCAAGCATCCCCGGCCGTGCGCCTGGGTGCCACCGTCGCCGCGCGCTACCGGCATGACCCGGCTGCGGCCGCCTTCATCAACGACACCGATCCCAAAATCGCCGAAGAGGCCATCCGTGCCGTCACCGATCTGTCGCTGGATGAAGTCCGCGTGTCGCTGACCTTTTTGCTCGACGGCCTTGGGAGTCACCCGTGGCAACCGTTCACGTTGCGCCGCCTCATCCACAATGGCTTCCGCCTCGGCACCGCGCAAAATGCCGCGCGCCTCATTAAACTCGTCGGGGATCCCACCATTCCCGTCGAAATCCAAAAGGAAACCCTGTGTCTCCTCGCCCTGTGGACCGAGCCCCCGCCCGTCGATCAACTCACCGGCCACTGGCGGCCCCTCGCCAAGCGCCACCCCGCCGAAATCAAGCCTGCTCTAACATCCGAGCTGCCCCGCCTCCTCCAACAGGACGGCTTCATCCGCCGCGCCGCCCTCGCCCTCGGCAAACAATATCAGGTTGAGATGCCCGCCGCCGCCACCCCGCCCGCGCCAAAGCGTTAGATCCGGCTGGCCGCCGCGAGGTCAAAGGCAAAAACCGGAGTAAATGCCATTGCCGCGGGCCCGGCTGCAAGGCATGCTCAGCGCCTGCCATGCCGCGCCCGCCTAAAAAGTTTGTGCCCACGCCGTTTGCCTATCATGAGGAGATCGAGCTGACGATTGATTCTCTAACAAACCTGGGGGCCGGGGTGGGCCGGCTTGACGGGTGGGTGGTGTTTGTGCCGTTCACGCTGCCGGGCGAGCGGGTGCGGGCGCGGGTTTTCCGCAATGACAAGAATTGCTCGCATGCGGACTTGGTGGAGGTGTTGGTGGCCTCGCCGGAGCGGGTGGCAGCGCGCTGTCCATTGTTTGGCGAATGTGGCGGCTGCCAATATCAGCACTTGGATTATGCCAGCCAACTGGCATGGAAATCCCGGCAGGTGGGGGAATTGATGCAACACATGGCCGGCATTATCTTCCCGGTTAACGCGTGTTTGTCGTCGGCCCAGATCTGGCACTATCGCGCCAAGATCACCCCGCATTTTGAAAAGGCCAAGGACGGCGAACTCGGACCCATCGGGTTTCTGGCGTTTGGCCGGCGCTCGCTACTCATCGATGTGGCGCAGTGCCCGATCGCCATGGATGCCATCAATGCCGCGTTGCCGGATATCCGTGCCAACATGCGCGCCCGTGCCGCCAGCTTCAAACGCGGTGCCACCATTCTGCTGCGGGCCACCGAGGAGCGCGTGGAAACCGATGCCAACGCCACCGTGTGCGAACATGTCGGCGGCGTGGCCTTGCAATTCCTAGCCGGTGACTTTTTTCAAAACAACCCGTTCATCTTGCCTGCCTTCACCGGCTATGTAGCCAACCAGGCGGCGACCGGCGGCGCGCAATTCTTGGTCGATGCCTATTGCGGGTCCGGCTTGTTTGCGCTCACTCTGGCGGGCCGCTTCCAACAAGTCGCTGGCGTGGAGGTGTCCGAAACCTCGTGCGAGTGGGCGCGCAAGAACGCCAAGGCGAATGACATCACCAACGCCCGGTTCCTAACATCTTCAGCCGAGGCGATTTTCGCTGGGATTGCATTTCCGGCCGCGCAAACCGCGGTGGTGATTGATCCGCCGCGCAAGGGGTGTGCACCGGAATTCCTCGAACAGCTTGTCAAGTTCGGGCCTGCCCGCGTTGTCTATGTGTCCTGCGATCCGGCCACCCAGGTGCGCGATCTCAAGCACCTCAGTGAGGCAGGTTATCAACTCAGCGACGTCCAGCCGTTCGATTTGTTCCCGCATACCCGCCACCTCGAATGTGTGATGACCCTCGTCTTGGCACCTGCCGGCGGCTAGGCACCATGCCGAGGGTCACCCCGTAGGTGCATTCGTTAGAATGCGGCTTGGGTGATGAGGTGTCCGTGAGCCGACGCCGACGCCCCCCCCGCGTTGTCACCAACGCGCCTACGAAGAGTGCTGCCACCCGTCGGCACATTCGTTAGAATGCGGATCTTCCCCCCCCGCGTTGTCACCAACGCGCCTAATACTGGCAGTTTAGCAGGAGGACAGGCGTCCCGCCTGTCAGGGCCGAC
>JBAXOF010000237.1:0-6291 GCA_037133375.1 Verrucomicrobiota bacterium | reverse complement strand
TTCGCCCGCATGGGCGGTGCCAAGGCGCGGCGGTTGGACCGCACCTGGGCTGTCCCAGCCGTTGGCCAGTCACGGCGCGGCGAGGCCGCCACGCCCTACCGTCCCACCGCATCGCGGCGGGACGCCGCAATCACCGGCGGCAGCGGGAAGTCATTTGTATTGGAAATCCGGAAAAAGCCGACGGCGTTGGGTTCGACCTGGAAGGACAATGCGCCGTCCTTGCCGGCACCCGGCTGTGAGGTCGCATGGTGCCAGAGATTTCTAACAAACACCCCCGGTTCCAGCTTGAGGTTGAGTTCCGTCAGCTTGATGTCCACGGTTTCCGTGGTGGTGCCATAATAATGCAAGAAAAGATCAAGGATTCTGTGCCTAATTTCCTTTCTGCATCATTTTGCCATAGGCATCATTTTGCCAAAAGTTCTCACAGTTAATGAGCTGATTTGCATAGTTTATTGACTTACGCTGCCTTATTCCGGATTTGGCGGCACCGCCTGAGCGGTGGCGGCAAGCCCGGACGAGAAATGATAGATTCCGGAGCCGACGGCATACACTGCGGCAGCGTTTTCCATGCGCAGGAATTGCACACCCTCGGCCTGAGTCGCGGGTGTGCCGGACTCGGTGACAGTGGCGGCGTCTTTTGTTGGGACATGCACGGTGGCGCTGGTGTTGCTAGGAATCGTGACATGCAGCACCAACCGGGTGCCCTCGCGTCGCCAATCGCTGACGATGAGGCCGTGAATGGAATCAAACGAGGTCTTGGCACAGGTCAAGCCCTTGCCGATGGCGGGTTTGATCGTGATGGATTTGTAGCCCGGGCTGGCGGCTTGGATGCCACCCACGCCACCGTAGAGATATTCGCCCACCGCGCCGAACGCGTAATGGTTGAACGAGTTCATTCTAACGTCGCCAAAGCCCTTGTCGGGGGTCCAACCGTTCCAGCGCTCCCACATGGTGGTGGCACCGTTTTTAACCGGAAACAACCACGACGGATAGGTGTCGGTGAGCAATAACCGATAGGCGATATCATCGCGTCCGGCGGCGCTGAGTGCCGGTAACAGGCGCGGCGTGCCAATGAAGCCGGTGGCCAGGTGCCAGTTGAATTTCTTGATTTCGTCAACAAACCGGGCGGCGGTCAGGTCGCGCATTTCCGCCGGCAGCAGATCCATCGAGAATGCCAGGGCATAGCCGGTCTGGCTGCAATCCTTGAGCGAGCCATCGGCCTGAAGAAATTGCCGTGCAAAGGCGGTCTTCACTTCGTCGTGCAGTTTGGCATAGCGCTGGGCATCGGCATCACGGCCGATGGCCGTGGCCATCTCGGCCATGATGCGGGCCAGATGGGCATGATAGGCGGTGTCGATGGCTTCTTTTTTGGCCCCGCCGCCGGCATTGAGCCAGTCGCCGAAGCCACCGACCGACGAGATGCCGTTGGTGGTTTTGCCATCGAGCCATTTCATATAGCGCTCCATGGCGGCGAAGCGCTCGGCCACAATGCGGGTGTCGCCGTAGGCATGATAGATGTTATAGGTGCAGAGCAATGCGGCATCGCCCCAAGCGGTGGCGCCGCCGTCGCCCATGATATCGGGGACGACGTGGGGGAATGTTCCGTTAGAGTTCTGGTTATCCTCGCAGGTTTGCAACCAGCGGGTAAAAAACGTGGCGACATCAAAGTTGTAGGCGGCGGTGGGGGCGAAGAACTGGGTGTCGCCGGTCCAGCCCATGCGCTCATCGCGTTGCGGGCAATCGGTGGGCACCTCCAGATAGTTGCCCTTTTGCCCCCAGATGATATTGCTATAGAGTTGGTTCAACGGCGCGGATGAGCATTCGAAGGAGCCGGTGCGGCGCATCGGGGTGTGCACCACGATGCCGGTGAGCGACTCGAGCGTGGGTTTTGATGTCAGGCCGCGGACCTCGACATAGCGAAAGCCGTGGAAAGTGAAGTAAGGTTCGAGGGTTTCCGCGGCATTGCCGGAGAGTTGATAGAAATCGCTGGCCGGACAACTGCGCAGGGCGGCGGTGTAGAGAGTGCCATCGGCATTGAGCATTTCGCCATGGCGGACGGTGATCCGTTGACCGGCCTTGCCGCCCTGCACCTTGAGGCGCACCCAACCGACCATGTTTTGGCCCAGGTCGAATGTCCAACAGCCGGGTCTGGGCTCGGTTAGCTTGAGGGCTGGCAGCTCATTGATGACGCGGGACGGATCAGCCACGGACGCCTGGACCCGGATGTTTTTTGGGTTGCCATCGACCACCACCGGTTGCCACTTGGCATCAGGGAAACCCGCGCGATCCCAGCCGGGCATGGCCAGGCGCGCGTCGTATTCACAGCCCATCAAGAGGTCGGCGTGCAGGATCGGACCATAGGTGGCCTTCCAGCTGGCATCCGTGGTGACGAGTTGGGTGCTGCCATCGGCAAGCTCGATGACGAGTTGTGCCAGGAAGCGCGGGTTGCCGCCATAGATGTTGCGGCGGGCAAGGTGCGCCAAATCGCTGGCATACCAACCGTCACCCAGAATGGCACCCATGGCATTGGGGCCTTGCGAGAGTTGTTGGGTGACGTCGTAGGTCTGATAATGCACGCGCTTGCGGAACTCCGTCCATCCGGGTGCCAGCACATCCTGGCTGACACGCTGGCCATTGAGGCGAAGTTCATAGGTGCCCAGCGCGGTGACATAAACGGTGGCGCGCTTCACCTCCCGGGCGACGCTGAAGTCCGCCCGCAGGTAGGGCGCTGGCATGCGTGCCAGATCCGCCACCGGTGGCGGCCCCTGCCACGGTTGACCGCTGGCCTCGGCCCCGGGCCAGGCGGTATCATCGAAATCGGGAGTTTCCCAACCGGATGCTGGGTTCTGCGAGACCTTCCATGTGCCGTCGATGGGAATAACCAAATCGCTGCCGGAATCAAATTGCATCACCAAGCGGCCTATCACAGCCGGACGGTGGGGGTCGGTCTGGCTGGCTAACAACGTCACCAGATTGGTGCCTGGGTACAGGAGGTGGGTGGCATCGAGGCGTGCAGTGCGGTCCCAGTGCGCGGCATGCCCGATGGCGGTACCATTGACCTTGGCCTCACAGAAATTGAAGGCATAGCATGCCAGCACCGCGCGCCGGAGCTTGCGGTTGTCGGGCACCACAATATGTTTGCGCAGGCTGGTGTTGGTGCTATTTGAGGCCTGCTTGCCCGGCATCTGCAGCCACTTCAATCCCTGGATGTTGAAGCACTTGTCGTCTGCGGTTGTCTCAGCCGATGGTTGATAGGCCGCGTCATAGCCGATCCAGCGCGCCTGCCAGTCGTCGGGCTTGAGCAAGCCCATCGACCACATGGCCGCTTGGCTCCACTCCGACGGCTTGGCGTCCGGGTCCGCCGCCCCGGATGAATTGCCCGGTTGGCCATGCGTGACCCAGACGCGCACCTTCCAATAACAAACCCGCCGCGATTCTAACGGTTTTCCCGGGTATTCCACCTGATGGCTTTGGTCTGAGGCAATCTTGCCGCTGTCCCATAAATCGCCCTTGTCCTGCTTGAGCAACTCTGCGGAACTCGCCACCAAAATCTGATAGGCTGATTGCCGCTGACCCCTGGGGGGTTCAAATTTTGGATATGGGATTTTGGATTTTGAATTATCCACCACCCAGCTCAGGCGCGGTTTTTCCACATCGATGCCGGACGGATTGGTGCGGTATTCGCAGCGCGGGTTGGTGGGAATTGCGGCGGTGGCCGGGATGCAAGCCAGCATCGCGACGGCGGCAATCAGGCAAGCCGCAAAGCGCTGGGCGGGACAGTCTTTCATAGGGATGAGGGTATTCCGGCTGAAGCGTGTGGCAAGCTCCACCCGCCGGGCATTTGACGGAGTGCCTAACACTCCGCCCGACGCCGATGCCGCTACGACGGTCAGGCTATCCATTTCGTAGTATGGACTGCCTGTTTCCAATCGCAGAAGGCACCCGCGGGCGGAATCAGGTGACTGTTGTGGAGAGAAATCCCGCGGTTACTTATCCGCGCAGGCCTGCTTGCCGCGAGTGGCGGCAGCCAGCACGAGCTTGGTGGGATTGCTGGCGAGCAGCTTCTCGTAAGTCACCTTGGCCGCAGGCTTCTTGCCCGAAGCTATCAGGCTTTCCGCACAGTCCAGCGAGGCATCAGCAAGGGCGGCCTTGGTGCCGGCGCCCGGCTTGGCGGCGACAAGCGCCTTGGCAGCCTCGAGCGATCCGATAGATCCCAAGGCATGGGCGGCGGCGCTGGCCACGGCGGCATCGCCGTCAGCAAGCAGGGCCTGCAGCGGGGCGATGGCGGTGGCTTCGCCACGCACACCTAACGATGAGATGATGCCGATCTTGAGCTTGGCGGCAACCTTGGGCAGTGCCTCGCGCAAGGCTTGGCCGGCATCCGGTTCCGGAATGCGTTCCAAGGCATAACGTGCCATGTGGGAAAGCTTGTCATCCGTGAGCAAAGCGGCCAGGGCTGGCACGGCGGCGGCGGTGCCGATGTTTTTGAGAGCGCGGCATACGGCATCCTTGGCGGCACGCGACACTTCGGTCTTGAGCACTGCAATCAAACGTTCTTCCAGATTCTTGCGGGCTGCGGCATCGCCGTGGCTTGCATTGATGGCTTCATCGATGGGCTTGAGGACATTGGGGTCCATTCCCCAGTCGTAAGTTTTCAATGTGTCAAAAGCTTTGTCTAATTGTTCAGGCATAATGTGTTTCCTTTCTTAAATTGGTGCGGGTGGGTGGGGGGAAAATCGCCGGCGGTGCATCACAGTTGCCATGGTTCACGGCGGGCACGGTCAAGGAAGCGGTTAGCTTCTTCGTCGCCAATGAATTGTTGTTTTGCCGCGTCCCATTTCAACGAGCGATTCAAGGTGTAGGCCAAGACGCAGAAATGACTCACGGCCGTGCTGTTGACTGCGAGTTCAATGTCGCGGAATGGCTTCTCACGGGTCTTGACGCAGTTGAGGAAATCGGCATAAATGCCGCCCTTGACCGAGTAGCCGGGCACCGGCTTTGGTGCGCGCTTCTCACCCGGAGTGCCTTCCACATCCAGATTGCCTTTACCGGGCCGATTGTGGGTTAGCGTCACGCCATTGGGATATTTCAATGCCACGTGTTTTTTGCCGCCTTCATCGACCAAGGTGACATCGGTCGGCTGCAACTCGCGGATATCGACGGCATAAGTGGCACCGCCAAAGTGATGGGCGCCCCAATCGGTCATGCCGCCGCTGGAATAGTCGCTATAGGACCGCCAGCTATTGCCATTGCAGGAGAAATCGCCGGAGCAGCGTTTCGAATTATACGGTGCCCACGGTGCGGGCCCGAGCCACATTTCCCAGTCCATGTCATCCGGGCAGTTTTCCGGTGGCAGGTTGCACGCTTGGGACATCGGGCCGACGTTGACGTTGATAGATTTGATCGGGCCGAGGTCGCCGCCCCAACATTGGTTGACGATCTTGCGGTAGTCCTCGAACACGCGCTGACTGCCACCGGAAACCACACGACCGTAGCGGCGGGCGGTTTCCACCATGAGCGCGCCCTCGCGCAAGGTGCGGCTTTCAGGTTTCTGACAATAGACATCTTTGCCGTTGCGGCAGGCCTCGATGACCATGAGGGCATGCCAATGGTCCGGGGTGGCGATGTGCACGGCGTCGATGTCCTCGCGGGCCATCAGTTCACGAAAATCGCCGTATTCCTTGCAATCGCTGTTGTTGTATTGCTTGTCGATGCGGCCCTTGTGCTCGGCGCGCTTGTGCTTGCGCACGTCGCACACGGCCACATATTGCACGTCCTTGTTGTTGAGGAAATTGCTGAGGTCGCCGCTGCCCATGTTGCCCAAGCCGATGCCGGCCATCACGATGCGGTTGCTAGGTGCCGGCACCTCGGCGTTGCCAAGGGCGCGGGAGGAGATGATCGTGGGAAATCCCAGGGCGACGGTAGTCAAACCGGTTGCTTTCAGGAAGTCACGGCGCGTTGTCTTCTTTTGGTCTGAGGATTGAATCATTCCCAGCCAAACGGCAGGACCGCAGCGCGTCTTTCACGATTCTTGCAAAAACGTGTGTTTTTTTGCGCAATCGCCACCGCCCTGGCGGCGGGCACTGCTGCGGGGCGGGATCAGAACTCAGTTAACGACCTCGTTTTAGACGAATGGGCGAGCAAGTTGGATTCCCTTAATTCGTGGCGAAGAAACCACTGACACACTGATTACCACTGATCACACAGAGAAGAAATTGATAAATATTTCAGTGGTATCAGTGGTATCAGTGGTATCAGTGGTATCAGTGGTATCAGTGGTATCAGTGGTAT
>JBAXOF010000236.1:0-6306 GCA_037133375.1 Verrucomicrobiota bacterium | reverse complement strand
GGCACGATCGCGTCGATGAGTCCGTGTTGGAGCATGAACTCGGCGGTCTGAAACCCGGGAGGCAGATTCTGATGGGTGGTTTCCTTGACCACCCGGGGACCGGCGAAGCCGATCATGCACTTGGGTTCGGCGAGATTGATATCGCCGATGGTGGCAAACGAGGCCGTGACCCCCCCCGTGGTCGGATGGGTGAGTACGGAAATGAATGGCAGCTTCGCCTCCGCAAGCCGGGCCAAGGCGCCACAGGTTTTGGCCATCTGCATCAAAGACAGCATCCCTTCCTGCATGCGTGCCCCGGATGAGGCAGACACAATTACAAGGCCCCGGTGTTCGACCATCGCCATCTCCACCGCACGGGTGATTTTCTCACCCACTACCGAGCCCATCGAGCCCGCAAAATATTTGAAATCCATCACTGCGAGCATCGCGGGTTGGCCGCAGATGGCGAGACGCCCAGTCACCACGGCGTCATCCAGCCCGGTTTTTTCACACAGTTCGGCGATTTTCGCCTCATACCCCTGAAAGCCGAGAGGATTGGAACTGGTCAGACCCGCTTCGGTTTCCTCGAAGGTCCCAGGATCGGCCAGCAAGGCGATCCGGTCCCGCGCGTCCATCAGGAAGTGGTTTTGGCAGGCTTGGCAGACGTGCAGATTCTGCTTGAGTTCTAACATGTGGATCATCGCCCCGCAGTCGGAGCACTTGATCCAAAGACCTTCCGGCATATCCTCGCGGCGATCATGCCGTTGCAGCAGCGGTTTACTGAAAATACCCATGAGCTTGAAAATAATTGAAGGTGAAAAATGCCGCGGCCCGCAGGCAGGCCCGCGGCTGCGAAGCTAGCAAGCGATCCGACTGAGGACAACCCCCAATTCCATCCGCGATGCATGAATTAAAAAATGTTTTGCCTTTCCTTACCATGCGGCCCATTCTGAGCTCTTCCGCACCGCGCCTCTCAAGTCCGATGAAAATGCCCCATTTTATCAGTGGTTCTGCCGTCATAATCGCCGGGTGGTTGACGCTAACATTCCTGCACGGCATCTCGCCGCAGCAATACCCGCAGCAGCGGCGGGGCACGCCAGCGCACGTGCTCATCCGAGGGGCTGTCAAAGCGGAGAACCCTGCTCCAACCGCCATGGCTGCAACCGCCACCGAGCTCACGCCCCCCCCCAAGCGCTAACGCCAGCCGCAGGCCAAATTTCGCGATCTGCCGGCTTGACCCCGGCCGGATAGCGGCTAGAGTGGGCGCCATGGCTGAAGAACCAATCGTCTGTGATACAAAACCGCTGGCCCTTGAAGTTGAAGCAGGCACTTACTGGTGGTGCGCCTGTGGCCGATCTGCCGAGCAGCCCTTTTGCAATGGTGCCCACAAGGGCAGCGGCTTGGCCCCGGTGAAATTCGAGGTCGCCGAAAAAACCACCGTCTGGTGGTGCCAGTGCAAACATACTGCCGGCCCGCCCCTCTGCGATGGCACACACAAGAAACTGCGGATGCCGTAAAGCGGGCTGCCAGTTCACCACCTCAGGACACCGCCTGCGTCGGTCGCTGGCCGCTGGCGAATAGTTGGTTTTTTGCTTGCATCTGCGGCCGGTCACCGCTGCGCTTGCGTTTCAAGGATACCCATGCCGACAACCACCCCACCATCAACCCTAACACCCCACCCGCCCGCTCCGCGAGGTGGTTAGTTCTGCTAGATTATTGGGTCAATGGCTGCCATGCTTACGATTTCCGTGGTCATCCCAGTGTATAACGAGGCACCGGTGTTGGCGCTTCTATTTGCGGAGCTTGACGCCACGCTCGACCACTTGGCGCGGGCGTATGGCCCGGTGGAGGTTGTGTTGGTCAACGACGGCAGCACGGATTCGAGTTGGGACCTGATCAATGCGCAATGTGAGCGCGACCCCCGCTACGTCGGCGTCAACCTTTCGCGCAACTTCGGCCATCAACTCGCCTTGGTCGGCGGCCTGGAAACCGCCCGGGGCGAGGTGGTCATCTCCATGGATGCGGATTTGCAAGATCCGCCCGCGATCCTGCCACAACTGGTGGCCAAGCACCTCGAAGGCTACGACGTGGTTTACGCCACGCGCATGACGCGCGGTAAGGAACCTTGGGGCAAGCGCATCACGGCAGGATTGTTCTATCGGATCATGGAAAAAGTCAGCGGGGTGGCGATCCACAAGGACACCGGCGACTTCCGCCTGATGAGCCGGCGGGCGCTCGTTGAGTTGTCCCGGATGCGTGAGGTGCATCGGTTTCTGCGAGGCATGGTCCCATGGATTGGTTTTCCGCAAACCCAAATCTTCTATGATCGGGGCGACCGGGCCGCCGGCGAGACCCACTATCCGTGGCACAAAATGTTGGTGCTCGCCTTCGACGGCATTGCCTCGATGTCCACCGCGCCTTTGCGCTTGGCCTATCTGCTGTGCCTGTTGCTGTTCGGCATATTCATCGGTTATATTGTATGGGTGCTGTGTGATCATTTCGTTTACGGCAGTGAACTGGTCCAAGGCTGGACCTCGATCATGTCCGCGATCACCATTTTCGGCACGATCGAGTTGCTGATGTTTGGCATCTTCGGCGAATACTTGGGTCGCACCTATGAGCAAGTGAAGCAGCGTCCGCTGTTTATCATCGCCGAAACCAAGCGCAACAGCGCCGCCCCCTTGGCTCCCCCGCCACCTCCCTCCATTCCTTCATGATCTCCAAGTTACTTCCGTCCGCACCCGCGTTGAGCGCGTCCGATGCCCGCCCCACCCAAACCCTCAATCCAGTCTACGCGGCGGCGGCAATCGTAATCGGGTTGGCCCTTTTTCGCTTATGGTATTCGACCCGCATCGACCTGGTTCCTGACGAAGCCTACTACTGGGTATGGTCGAAGCACCTTGCGGCGTCGTATCGGGACAAGGGGCCGGCCATTGCGTGGGTCATCGCGTTAGGCAACTGGCTGTTTGGCGACAACGTCTTCGGCGTGCGCTTTTTTGCCGTGGTGTTCAGCGCTGGCACCAGTTGGCAACTCTTCACGCTTGCGCGGCGACTGGCGGGCGGGCGCACGGCTTTGTGGTGTCTGGTCCTGGCTAACATCATTCCGATGTTCGCCATCGGCTCGTTGCTGATGACCATCGACATCCTGAGCCTGTTTTTCTGGGCTTGGGGGATGAACGTGTTCTGGACCGCGCTCCACAGCCGAAAGCTCTGGCACTGGGCTGGGCTGGGCCTGATTGTGGGGTTGGGCTTTCTCGCCAAATTCACTAACGGATTGCAATTGGTCTGCATCGTCGCGGTGCTTTTCTGGTCCAAGCCGCAGCGCGCGCTGTGGTTCAGCAGACAGACCATCGTGATGGGGATGGCCTTCTGCCTGGCGATCCTGCCGGTAGTTTGGTGGAATTTCCAGACCGGATGGATTCACGCAGGTGCCTTGCATTCCCGCAGCGGCGTGGCCAGTTCCTTCCATCTCCGGCCGTTGGAATTATTGCGCTTCATCGGCGGCCAGATCGGCGTGCTCTCACCCCTCATTGGGGTCGGCATGATCGCCGCCGTCGTCGGCACCTTGCGCAACCAGCACCGCGAGCTTGAGGCGCGGTTCCTGTTGAGTCACTTTCTGCCGGTCTATGCCGTGTTTGGTTTTTTCAGCCTCAATTCCGCAGGCAAGGAAAACTGGGCGGCACCGGCACTACTGGCGGGCATCGTGATACTGACCCGGTTCTGGCAGAGTCAGGTGGACCGCAATCCGCGCTGGCGCCGCTGGGTGGGTGCGGCGCTGGGCTTATCCTGCGTGATGACCCTGGTCTTGCACAACACCGACTACCTGCATCTGCCCACCAAGCTTGAGCCGCTGCGGCGTGCCCAAGGTTGGGGCGATTTCACGGCCCATGTCCAACGCGCGCGGGCCCAACACCAACCGACCTTGCTCATTGGCAACCATTACTCGCAAGCCAGCATGATGCAATTTTACCTTCCAGGCCATCCCACCACCTATCTACCAGAACAACCCTACGGGCAAAACCAGTTCACGTTGTGGCCAACCTATCAAGCCAAGGACCACCAGCGGGCCCTTTATGTGACTAACAAAACCGATCCCCTGCCGGAAGTCCTCCTGCGGGACTTTCCAACCTGCGAGGTGGTGGATGATTTCTGGTCCATGCACCAGGGGCGGCCCATGGCGCACTTCATCATCTATCTTTGTCATCGCGATTGAGGCACGGGCCGCGCACTCGATGCCGCCAACCCACACCCCCAATTTTGTTAGCCATGAACACCACCACAGCATGCCGTCGGTTCGTAATAGGCGCCACGGTGATTGGCCTGCTTGCCCTGAGCCTGTGTGCCTTGCTTCCCATCAACCCGCAAGGCCCGTTCGATGCACGTGACAACACGCGCTTGCCCGGCATGCGGCTGGAAGCATCCGCCGCCGTGGCCCTCATCGAACCCTTGGCCGCGCCACTCCGGATCGTGGCAGGCTCTCCGGACTTCCGCCAGGCGACTTTGTCGTGTCTGATTTGGCTAATCTGCGGCACCGCCCTGTGGCGCGTGGTTTCCGATTTACGAAGCCAACGACCCGGATCTATCGGAATCCGAACCCTGCGCGCCGCCTCTGCGGCCGGCCAGTCCGGCGGCGTGCTGGCGCTTTGGATTGCCTTCGGACTGATGGTTCGTATTCCCGGTTGGCGTTTGGTCGTTGATGACCCGCACGCGCTCATCGTGGACCTCCATTCGCACACCTCCGGCTCTCATGACGCCTTTGTGTCCGGGTCCACCAATCTTGCCTGGCACGCCGCCGCCGGATGCAATGGGGTTGCCATCACTGAACATGGCACCCCGGCCGGGGCCTTTCTCACCAACCAAAATGCGCACACGGCTCCGGGGTCGCCACCCGCCGTGATTCCAGGCCTGGAGTTGGCAGTGCTCACCCGTGGCCAGCATCTGCTGGCGCTGGGACTGCACCCAGACTATCAGACTCCTGCCGGGCGGATGGCACAGGATTTCACATCGCGCTACATGACTTACATCCATTCCGCACAACACGGAGCGGTCATCGCCATGGGCTACAAGCTGCACCCGGAAGATGCCGACGTGCTGGCTGACGCGGGCGTCGACGCCTTTGAATTCACCAATCAAGGCCACCCGAACATCTCCAACGCCGTGCGCAAGGCCATGCTCGAGGTCGCCGCCAAGCGCGGCCTCCCACTGGTGGCCTCCTCGGATTGGCACGGTTATGGAGGGATCTTACGCACGTGGACCGTGGTCCGCACCTCGGCCGTTGCCGCAACCCTGTCGCCCCAACAAAAATCCATGCGGGTGGTGGAAAAACTGCGTGAGCGTGCCAGCGCGGATATCATCCCGGTCGTGGCCGGATCCATCGGCCCGCCGTCACGGATACGAGTCATTTTTTCGCCCTTTGCCGAAGTCTTGCGCTATGCGGCCGAGCTCTCCCTGGCGCAAGTCCTGGCGTGGTGGGTGTGGGCGGCAATTCTGTTAGGCATGGCACAGGCACTCGCCCGCCTGGGTTTTCCAGCCCGGAAGGTGTTCCCAGCCCTGCTTCTGGGCGTGCTGGGCGGCGGTCTATTGTGGGCTGGACTTGAGCTGGTTGCGGTCAAACCCAACGACCTGGTTACCTCGGGATTTTCGCGGCATATTGGCTCCTACACCCTGCTGCTCGGCAGCCTGGCCCTGATAGCCGGCAGCCGCGCTGGCCGTTGCGCCTGGCTGGAGCGCCGGCGGCCAGCGCCAACCGTGACACACCCGAGCTGAGCAAGTCGGTCCGCGCTGGTGCCTTTCTTGCGTTGTTTCTGGACATGGCGTGGCAAGCCAGCCAAATTCCGGCGACACTATGCGAATCTCTGACCGCTACATCGGGAAACAGGTGCTGTTTGGCACGCTGTTTGCGATTTTGGTGCTGAGTTTGGTGTTGGTGCTGGGCAATCTTTTCAAGCAACTCCGTCCGCTGCTCGTTGACAAGCATGCGCCGCTGTGGCTGGTGTTGCGCTTTGTGCTCGATGTATTGCCCTTCTCCCTGATGTTCACCATCCCGTGGGGCTTTCTCACCGCCGTGCTCATGGTCTTCGGGCGTTTGTCATCGGATCAGGAAATCACCAGCTTCCGGGTGGCCGGAATGGGTCTAACACGCCTGGTGGTGCCGGTCTTCGTGATTGCCGCGCTACTTTCCGCCGCCTGCCTGTGGCTCAATGTGAACATCGTGCCCCAGGCGAAGGCGTCGCTCTCGGACTTGCTCTATGAACAGGCCAAGCGCGATCCCCGCTCATTGCTGAGTCCGGGCATGGTGCATGTCGGATTGAAGGACGTGAAGTTTTT
>JBAXOF010000235.1:0-6329 GCA_037133375.1 Verrucomicrobiota bacterium | reverse complement strand
CCAGGTGGCGGGCGAACTGGAAGTTGCGGCCCTCGCTGCCGATCTCCGAACAGATCAGGATGCGGGCCCCCTCGGGGTCGGCGAACCAAGCGGCATTGCGGTCGCGTTGAAGGAGACTCAGATCCTCGTGGAACAGGGCGGCGTCGATGTGGATTTGCGCGAGGAGTTTTTCCTGCACCGTGATGGCGGCCTCGGGCGAACCGGTGATAAGCAGGACTTTTTCATTTTCCGCAAGCGCGCGGAGCAGCTCGGCGAGCCAGTGGTAGGGGGAGGCCCCGGGTGCCAGCGGATGAAGGTGGGGCTGGCGGCGGGGGAATCCGCTGAGTTGGTCGCGGGTGTTGCGGAACAGCACGCGGCCGGTGCCAAACATGTCGATCAACTCGGCGATGAGCGGAGCCCGGGCGGTGGCATCCCCGGCACGCAGGGCCGTTAGGTTGGCGGCAGCGCGGGGCGAGCGGCTGGTGAATCCGTCGATGGAGGCTGGCAGCGCACCGTTGTTCAGGGCTTCCACCGCGGCGGCGAGCGGGGCGTAGGCGCGGGTTTCTTCCAGAAACGCATCGAGCCCGGCATAGCGGTCCGGATCCAGCAAGCGCAGGCGGGCGAAGTGACCGGCAGGTCCGAGTTGTTGGGGCGTGGCCGTGAGCAGCAGCAGCGAGGGGATTTGCCGGGCTAGGGACTCGGCCATGGTGTAGGCGGCGCTTGGATTGTTAGGCAACCATTCGAGGTGATGGGCTTCATCCACGATGAGGAGGTCGAAGTCGGCGGCGCGGGCTTGGGCGGCGCGGTTGGGCTTGTCTGTTAGAAAAGCCGTGGCGGCGAGAATGAGTTGGGAGTCGAGGAAGGGATTGAAATCGGCAGCGTGGGCTTCGAGCGAGAGGCAGCGGGGTTCGTCGTAGATGGCGAAGCGCAGATTGAAGCGGCGCAATAGCTCGATAAACCACTGGTGGATCAGCGGCTCGGGGACCAGAATGAGAATGCGCCCGGCGCGACCCGTGAGATGGAGGCGATGGAGAATGAGGCAGGCTTCGATGGTCTTGCCGAGGCCGACCTCATCGGCTAACAGGACGCGCGGGTGGAGCCGGGCGGCGGTTTCCGCGACGATGGCAAGCTGATGGGGCAGCAGGTCGATGCGGCCACCCGCAAAGCCGCGGCCTGGGGCCTGGCGGATGCGGCAGTTCCATTTGAGAGCCTCCAGCCGCCGGTCAAACTCCCGCGGGTGCTCGCCCAGTCCCGCGAGCAACCGCCGGTCCGGGCGCATGAAGCTCAGTGAGTCGAGCAACGCGGATTCAACGATGTGGCGGCCCTCGCCGTGATAGGTTAGAATTCCTTCGTTAGATGAAACCGACTCGACGCTGAGCTGTTGGCCTGCGCCGTCGGCGATGACGTCACCCGGGCTGAAGCTCGCCCTAACGAGCGGTGCGGAGGCAAACGCATAAGCACGGGTTTCCTCGGCCGCTGGGTAATGGACCTCGACCGTATCGCCGTCGATGGCCCGGACTATGCCTAGGCCCAGGGCGGGTTCGGAGGTGGAGAGCCAGCGTTGACCGGGGGCGAGGAGCGACATGCTGGAACTTCTGTAGGAGGATCTGGGCGCAGCGTCCAGATGGATCTGCACAGCTTTCCGCCAACGCTCAGGAAGTGCTGGTCCACCTCACAAGCGAGCTACTTTGCTGGCGCGGCTACGGTTCCCTTGGCGTTGAGAGCGTAGTTGTTCCAGAGGGTGGCGTGGGCGTGGGTGGGGAGCCACCAGCCTTCGTTGCGCTTTCCGCTAGCGGGGAAGCTGGCGTATGGGTAGATGGTTTTGGTGGCTTCGTCCTGGATGAAGCCGCTTTGTTCAGGGATGGTGATGAGTTTTACAGGGCCATTGGCGAGGGCGGCGTTAGGAGGGAGTCGCAGCGCGATGGCGGTTTTAAAAAAGCTGAGCATGAGGTCTTGCTGGCCATCAATCATGTGGTGGGTGCCGCGCACGAGTGCGACGTGGACCAAGGCGCCCTGTTTGCGGGCCTCGGTCATGTTTTTGAGCATGGCAGCACGCTCGTTGTCCTGATTGTAGCCGGGGGATTTGATCCGGTCGTTCATGTCCCAGATGCTGAGGCCGAATACTTGTGCGGTGGCCTTGGGGATGATTTTGGCTTGGCCGTCTTTGAGGATAGGTGAGCTGTAGCCGTATCCTGGAGTGCTCGCAGCGGGACCGGTGCCGAGGTCGTCGTTGTGGCCATACGCGGATTTGAAGAGGCAGTAGGCGATGATGCGCTCAGGAAAATCTTTCAGACTGCGCTGGATGTAGGCGGCCGCATTCGAGTGGGACCAAAGCAGGAGTGGCGCGTGGGCAAGTTCGGGGTGTTTCTTTTCGGCGGCAGCGGTGGTGAGAGTCTTGGCGATGGAGGGGACAAAGTGATCTTCTTTGAAGCTCATTTTGTCTTCGCGTGTCAACAAGGTGGCGATGCCGAGTTGTTCGCCGAGGTTCTTTTGAATGATGCCGACCATGTTTGCGCCATCACCCCAGCGCGGGGCGACGAATACGGCGATGACCGGCTTGCCGCTCGGCGGAAGCCAGAGTTCCCATTCGGTAGTAGCGGCTGGCGCTGGCGCAGGAGGAGCGGCGTGTGTGAAGCAGGTGGTGGCGGCGCTCAAACAAAGGAATAGGAGGAGAAAGGTGGTCTTCATGAGGGGGTGGGGTCGGTGGTGGTTTTTGAATGAAGCATTCACAGCCATGAGGCAATCCTAATCGACACTCACCGGAGTAATAGGCCCACCGCAATAGTCCGGGATGGGAACAGCATTCATCTAGCAATTGCTTCCCTTGTCCTAACTGATGAATGAATGCTGGATCGGGATCGGGCAATCGTGCAAGGTTGCGCCATGGACGCCGCTGTCGCTGGTTTTTTAATGCCACCTGAATGGTCACCGCAAGCCGCGGTGTGGCTGTCATGGCCGGTGGATGACCCGCGGCATTGGGGCGGGGTGAAGCAGGCGTTGATGTGGGCGAAGTTTGCGGAGATTGCCGCCGCCATCACGCGGTTTGAGCCGGTGCGGATCAATGCGCCGGGGGCAGACCACCAAGCCATCGCGGAGGCCTGCCAGCGGGCGCTGGCGGTGCCCGAGCGGATCGAGTTGTTTGACCATCCGCACAACGATGTGTGGTGCCGGGATCACGGGCCGATCTTTGTGAAACACGGCACCACCGGCGAGGTGGCGGTCACCGATTGGGGATTCAATGCTTGGGGTGGAAAATTTCCACCGTGGGATCTGGACGATGCCATCCCGGGCCGGATCGCGGCGGCGCTCGGCCTGCGCAGGTTCACCGGCGGCATGATCTTGGAAGGTGGCGCCATCGAGGTCAATGGTGCGGGCCAATTGCTGACCACCGAGGCCGTCTTGCTCAACCCGAACCGCAATCCCGAACTCGACCGGACCGCCATCGAACAACGCCTGCGGGAGGGACTCGGGGTGACGGATGTCCTGTGGTTGCCGCAAGGCATCGAGGGCGATGATACGGATGGCCACATCGATGATTTGGCACGGTTTGTCGATCCGCAGACGATTGTGGCATCCATCGAGCGGGCTCCGCTCTCACCTAACAAGCGTATCCTTGACGAAAACCTGAAGCGCCTGAAAACGTTTGTTAGTCCGCAAGGCCGGACGTTTGATGTGTTGGAAATCCCACTGCCGGAGGCGTGCGAGGTGGCGGGTTGGCGGCTGCCGGTCCTGCCGGCGTCCTACGTCAATTTCCTCATCGTCAATGGCGGGGTGTTGGTGCCCACCTTTCGCCAACAACGCAACGACGACCGCGCGCTGGGCATGCTGCGGGAAGTGTTTTACGGGCGCGAGGTGCGCGGGATCGATTGCCTGGATCTGGTGGAAGAAGGCGGCACCTTGCATTGCATTTCCCAGCAGCAACCGGCGTGAGTGAGGCAACCTATGGTATTCTAGGCCACGACGGACACCATTTGCTGGTCCAACTCCACAAGCGTGCAGCGTTGCAGCGCTATTTCGATCTCAGGAAGATGGGTTTCAAACATCAACTTAGTCGCCATTAATCCCAAGTTGCCAGTGCGAACCAGAACCAACTTCCAAGGACGACCGTGCAGAAGATGAGAGTAGTAGAAATCCGTGTCTTTAGTCACGACCACCCGCATCTCGGCCATGGAAACCTCGTTCAATAGACCATCGCGCGAGGCGTTCTGATCAGGCATGTCCAGCGTGTGAATTGCATCATGTCCTGCTGCCTGAAACACGGCACGCAGGCTGGGCGGCAAGTGCGCATCGATCAGGAATTTCATGCCGCAACGAAGTGCATGCTCCGAAGTTTTAGAGATTGTGCCGCAAATTGAATGCAAGCTTGCAGGTCTTCCCGCTCCAAATCGGAAAATTCCGCTAGCACGTCATCAAACGAATCGCCGCCAGCAAGGTATTCAAGGAGCGATTCAACGGGATAACGGAGACCGCGAATCACCGGCTTTCCATGGCAAACGGTGGGATCAATCGTGATCCGGTTCAGCAGCGTAGCGTTCGCATTTGGCGGAGCGTTCATAGCGGCAGCCTAAACCTGTGATGCCATATTGCAACACAACTTTTCGGCGCTTATCGCATTTTACCAGAGCGGCGGTTGCCCGCGCTATTCTTTGGCGAAGGTGAAATCGACGCCTTTATGGCTCCAGGCCTTGGTGATGTCTTGCTCGAGCTTGTCGAAGGAACGGCCATCTAACAATGAGTCGAGGGCTTTCTCGCCATCCGCGCCATCGCGGAGCGCCTTGAGGAAGGCTTTGACGCGTTTGCCGTCACCTTCGCCGTCCATGTGGAAAAAGTAGGTGGTAAGGAGCAGGCTGCTGCCATAGCTGATTTGGGTTGTCTGGAGGAAGGTTTCAAAACTTTGGAGCATGAAGGTTTTCAAGGCCGGCAGCTTGATTTTGTTGCCGAGCGCCCGCCCGCCTTTGTCTTTGCTGCCGTGGTTGGTGACGTAATCCACGATGTCTTTCTGGTTGCCGCGCACATGAAAGGTGCCCGACCGATAGGGTGTGTTTGCGACGTATTCCGCGAGGCCTTCGGAAAACCAGCCTAACGCTCCATTTTTGAAATAGGCATCGGGTGTCAGTTGGTGGGTGAGTTCGTGAGACAGGATGGTGCTGTTCTTATTCCGGTCGAGCATGTAACTGCTACCGAGGGGTTTGACGCCCAGACTGCTGAGAGGAACCATCACGCGCCCGCTGATGAAGAAGCCGGCGCTGCCGGGCGGTCCTCCGGCTTTGACATAATCATCGGTCTCTTTGTACAGGGTGATCGGGTGTTTCCCATCCACTCTGACTCCTTCGTTGATCGCGAGGGGCAGGGTGCGGCAATACAGGTAGGTAGCCTCAAACAAGACCGCAAAGCCTTTGACCACGGACTTGTTAAGCCGCACGTCACAGACATAACGGTAATTGGCGCTTTCGTAGACGAAGCTTTTGTTATCGGCGTTTTCTTCCACGACGTTGATCTCCGGATCCTCGCTGAACTTGATAAGCTCCGGCCATGGCGCGGCAAAATTGAGCGTATTGCCGCCGTCCTCGCCGGTCTTGGCCGTCTTGGTCGTCTTGGTCGTCTTGGCAGTGGCGGCCTGTGGCCGGCTTTCAGCGACGTATTTGCAATCATCCGGGGAGAATTTGGCGAGCGGATAGGGGATCTCGCGGCCATCCTTGAGTTTGAGAATGACGGTTTTGTCTTCGACTCGCAGCAGGCTAGCCTCGACTTTGCGGCCTTGAATATCGGTCCATGTGCGAACTTCCGCCGCATGGGCAAGACCGAGGATTAGAACGATGAATGAGGCGGCCCCGAAAATTGCTAGGAATTTGCTTTCGTGGTGAAGGTCGTTGGGAGAGCCAGTGGCTGGACCGGGGAAAAGGGACCGGAAACGACGTGACATCCGCAGCACCGGAGCCGACCAGTGTGCTGGCCCGGCAGAATCATGCTGGGAAATGAGGGGGGGGGACGTCGGAATCATGGTGAACTTCATGAGGCGACAATAGCTATCCGGCCAGCTTTGTCGATAGGTTTTTTGGGGGCGGCAAAGGAATGCTGTTAGCTAACATCTCAGAGGTGTTTCTGCATGGGTGGCCGCAGCAGAGTTAGAGACTCCCTGTAGCGGGTCGCCCTACAGCCTTGAGAAATTGGACATGGCTCAGGCAAACTGCCGGGTCACGATCCATTTCATCACTGCGGCGAAGCGCCTAGGCCAAACCTTCATCATCATCGACGAGCACGCCTGGCAGTGAATCGAGCAAATCCGCAGCGAGTTTCGCCCGCTGGGATTCGGGAAGATTGAGGGCGAGAGGTTCAATTTCAGCGAGCGT
>JBAXOF010000234.1:0-6338 GCA_037133375.1 Verrucomicrobiota bacterium | reverse complement strand
GACAGGCGGGGGGCCTTGTGGATGGAACGCTTCAAGAGCGTGTTGGTGGAGGACGGGGAAGCGTTGCGGACGATGGCAGCCTACATTGACCTTAATGCAGTGCGTGCAGGAATGGTGAAAGATCCAAAGGATTACCGGTGGTGCGGCTATGGCGAAGCGATGGGCGGCGGCAAGGCGGCACGCCTGGGACTGTGTCATGTAGTGGGTCACGGGGAACGGGGCGAGGCGGCATGGGATACTCCAGCCGTGCCCAAGGGCATGAACGCCACCGAGGTCTATCGGTGCTGGTTGTTTGATGATGCAGGACGGCCAACGGAAACCGCCGCAAGTTTGGTGAACAAAGCGGGGATTCTCACGGAGACGGTGGTGGCGGAGAAGCAGAGGCAGGGAAAATTGAGCCGGACCGAACTGCTGCGCAGCCGGGTGAGGTGCTTTTCTGACGGGCTGGTGATTGGTTCGAAGCCGTTTGTGGAAGGAGTGTTTGCGGAGCACCGCAGCCAATTCAGTCCGGGACGGAAGAGCGGGGCGCGAACTCTACGCGAATATGTGAACGGCAGTCTGTTCACCGCGCGGCAATTGACGGTGCGAGCGTTAGGGTAGCGCCTGATGTGCAAGCGGCACTCCATCCCGCTCCGAGTGCTCACTGGATTGGCGCGACGGCAGGCGGGTGAGGCTTGCGCTTCCACTGCATCAGCACGTTGGCCGCAACAATGAGCAAGCCACCCACCAGGAGGCATGGCGTGATAGCTTCGTTGGCATAGCTGCGGTGGATGAGATTACCGAGCAGCGCCGGCAGGAACAACACATAGATGGCGGTGATGACCGGCTCGGTGGTGTAGATCAAGCCGGCCTCCGTCGCTGCCACGCGGGGCTGCCAGATGTTCATCAAGAGATACGCGCCGACCGAACAGAACAAGGCAAGAATGAGGATCAGCGCCAACGCTGGCAACGACGCGCCGGCAACCCAACAATCCACCGGCTGCTTTGCCATCAGGAAGGTGATCGGCACAAACAGCACCACGATCCCAACAAACATCACAAAGGTCACCGGCATGCCGCGGGTCTTGGCATACTTGGGATTTTCCAAAACCAGAATCTGAAAGGTGAACAGAAAAGCCGCAATGATGGTTTCCACTTCGCCCCTGCCGAGGCGAAAATGATCAAGCCGCACCCCTGATAGAATTGCGCCGCCTGTTAGAACAAGCAACGTCGCCGCAATAACCCGCGTGCCGGGTGGCTTGCGCTGGATCAAACAGGCCCATAATGGCAGGAAAATGCAGTAGGCTTGGGTTAGAAAGGCGGAGATCGAGGCATCCGTGTGAGCCAATCCATCGGCCTGAATGCCCATTCCCAACCCGCCCCACAAGGCAATCCAGAGTCCTTGGCGCAGCTCCAGGCGGGTCGGCAACCCGCTGCGGATGACGAAGGGCAGCAGGATCACCGCCGCCATCCCGAACCGGGCAATCTGCATCCATGCTGATAGAAACGCGGTGGTGGCATCCGGCAGTCGTGCTGCCTGCTCCAGATGCAAGGCCTTCATCACTGGAAAGCTCAACCCCCAAAACGCGCAGGCAAGAATGAGAAAAAAAACGGGCATGGGATACAGGCGGGAAGCGCCCGGCGACGTTTCGATATTTCGGATGGCGAGGAAAGCCTGATTTCAAATGATTTTGGCGGCCGGCGCGTGCGCCGTAGCGATTTCAATCTGTGGAGGCATCCCACACGGAGTGCCGGACAAAATAGTTCACTCCATGGGATAGTTGCGGTGCGCTCCATGCCCACCGCATAGTGGGTTCAGCTGCTCCTAACTTTATTGTCCGGCATCCTCCCAGACGCCGAGGGCCTGGAGTTGGCGTGTTGCGGCTTGCGCCCAGCCGCGGTTGGCGACCGGTGACGCGGGAGACGGGTGGAGCACCTTGCCGATCACCGACTTGCTGGCGAGAACCTCCGCAGCGCGGCGCAGGCGCTCCTCGGCAAAGGCACCCACCCCGATCAAATACGCCGGTTGCAGGCGTGCGATGACAGCCACCAGATGCGCGAGACAGGCGTCCTCGACCGGTGCCATCTCGGCGGCGGGGAGCTTGTCAGGTGTTAGATTGGCACCACTTTCGCTCATCCACACCAAGGGGCAGAAATTCAACACAAAGTGGTTGGCAAAAAAGTCCTCCGCCCTGGGGAAGTTCGTGGCGAAAAGCCCCCAAAGTCGGCGGCCACTGACTTCAGAGCGCTGGCAGGCAAAGCCCTCAACCGGGCGTTTGGGATGTTCTGGTTGTGGTCGTTCCACGGTGGCCTCGATGCCCATCCAATCCCTCACGGCGGCGATTTCGCCGAAAGGCACGCCGGTCTGCGCCATCCCGAAGGGGCCGGGATTCATGCCCAAAAACAATACCCTCTTGAGTCCGATACCGAAGCGTTGCAAGTAAATTTCATGGGACTTCCATGCGTAGTCCAAGGGTCGATAAACATGGGTTACCGGTTGGGAGAATTCCAATCCGCGCAAGGTGGCTGCGAGGTGCCTGGCGGCTTCGATCAAGGTGTGCACGCGGCCATTCAAGCCGCTGTCGCCACCTCACGCAACCCGGCAATCAATCCAACAAATTTCTTGCCGCCATAAAAACCCCAAGTAGATTGTGAGTCCAATCCACCCATCCGACCATGGAAATCCCCGGCACTGTCAGTCAAATCCTCGCCAACAAAGGCACCGCCGTCTTCACCACCACGCCTGATGCCACGGTGTTCGATGCCCTCACCCTCATGGGAGAAAAAAACATCGGCGCGCTTGTCGTCATGGAAGGTGACAGCGTGGCGGGTATCTTCTCTGAGCGCGATTACAGCCGCAAGGTGATCCTGCAAGGTAAGTCCTCGCGCACCACCCGCGTCAGCGAGATTCTCTCGCGACCGGCCATCTGTATCGCCCCGGATGATGGCATTGAGGAATGCATGAAACGCATGACTCTCAACCGCATCCGCCATCTGCCGGTGGTGGACGGCGACCGCCTGCTCGGCTTGGTGTCAATCGGTGACGTGGTCAATTGGATCATGCACGCCCAGCGCCATGCGATCCAGCAACTCACCGAATACATCAGCGGCCAATATCCGGCGTGAGCGGTGGTGAGGAATTCCCTCCATGCCCGCAGCCGCAAGGATTTTTGAAATAGTCCGCGGCCATTGTGAGTATGGGTTTGAGCATGTTGCCAGCCCTCAACCGCCGCCGTTTCCTCTGGGCCACGGGTGTGGCCGGCATCGGTCTAGCCTCCGGTGTCCGAGCTCAAGCGCCCGCGGTTTCACCCAACTCGAAACTGCGGGTGTTATCCATCGGCGTCATTGGCACCATTGGCAAGGAGGACCGCAATCAAGTGGCCGGCCATCCCGCAGTGGAAATTGCCGGCCTCTGTGACGTCGATGCCAAGTCTCTCGCGCTGGCCGCCAACGACCATCCGCAGGCGTTCACGTGCCGGGATTACCGGGATGCCTTCGCCACTTATGGCGACAAGTTTGACGCGGTGATCGTCTCGACGCCCGATCATTCCCACGCCCCGATCCTGCTCACGGCGCTGGCCAGTCACAAACATGTCTACGGCCAGAAGCCGCTCGTCCACCAACTCGAGGAACTCGTCATGATAGAAAAGGCGCTCGCCGCACGCCCCGCGCTGGTCACCCAACTCGGCAACCAACGCATGGCCTTTGCCGGACGCCGGGCGGCGGTGGAAATCCTCCGCCAAGGGATGTTAGGCAAGGCCATAGAAGCCCACGTCTGGATCGGTTCGCCCAACGACCGCGCCTACTTCAACATGGACCGCGTGGTTGCCGAGCCCAGCGCGCCGCCGGAGCATCTGGATTGGAACCTCTGGCTCGGCCCCTGCGATGTGGTGCCGTATCGCAAGGGCATCGCACCCGCCGTGTGGCGGTCATGGTGGAATTACGGCAGCAACAGCCTGGGTGACTGGGGTTGTCATGTGCTCGATGTGCTCATCTATGCCTATGCTGAATTGCAATCGCCCATCGCCGTGCAAAACCATTGCCCGAAATGCCCTAACCCCGACTTTCACCCTAACCCCTGCCGCAGCACCATCACCTATGCGGTCGATTCAAACAACTTCGCCCACAAGCAATTTTCGATCTACTACAGCGATTCCTCGCAAGCTGCGTCGCGCGCCGCGCTGGGCTTGCCCGCCGGGAAATTTGCCGATGAAAACATGACCGTCGTGGTTTGCGAGGGGGGCGTGCTCACCCTAACAGCCCCGGGCCGCCTCGAGATCTGGCGCGCTGGCAAACTCACCCCCGGCCTGCAAATGCCCGGCCTGCCGGAGTTTGCGCCGCTCAACCACTGGCATGCGTGGGTTGACAATTGCCTCGGCAAAAAGACCGAACTGCGCAGCCCGTTCAAAGACGCCCTGCGCATCACCGAGGCCGTCCAACTTGCCGTAAAAGCGTCGCGCTTCCGCGGCCAGGAACTTCGCTGGGACAAGCCCAGCCTCAGCTTCACCAATCATCAGCAAGCCTCCGCGACCCTCGTGCGCCGCCACTACCGCGACGGCTTTGCCCCGCCGGCGGTGGTCTAACCGGCATCAATCCTTGAACTCTTCCTCGTCGATGCTGTGGGTGAGGATGAATTGGAGGTCGTTGAGGTCGAGGTTGGAGGCGAAGCCCTCATCGCCGAGCACGTTGGTGACGAGCTGGGTCTTCTGGTGTTGCAGGATGCGGATCTTTTCCTCGACGGTATCACGGGTGAGCAGGCGATAGGCGATGACCTTGTTTTTCTGGCCGATACGGTGGGTACGGTCGATGGCCTGATTTTCCACGGCGGGATTCCACCACGGGTCGTAGAGGATAACATACGAAGCGGAGGTCAGGTTGAGGCCGGCGCCCCCTGCCTTGAGTGAGAGCATGAAGACTGACGGATCTTTGGTCGTTTGGAAGCGTTCAATTTCGCCCTTGCGGTCCTTGGTTTGGCCGGTGAGATAGTGATACGGGCGGTTTTCCAGTCCGAGACGCGCCTTGATCAGATCCAACATCGAAACAAACTGCGAGAACACGAGCACCTTGTGGCCTTCTTCATAAAGTTGATCGAGCAGATAGAACAGGGACTCCATCTTGGCGCTCTCTTCCTTGAGGTATTTCTGGTCGATGAGCCCCGGATGGCAGCAAATCTGGCGCAGGCGCATGAGCCCTTGCAAAATGGCGAACGAGTTCTTCTTGACCGCTTCTTCCGAGTCGAGGCCGAGCAGGGCTTTTTGGATGCGCTTGAGTTCGGCTTTGTAGAGTTCTTGCTGGACGCCTTCCATCTTGGAATAGACCTCCTCCTCGGTGCGCGGTGGCAAGTCCTGGGCGACCTGCAACTTGGTGCGGCGAATAAGGAACGGCCGCAAGCGTGAGGCGAGACGGGACTGGCTGAGCGGATCCTTGCGTTTGTCGAAGCGCTTCTTGAAGTAGGCGCGGGATCCGAGCACCCCGGGCATCGCAAAGGCCATCAGCGACCACATGTCCATGAGCCGGTTTTCGATCGGCGTACCGGTGAGCACGAGACGGTTTTGGGAATCGAGTTCGCGGGCGCACTTGGCGGCCTTGGAGTCCGGGTTTTTAATTTGTTGGCCTTCGTCAAGGATGGTGGTGAGCCACTTGATGCCATTGAGTTCCTCGCCACAGACGCGGAGTTGCGCATAGTTGAGCACCAGCATATCCACGTTGTTTTGGATCTCATCCACCTGGATTTCGGCGCGGCTGCGCAGGATTTTGACGCGGATGTGGGGGGCGAACTTTTCGGCTTCTCCGGCCCAGACATCCAACACTGATTTGGGGCAGACAACGAGGGCGGGTTTTTTGGGGATGCCGGCCTTTTCGTTTTCCTCCATCAGCCAGATCAAATAGGCCAGGGCCTGCACGGTCTTGCCCAGGCCCATATCATCGGCAAGGATGCCGCCGAAGTTGTTAATTGCCAGATAGGCGAGGAATTTGAAGCCATCAATCTGATATGGGCGCAGCACCGCCTTAAGCAACACGGGCACGTCCGGATTGACTTCCAGCTTGATGTCGCTGGCGCGGTCCTTGATGCGCTTCCAAGCTTTGGGATCAAAGACTTCCGCCGCCTTTGGATCAGCCAACTGCAAGGCGTGCATGCGGTGGGTCTCACCCGACAAGTCGAACGGATCAAGCCCGAGGCGGGTGACGGCCTCGCGTTGGTCGGCATCGAGTTTAATTTCCAAGCGCATCCAGGACCCGTCCTCCATCCGGACGTATCCGCCACGGGCGGCAACCAGTTGGCGGATTTGCACTTTGGATAGATTAACCCCCTGGACATCAATGACAATGCGCAGGTCAAACCAGTCGATGTCCTGGCC
>JBAXOF010000233.1:0-6344 GCA_037133375.1 Verrucomicrobiota bacterium | reverse complement strand
CCCGGGGTGCGGGCAAACGGGATGACGTCGCGGATGTTGGCCATGCCGGTGACAAACATCAACATGCGCTCAAAGCCCATGCCAAAGCCCGCGTGCGGCACGCTGCCGTATTTGCGCAAGTCCGCATACCAGCCATACACCTCCGGGTTGAGGCCGTGCCTGGCAAAGTTATCTAACAGCATATCCAGACGTTCCTCGCGTTGGCTGCCGCCGACGATCTCGCCGATGCCGGGCACCAGCACATCCATCGCGGTGACGGTTGTGTTGTCGTCGTTGAGGCGCATGTAGAACGGTTTGATTTCCTTGGGATAGTTGAAGACGGTGACCGGTTTCTGGCAATGTTCCTCGGTGAGCCAGCGTTCGTGTTCGGACTGCAGGTTGAGGCCATAGGCGACCGGATACTCGAAGGTCTTGCCGCTGGCTTCCAGTAGCTTCACGGCGTCGCCGTAGCTGATCCGCTCGAACGGCCGGCTCGCCACAAACTCGAGCCGCTCGCGCAAGCCCTTGTCCACGAATTTTTCAAACACTGCCAGATCCCCCTCGTGGTTTTCCAGCGCTTCCCTAACCAAATACTTGACCAGCGCCTCGGCCAGCTCCATGTCTCCTGCCAGATCGCAGAACGCCACCTCCGGCTCAATCATCCAGAACTCCGCGGCATGCCGCGAGGTGTTAGAATTTTCCGCGCGGAAGGTCGGGCCGAAGGTGTAGATGTTAGACAAGGCGCAGGCGAAGGTTTCCCCCTCGAGTTGGCCGCTGACGGTGAGATACGCGCGTTTGCCGAAAAAATCCTCGGCATCCTTGGTGATCTTGTCATCGGGCAGAGTGGTGACGCGGAACATCTCGCCGGCACCCTCGCAATCGCTGGCAGTGATGATCGGGGTGTGGACGTAGATGAAATCGCGTTCCTGGAAAAACCGGTGCACGGCGTAGGCGAGGCGGCTGCGCATCCGGAACACCGCGCCGTAGAGATTGGTGCGGGGCCGCAGGTGCGCGATGCTGCGCAGAAACTCCGTGCTGTGGCCCTTTTTTTGCAACGGATAGTCGTCCGGTGCCTCGCCTAACAACTTGATCGACGTGGCCTGCATTTCCCAACGCTGGCCGGCGGCGGGTGAGGGGATGAGCTTGCCGCGCACTTCCACCGAGGCACCGGTGCTCATTTTGGCGATCGCCTCGTAGCCGGGGATGGCGGCGTCGGCGATGATCTGGAGATTGCCAAGGCTGGTGCCGTCGTTGAGTTCAATGAAGGAAAATGCCTTGGAATCCCGCCGGGTGCGGACCCAACCGGCCACCTGGAGGTCGTCACAGGGGGCCTCCCGGCGCAGGACATGCTTGATGAGTGAGCGCATGCCGCTGAGTAGAACCCGTCCGCCCGCGCCTGTCAAAGCACACTTGTCTGGGGAGCACTTTTTCACTATGCAAATCAGCTCATTAGCAGTGAGAACTTTTGGTAAAATGATGATGAGGTAAAATGATGCAGAAAGAAAATCAGGCGCATAATCCTCGATCTTTTCTTCCTTTTCATGACGCTTGGGGTGGGGTGTTGTGGCAGGTGCGGCGGGTCGTTAGGAATCAACAACTCACACCCACCGGCCTCTTAGACGCGCCCGCATCGCGACCGGTTACAATTTTTCCGCGACCCCTCATGGCCGTGCGGCAGGTGCGGCCATGGGCACCGGGATGCGCCTGGAGCCAAAAGGCGTGGTGAAGAGGCCGAAGCGCCCGGCCACCGTGGCGCCACAATGGGGGCAGGTGCCCTGGGGCGTTAGATCATAGCGGGTGATATCATACCAGTTGCGCACGATGACGGGATGGTGGCAGCCGGGGCAATGGGTGGAGCCGCCGGCGGTGTCGTGCACGTTGCCGGTGTAAACGTAGAGCAAGCCGGCAGCGCGCGCGATTTGCCGCGCTTTCGTTAGGGTTGCGGGTGGGGTGGGCGGCACATCGGACATTTTCCAATCCGGATGGAAGGCGGTGAAGTGCACTGGCACCGCAGGTCCCAGCGCGGAGGCAACCCACGTGCTCAAGGCGTGGATTTCCGCGTCCGAGTCGTTATGGCCGGGGATGAGGAGGGTGGTGATTTCCAGCCAACAGCGGGTGTGGTGATGGACGTAAACCAGCGTATCGAGCACCGGTTGCAGGTGGCCGCCGGTGAGTTTGACATAGAAGTTTTCGCCGAAGCCCTTGAGGTCGATGTTGGCGGCATCCATCTTGGCGAAGAACTCGCGGCAGGGCGCGGGGTGGATGTAGCCAGCGGTGACGGCCACGGTGTGGATGCCCAGCGCGTGGCAGGCATCGGCGGTGTCCAAGGCATATTCAAAAAACACGATAGGATCGTTGTAGGTGAAAGCCACGCTTTTGCTGCCGTGTTGCAAGGCGGCTTGGGCGATGTCTTCCGGCGACGCTTGGGCCATGAGCCGGTGCATGTCGCGCGATTTGGAAATGTCCCAGTTCTGACAGAATTTGCACGCCAGATTGCACCCCGCAGTGCCAAACGACAACACGCTGGTGCCCGGATAGAAATGGTTCAGCGGCTTTTTTTCAATCGGATCGAGGCAGAAACCCGAGGAGCGACCGTAGGTGGTGAGCACCATTTCGCCTCCCGCCATGCCGCGCACGAAGCACGCGCCGCGCTGGCCTTCGTGCAATTTGCAGTTGCGCGGGCATAGGTCACACTGCAGGCGCGCGTCGTCGCGGCGGTGCCAGTGTTTTGCCGGATGGCGTTCACTTATGAGAATGGGTTCGTTCATGCCTCACTCCTTCCATTTCTCCACCGTGTAGCGCTGCAGCCTGACTTCCGGCGACCAGAACGTCGCGGGCAGGCCGGCCTTGAGTTTGAGTTGTTCCATAAAAATGTTAGGTTGCGGCAGGTGTTCCCACACTTGGGGCAGGAAGGTGCTGCGGTGACTGCCGCACTCAAACACGACGCCATCAATGCCCGGCCGCAACTGCGCCAGCGCATCGGACTCGTCGGCGAATTGGAGCACCTGCTGCGGCGCGAGCAATGAAACCTCGACGCGCGTGGTGCCCAGTTCCTTTTGAGTCAGTGGTGGGAAGCGCGGATCGCCGAAGGCCGCAGCCAGCGCGTTGTCGACGACGTCCTCACCTAGCGGGTGCTGCGCCTTGAGCGAACCGATGCAGCCGCGCAGTTGGCCCTGCCGGGTTAGCGTGACAAAGGTGGCTCCGGGTTGGCTCAACCAACCTGGCTCATCGAATGGCCGGACGGGCATGCCCAAGCGCTGCGCGATGGCATTGCGTGCGAGGGTGAGCAAAACGGAACCTTGGTTGACGTCAGGCATGGCAGGGCTCGGTGAAGGCAAAGGCGCCATAGCCCACCACTTGATCCCGCGGTCCGGTGGTGTCGCCGGAGTTGCGCAAGTCGAGCAGGTGCGCCACCAAGCCGCGGCCTTGCGCGACAAGGATCAAACCATTGACGGCGGTGCCGCCGCAGGCCTGCTCGTGGGATACCGGTGCCTGCAAATGGAGGATGGCATCCGCCGTGATGCGATCCGCCTGTTTGGCGGCTGGATAGGGCAGGTAGTGCGACAGGTCGGAACTGATGAGGATTAAAGTTTCCGGGCCGCCCCAGAGGATGTCGAGCACTTCGCGCACCTCCTCTGCGGACGCCTCGCCCACAGCCAATGGCAATAGCTTGAAAGCCGGTAGCAAGTTTTGCAGAAATGGCAACTGCACTTCCAGCGAGTGTTCCTGCGCATGGGCCGCCGCGCTCACCACCACCTGCGGCATGTGGATAATTTGCCGGACGGCGGCCAGATCGATTTCAACCCGCCCCAGCGGAGTGTCAAACGCAGCGGCGTCCGGCAATGCCAAGCCGCGCAATGCAACCCGGTGCGCAGGTCCGAGCAACACCACACGATGGATTTGCCGAGCCATCGGCGCGAGTAGCGCATAGGCGCTGGCGGCCACCGGACCCGAATAAATGTAGCCAGCATGGGGCGCAATCAGCGCCTTGGGATGCAGCGTGCCATCCTTGGCGGCGGCCAACATGGCACGCACCTCTTGGGCGAGTTGCACCCGATCAGCCGGATAGAACATCCCGGCAACGGCGGCAGGGCGGATCTTCATGGGCAATCTCCTCGGCCTGCAACCTAGTGGCAATGCGGCGCAGGTCAAGGGGTGGGTTTGCAAGTTTGCAAGTTTGCAAGTTTGTGGCATGAAATTGTTTTGCGGCCATGCCTCAGGTCTGTTACGGCATCGTCTGCGGAGACACCTTATGAAGAACCGACTCGAATTCCCCTTATTTATTGCCATGCTCGCCACGTCCGTTGTGTTGGCCGCGGACCCGGTGCCATCGTCACCGGCAGCGGTGGTGTCCACGCCGGTCGCTGGCTCGCTGGAAGGCAAGCTGCTGGCTGCTGGTGACAACCGGATCATGATTCTCAATGCGGATGGTTCGATCGCCTGGGAACACCGGACCAGTCTCACTCACGATGTCTGGATGTTGCCCAATGGCAACCTGCTGTATGCCGACGGTGCCTCGGTGACCGAGATCACGCCGGAGCGAAAGGTGGTGTTCCAATTTAAGTCAGCCCAACCACATGGCGGTGGCACGTTCGCCTGCCAACGCCTCGCTAACGGCAACACCGTAGTCGGCGAAAACTCAACCGGCAAGGTGCTCGAGGTCGATCCCTTGGGTGAAATCGTGTTCGAGCTTCAAGCCAAGGATTGCAAGCCGGGTGACCACCAGAACCTGCGGATGGTGCGCAAACTTGACAACGGCCATTACCTGGTCTGCCACTCCGGCAAACATGTTGTTAGGGAATACCAGCCGGATGGCAGGGTGGTGTGGGAACAAGCGACACCGAATCTGGCCTTCGCCGCCATTCGCAAGGCCAATGGCAACACCCTGGTTTCCACCCTTGGCTCTATCATCGAATACCAACCGGATGGCAGTATCGCCTGGGAATTCAAAAACTCCGACATTTCCGGCCTAACGATCACTAACATGACCGGCATGCAACTGCTGCCTAATGGCCACCTTGTCATCGGTTGTTACTCAGCCTATCATGGCGGCAAGGGTTGCGGATTGTTAGAGATCGCTCCGGATAAACAGGCGGTGTGGAGCTTCGCTTCACCCACAACCGCCGGCACCATGATGGCTGTGCAGAAACTCACCGCCGCCGGCAACCCCCTGACGGGCATGCTCCTGCGCTAACAGAACGCGGAGCTTCGTAGGCGCGTTCGGAAGAACGCGGGGAACCGGGGTGCGGCGGAGCGAGATAACCACCGAAAAGAACTGGTGCCAATGAGGGCACTGATTGATTTTGGATTTTCTTCGTAGGCGCGTTCGTGAGAACGCGGGGGACGGGGTGAAGCGGGCCAATAAAACCACTGAAAGAACTCATTTCACTGAGACCACTGATAAAGATATGCATATGAGGTCTTGAATAGAATGTGAAAAATGGGGTGAGGGTGCAAATCTTGACAAATCCACCTATTCCGCGGTCGTGAAGCTTGTCGGTCATGCGGTGGGATGCCTTCGCCTTCTGTTGGGGCGAGGTTCATCTCCATCAATGATCTCGCCGCGAGGAACCAACGACATCGCATGAAGAAACGCAGATCGCGATGCGCCCTTGGCGCGTTCGGCAGTAATGTCGACGGTCTGGATGGCGGAAAGCTTCTCGGCCACCGCAAGGCTGACAAAATGATTGATGGAAATGCCGTCAGCATCGGCGGCCTGCTTGAGGTTGCGGCAGCGTAAATAAATAAAGGTTGCATTGATTAAGTTTGCTGATATTCGTTTCGGGCGTGACAAGTCTCGCCCAGCTCAAAGTGAAATTCATGTCCATCTGGAATCTTTTGGACGAGCGTAATCGTCGCGTCATGGCTGCCAGCGAAGCCCTTAGTTTGGGATACGGAGGCGTTGCTTTGGTTCATCAGGCGTGTGGACTTTCGCGTAAAGCAATTTCCAACGGCATCCACGAAATCCAGCAAGGAATTATGCCATGTGCAGGTCGCATTCGGAAGCCTGGTGCAGGTCGCAAGTCACTCACAGTTTCCGATCCCACCTTGCCCGATGCCTTGGAAAAAATCATCGACGGCGGAAGCCGAGTCGTGACTTCACGCCATGATAACATACACACCTGTGTATGCTATCTATGCAAACCCGCCCAGCAGATCCACGCGCCCACTCATGGAGCGCTTACCAAGACACGCAGCGGCAAGCCGGTTCGTATGGTAGCCTGATAGCATGGCGGTCATCGGCATCCTGAGTGGAAACGGGAACAGTTGCTCCCAGAACCCATACCATATCCGGCTCTTCGTTGCCTCGTGTCAGCGGCGGTTTGGTAGTCCGATAGAATGGGCGGTTTGAATACCGGATGCGG
>JBAXOF010000232.1:0-6357 GCA_037133375.1 Verrucomicrobiota bacterium | reverse complement strand
ATCGGTCGGATCGGTCGGATCGGTCGGATCGGTCGGATCGGTCGGATCGGTCGGAGAATGGGCTTGCCTGTGGCAGCCGCAAGCGTTATGAGAGAACTATGGAAAAGCCTGAATCACCCGATGATTCACCTCCACGCCGTCAGCGCAAACTGCGGCCAAGTGGCGGCTACCGGGAGTTGCGGAGTTTTCAGGTGAGCACGCTCATCTATGATGGCACGGTATCGTTTTGTGAGAGGTTCATCGACCCGCGAAGCCGCACCCATGACCAAATGGTGCAGGCCGCACGCAGTGGGCGCCAGAACATAGCTGAGGGCAGTCGCGCTGGTGGCACCAGCAGCAAGTCGGAGTTGCACCTCACCAACGTGGCTCGTGCCAGCCTGGAGGAGTTGTTGCTGGATTACGAGGACTACTTGCGCCAGCACAAGCTGCCGCAATGGCCCAAAGGCTCCCCGCAAGCCGAGCAAGTGCGGAGCATGGGGAAGAAGAATCGGCCGGAGCAGTTGGATCATACCGATCTGACAGATCCGACGGATGCTGGAGACCGCGCGCGCTGGGAGTTGTATGCCCCGTGGCTGGAGCACGCGGATCCTGCGGTGGCGGCCAATACCCTGCTGTGCCTGATCCACCAGGCTAACTATTTGTTGGACCTGCAGCTTGTTGCGCTAGAGCAGGACTTTATCAAAGGTGGCGGTTACTCGGAACAGTTGGCCGCCGCGCGAATCGCAGAGCGATCCAGGCTTCGGATCGATCCGTCGGATCGGTCGGATCCGACGGATCAAAACTTCCCCCATTGTCCGTTCTGCGGCAAGCTCATGGCGCTGCGGACCGCCCGCCACGGGAATCAGGCTGGCTCGCAATTCTGGGGCTGCACAGGCTATCCAGACTGCAAGGGTACCGCGCCGATCAGCACGTGATCTGCGGATGCTCAGGTGCTGAGAATGCTCAGTGATTTGTTATCTCATCACCTTCGCTCCTTGATCAACGCAAATACCAAAGGACTGGTTCCATCGGGAGATGAAATATGCGCGTGAGCCAGCTCGTAATGGCTGAGTTGCCCCTGCTTACAGGGACAGCCACTGATCCCATGAAGCCACCATCCACGCGCCGCCACTTTTTGAAAACCGCAGCCTTGGCGATAGGCATGCCGACAATCATTCCCGCCTCCGCCCTGGGGAAAAACGGGGCGGTGGCCCCTAGCAACCGGATCGTGATGGGGGCCATCGGCATCGGTCCGCGCGGGCGGGAAGATCTGGCGGCATTTCTCAAGCAGCCGGACGTGCAATTTGTGGCGATTGCCGACGTGCAGGAAGAACGGCGCGAGATTGTGCGGCGGATGGCTAACAAGCAATACGCCAACGAGGACTGCGCCAAGACCCGGGACATGTTTGAAGTGCTCGGCCGCGAGGATATCGACGCGGTGCTTATCGCCACCGGCGATCATTGGCATGCGCTTGGCATCATCCTCGCCGCCAAGGCGGGCAAGGACATTTATTGCGAAAAACCCTGCAGCATGACCATCCGCGAAAGCCAGGAGCTGGCCGATGCCGTGAATCGCTACGGACGGGTGTTTCAGGCCGGCACCCAACGCCGCAACGTCGATAATTTCCGCTTCGCAGCCGAATTGGCACGCAGTGGCAAGCTGGGCAAAATCCACACCGTCCATGCCTCGATCCTGCGCCTTGAAGAAAGCCACGAGTGGCTGCCCGCCCAACCCGAACCGGCCATCGATGTGTGTGACTGGGATCGTTGGTTAGGCCCGGCTCCCTGGCGGCCCTATAACAAAAACTACGTGCATGGCCGCTGGCGCGGCTACTATGACTTTCACGGCGGAGCGGCCTTGCCCGAATGGGGTGCGCACACGGTTGATATCTGCCAGTGGGCGGCCAATGCGGACGATACCACACCGGTTGAGTTCGAGGCCGAGGGGGAAACCATTCACGCCCGTTATGCCAACGGCGTGAAGTTGGTCATGCGCCTCGCCGGCTTCAAGGGTGAAGGCAAATGGGTCGTGCCCGGCACCTGCCCGGTGCGCTTTGAAGGCGACGAAGGATGGGTGGAGGCGGCTGACTCCGGCAAGATCGCAATCTCGTCACCCGCACTTTTGGGCGCTGGCCCACCCAAGGAAATGGCCGGCACCGACCCCACCCAGCATGTCCGCAATTTCCTCGACTGCGTCAAGTCGCGAGCCCAGCCGGCGGCCAATGCCGACGTGACGCGCCGCGGCCACATCGTCTCGCATGCCGCAGCCATCGGTTGGAAGCTCGGCCGCAAGGTGAACTTCGATCCAGCCACCGAGACGTTTGTCAACGACGTTGAAGCCAACCGCATGTGCAGCCGCGCCCGTCGCGCACCATGGCATGCCTGAACCCCCAAACTTGTTATCTGTTATGCGTGCCATTTGTTCCCTCACACCATCCCTGTTAGTTCTCGCGTTGGCCGGCTCCGTCGCGGCGGCCGAAGCGCCCGAAGCGGCGCTGCTGGCCGTGCTCGCCAGCAGCGCCGCAGTGCATGAAAAGGCCCGTGCCTGCCAGCAACTCGCCGTGGTGGGCAGCCCGGCGGCCATTCCGGCACTCGCGGCTTTGTTAGACAACGATCCTCTCGCCGACTATGCCCGCAGCGGGTTGGAGGCCATCCCGGACCCCGCCGCCGCAGAGGCATTGCGTAAAGCCCTGTCCCGGCTCGATGGCCGGTTGTTGGCCGGAGTCGTTAATTCCCTCGGTGTGCGCCGTGATACCGCGGCAGTGGCCGACCTGCAGCAGCTCGCGCTCGATCCACAACGCGGGGTGGCGGCCGAAGCCCTGGCAAGTCTGGGGATGATCGGCACCATCGAGGCCGCCAAAATCCTGGACACGGCGCTCACCACCGGATCCGCCGGGCTGCGCGTTCCGGCCGCCCACGCCGCTCTAACCGCCGCCACACAACTGGCCGAGACTGGCAATTCCGCCGCCGCGCGTGAGTTGTTAGGTGATATCATCCGCACGCTGCCCGCCGGTCATCTCACGGCGGCAGCACAACGCCAGCTGGCCGCGCTACCCGCCAAATGACATCGGATCAGGTATTCAATTCATGAATAAAGCCACGGCCATTGTTCTCGCCATCGTGCCACTCCTCCCGCTGGCCGGAAGTTGTGCCGATGCTCCTGCTGGCAATGCGCAACATCTCACACCGCCGGAGGTATGGAGCACCTATGACCCGGATGCCGGTCCGCTCGACGAGCAGGTCCTGAAGCGTTGGACCTCGCAGGCGGCCGCCTACAAGGAAATCTATTTTTCCGCGACCATCGATGGCCAGGCGGTGCGCGTGTACGGGATCTATGCAGCACCCCTGAAAAATAACAATACGGGTTCGGATGATAGAACCGCCGGAACTAACACAAAAGTTCCGGCGGTGATGCATCTGCATGGCGGAGGACAGACGGTCGAGGAAGGATGGTTGGAGGCATGGGCGGCCCGGGGGTATGCCGCGCTGAGTTGCAACTACCATGGCATCTGGGAGGGCCGCGATCATTTCACGATCTATCCGGAAGCATTGAAACAGGGAAACCATAAGTACGTCGCGGGCAAGGACATGGCCACCGTGCCTAACGTCCGCGCGTCGTCTTGGTATATCTGGTCGGCAGTCGCGCGCCGCTCGCTCACGTATCTGCGCCAGCAACCGGAAGTGGATGTCGAGCGGATCGGGGCCTTTGGCGTCTCGATGGGCGGCACCACGATTTGGTCCTTTGCGATGGATCCGCGACTTAAAGCCGCCTGTGCGATCTATGGCTGCGGCTGGAATCGCTATTACCGGCAATTCCCGCGCTTTGATACGGCGGCGGTGCTGCCGGAAATGACCGGCGATGACCGGGTGTGGTTGACCGGCATGGCACCGGAGGGTTGTGCGCCGTATATCAAGTGCCCCATGCTGTTCTTGAGCGGCAGCAACGACACCCACGGCAACATGGATCGCGCCTATCAGACAGTCGCGCGGTTGCCCGTGGCCGTCGAGCACCGCGAGGCATTCACCCCGCGGTTCTGCCACCACGTCGGCGCGGATTCAGGTCAGAATGTGTTCCTGTGGATGGACACCTGCCTCAAAGGCGGGCCGCCATGGCCTAAAACCCCTGTGGTGAAAGTCGGGCTCGACTCTAACGGAGAGCCCGTGGCCACGCTCACGGCCGATCGGCCGGACGATGTCAAAAAGGTCACCATCTATTACGCCGTCGCCAATGCCCGTCCGATGAGTCGCAACTGGCGCAACGCCACTGCGGTGCGCGCGGCGGACAGCTGGCGTGCCAAGCTGTCGGTCCTCGATACGAGTGCGTATCTTTTCGCCTATGCGAACGTTCGCTACAAGAGCGGCGTGAATCTATCCAGCAATGAGGAAGCCATTGTTCCAGCCACTCTGGGCGTCGCCCATGCCACAGACACGCTGTCTAACATTCTTTACGATGGTTCCGATGGCAGCGGGATGTGGGCTACCAATTCGCCCTGCGTCGACCCCGTGCCACCCGAGGGCATTCCCGTGCCTGTCCGACCGGCGGTTGGGCCCGACGGCAAGGCGGGGTTCACGGTCGATTACTATCTGGAGCCGTTGACCTATCAACCGGGCGATCCCAAATGGCGCGCGCCGGAGGATGCCGGACTGACTTTTCAAGTGGCGACGACCCAAGGCGAATCTTTCAGCGTGAATGTTTATGAAGATTATGCCTGGACGGGCCAGCGGACCTATGCCGCCAAGGTTTCTCTCAAGGGACAAGAGGGGTGGCAGTCCGTAACCTTGTTCCCCGCAGACTTTCATGAACAGATATCTGCTGACGCCACCGGCCCGGCCCCGACCACCTTCGCCCGCTGCCAAGCGATCGAGCTCACCGGTCCTTGGAAAGACAAAAAAATTGTTTTCACCGGCTTCCAGTGGGTAACCCACTGAAACATCCGCGCGCCTCATCTCGTAGCTCAAACGATCATCCCTGCATACGGGGATCAACTCATCCCACAACCATGCCCTCCACGCGTCGCCACTTTCTGAAAACCGCAGCCCTGGCCATGGGAATGCCGACCATCATTCCTGCTTCCGCGTTGGGAAAAGACGGTGCGGTGGCCCCCAGCAACCGGATCGTGGTGGGTGCTATCGGCATCGGCCCGCGCGGGCGGGAGGATCTGGGCGCGTTTCTCAAGCAACCCGATGTGCAGTTTGTGGCGATTGCCGACGTGCAGGAAGAACGGCGCGAGATTGTGCGGCGGATGGCCAACAAGCGGTATGGCAATGAGGATTGCGTCAAGACCCGCGACATGTTCGAAGTCCTCGGCCGTGAGGACATCGACGCGGTGCTCATTGCCACCGGCGATCATTGGCACGCGCTGGGCATCATCCTCGCCGCCAAGGCAGGCAAGGATGTCTATTGCGAAAAACCTTGCAGCATGACCATCCGCGAAAGCCAGGAACTGGCCGACGCCGTTAACCGCTACGGGCGCGTTTTCCAAGCCGGCACCCAGCGCCGCAACGTCGCTAATTTCCGCTTTGCCGCAGAACTTGCACGCAACGGCAAACTCGGGAAAATCCACACCGTCCATGCCTCGATCCTCCACCTCGAGGAAAGCCACAATTGGTTGCCCGCCGAACCTGAACCGGCCGTCGAGGTGTGCGACTGGGACCGTTGGTTAGGTCCGGCCCCATGGCGGCCCTATAACAAAAACTACGTGCAGGGCCGCTGGCGCGGTTACTATGATTTTCACGGCGGGGCGGCCTTGCCCGAATGGGGCGCGCACACCGTCGACTTATGCCAGTGGGCGGCCAGCGCGGACGACACCACGCCGGTCGAGTTCGAGGCTGAGGGGGAAACCATTCACGCGCGTTATGCCAGCGGCGTGAAGTTGGTCATGCGCCTCGCCGGCTTCAAGGGCGAAGGCAAGTGGCTCGTCCCGGGGACCTGTCCGGTGCGCTTCGAGGGTGACTCAGGATGGATCGAGGCGGCCGACTCCGGCAAACTCGTGGCGTCCTCACCTAATCTGTTAGAAGGCGGGCCAAGCACCCAGATGGCCGGCACCGACCCCACCCAGCATGTCCGAAATTTCCTCGATTGCGTCAAGTCGCGCGCCAAGCCGGCGGCCAATGCCGATGTGACGCGCCGCGGCCACATCGTGTCGCATGCCGCATCCATCGGTTGGAGGCTCGGCCGCAAGGTCAACTTCGATCCTGCCACCGAGACGTTTGTCAACGACGCGGATGCCAACCGCATGTGCAGCCGGGCCCGTCGCGCTCCATGGCACGCTTAACCTATAACTCGCTATTTCTCATGCCTGCCATCCGTTCATTCATTCCATCCTTGTTAGTCCTTGCCTTGGCCGGCTCCATCCCGGCGGCCGAGCCGCCCGAAGC
>JBAXOF010000231.1:0-6381 GCA_037133375.1 Verrucomicrobiota bacterium | reverse complement strand
GCGTTCTCACCAACGCGCCTACGAAGAGCCCGCGTTCTCACCAACGCGCCTACGAGGATTGGCAATGTTAATCCTCACCCAACAAAACAGGCATGCCGCGGGAGGCGGCATGCCTGTTTTGTTGAGTGATCGGCGGACCTATTTCCGGCCGTAGAGCGGGCCGTAGGTTTGGCAGGCGCGGAAGTCGGCGGCTTCGAGGTTGGCGGTGCCGAAGGCATTCCAGGCGCTGGGGCGGAAGACGCGGGATTCAGCGACGTTGTGCATATAAACCGGGATACGCAACATCGAGGCGAGGGTGATATAGAGGTTGCCGACATGGCCACAGGTCATGACGCAATGGTTGGCACCCCAGTTATTCATCACATCATAGGCGCTGCGGAACGGACCCTCGCCATTGAGGATGGGCGCGAACCAAGTGGTCGGCCAGGTCGGGTTGGTGCGTTGGTCGAGGGCATTGTGGATATCCTCGGGCAGTTCGATGGTGTAGCCCTCGGCGATTTGCAGGGCCGGGCCGAGGCCATCGACGAGGTTGAGGCGGATCATGGTGGCGGGCATGCCACCGCGGGTGCGGTAGCGCGTGCTCATACCGCCGCCGGGGAAGTATTCGGAAATCGACGGATGCCAAGTGGTGGCACCGAGGCATTTTTGGACTTCCTCATCGGTGATATCCCAATGCGGTTTCATGACCGGCTGGCCTTGGGCATCGGTGCATTCGCCGGTGCCATCCAGGGCCGCCGGGCCCGAGTTGATCAGATGAAGGATGCCATCGCCTACCAATTTGTCGGAGAGGCGTTTGCCGGAGGCTTTTTCGATGGCATCGACGCTCCAATAGGTGCGGAGGTCGGCGAAGATCTGCGCGGTGTTGGTTAGAAGCCAACCAAAGAGCATGCCGGCACCATTGAGCGCGTCGTTTTCGGTGGCCACGATGTAGGGCGCGCGCTTGCCATTCCAGTCGAAGGACGAGGATAGGATGGCTTCGAGGAAGTCGCCGTTAGGGAAGTGATCGGTCCATTGGCGCTGGCCTTGGAAGCCGGAGGCGATGGCATTGCGGCCGCGTGCTTGTTCCTTGAGGCCGGCCTCGGCGAGTTTTGGATTGCCGACCATGAGGTCGCGGGCGATGAGGGCCATCTTGACGTTGTCTTCCCATTCGGCGTCGAGTTGTTCGCGGCTGCGTTTGCCGGACTCGCCGTTGTAGTCGTCGCCTTCCGGGCAGTTGGCTTTGACCCAGGCGAGGGCCAATTTATATTCCTCCTGGTCGAATTGGCCCTTGTTCATGCGGCCGACAAATTCGGTTAGATCAATATCCTCGACGCGCATGCCGAAGTATTTTTCCCACAGTGAGTAATCAATCATCGAGCCGGCAATGCCCATGGAGGTGCCGCCCATGGAGAGGTAGGCTTTGCCCCGCATGAGGGCCACGGCGAGGCCGCAACGGGCAAAGCTGAGGATTTTGTCGCGGACGTTTTCAGGGATGTTGGTATCGCCGGCGGGTTGGACGTCGCGGCCGTAGATGCCAAACGCGGGCAAGCCTTTTTGGGTGTGGCCGGCCAGCACCGCAGCCAGATAGACCGCACCCGGACGCTCGGTGCCATTGAAGCCCCACACTGCCTTGGGCAGCAGCGGGTCCATATCCATGGTTTCCGAGCCATAGCACCAGCAAGGGGTGACGGTGAGCGAGACACCGACGTTTTCTCGGGCGAATTTTTCCGCGCAGGCACTGGCTTCTGGCAGTCCGCCAATGCAGGTGTCAGAAATCACGCAAATGACGGGCGTGCCATCCGGATAGCGCAGCGAGGAGGAAATGAGGGCGGCGGCGGAGCGGGCCATTTCCATGGTCTGGTCTTCGAGGGATTCGCGCACGCCGCCGTAGCGACCGTCGATGGCTGGGCGGATGCCGATTTTGGGAAACGAGGTAAACACGCTAAGATTTTTGTGAGTCATGGCGCATTGAGTATGAGACGCAGTGGCCTGTCTAGCCACTACAATTTTATGAAAATTGCCGCATTTTCACTCAGGATCTTGGACGAGAAAGAATAGACAGCGCGATGCACATGCTTAGACTGACCTCTGCACCTTCTCTCCGTTTAGAATATCAGGCTTGAAAATTAGTGTTTCCTATTCCCATGCTCTATCTATTTGACATCGACGGCACGCTGCTTGACACCGGCGGGGCCGGCATGCGCGCGATGCACGAGGCGGCGCTTGAGATCTTCGGTGCAGGTGGCCCGGAATTGGATATGGCGGGCAGCACGGATTTGGGACTAGTGGCGCACATATACGCGCACTTCGGCATTGAGGCCTGCCGCGAGCGGATTGATGAGTTTCTCGCAATCTATCAACTCAGGCTGGATTGGAACCTTGCCCACGGCAACTTCCCGGGACGCATCATCACGGGCGCGCCGGAGGTGCTGGCCGCGTTGGCACAGCGGCCCGACGCCACCCTCGGTTTGCTCACCGGCAACACCGCCGCTGGCGCCGCGGCCAAGTTGCGCCACTTCAAGCTCGATTCCTATTTTGCATTCGGCGCCTTTGGCAGCGACCATGAGGATCGCAACCAATTAGGCCCGATCGCGCTGGCACGGGCGGCCGCCCATGCCGGGCGCACCTTCACCCCGGAAGAAACCCTTGTCATCGGCGACACCCCCAAAGACATCGCCTGCGCCCATGCCATCGGTGCCCGTTGCCTCGCCGTGGCCACTGGCCGCTACTCCGCCTCAGCCCTCCAAGCCCATGGAGCCGACACCGTCGTCGACACCCTCGATCTCGCGCTGGCCTGGCTTTAGCTAGTTAGATCGTCATCTACTTCATGATCGACACGCCCATGAGGCCGATGACGACCTCTTGTGACAACGCCTCAAGGGTCACGTCCTTGAGTTCCACCCCCGGACGCAACCGGGCATTGAGCACAATGGCGCGGCAGTTGCCGCCGAGTTGGACGGTGGCGGGCGGGGTGGCGGGCAAGGCGAAGGCATCACGTTTGTAGTTGTAGTCACGCGGTCCGAGCGGACACAGCGACCAGAAGTTGAGCGGCGGCAAAATGTCAAGATCCTCGGTGACACCATCGGCATAAGTCATGCGCAAGCGGGCATTGGCGATCCGGCACTGCATGGGATTGGTGGTGCCGCAGACGAGGAACCAGGCGGCACTGCCGGATTTACCCACCGGCACGCTGACCGTGTGCGGCCAGTTGTCCCACAACGAGGCAAAGGCGATGTTGTGATCGCCCGCAGGCCAGGCGAATGGCACGCCCTGCGGCGTGCGCAAGGCACCGCCCTTGTCCAACAGGCTCGGCACGTTCGTTAGATCGATGGCCGGCGCAGGGGTCTTCCAATAGGTGAACGTCCACGGTGAATAGCCATCGCTGCCGATGCTCACCGAGCAGGTCTTGGGCCGCGGCGACAGATACTTTTGTTGATAGATAGTGCGCACGTCCGCATTCAACCGGGCACTCATGTCACAGGTGTCCCAGGTTGCGCTGGATGGGATTTTATCCACCCGTTTGGCGGCCTCCGCGGCAGCGGCTGCGGGATCGTCCACCCGCAGTTTGACCAAGCGCCATTGCGGCAAACCCCCGACCTGCACCCGCGCCTGCAGCAAGTGGTGGCCGGGGTTGGCGGCCACCGTGGCGGTGACGCGTCCGTCGGCCAGCCGCGGGTCAGTCAGGGCGGCCTGTGGGTCTAGCAACTCAAGGATCGGCTCGATGCCGGCGGCCACATCGATCGGGTGCTTCACTTCCGCAATCTGGGTGATGGCGGCGGGGCTGGCGGGCGCGGGCTCGAACTTGAGCACCACCTGCGCCTCGCGGGTGGATGCCACCTCGATTCTAACAACCGAACAGCCATACCCCGGCGCGACGCTCCACTGCGCCGCTTGCCCGTTGACCTCGACGCTTCTGATTTTCCGCGCATTCAGTGGCACATCCAGCGCCACGCGTGCCGCCTGGGTCAATTCCACCGCCCATTGTTGGACATCGGCCCCGGCCTCCAACTTGACGCTCACATCGGCGCTGGCCATGGACGCGGTTTTCCACTCGGCGGGAAATTGTGGTGCCAGGTGAACCACTCCGTTAGGGTAATCGGGACGATAGCCAAACAACCCCTCCACCACCGTCCGGCAAAAAGTGCTGACGATGTCGCTGAAATCCGTTCCGCTGTTAGAGCAGGCCAGACCACCCGGCACCACGCCGTAATACATCGACTCCAAAAAATTCCCCTGCAGGATATCCCAGCCCTCCGCGGCCTGGCCGCTGCGGAAATAGGCGAGGGCCAGGGCATAGTTGTCGCCGGGATACATCTCGCGGACCGACCAGGTGGAGGGCACCCAGTTGCTCATCCAGCAACGGCTGCCGCCGAAGGGCATGCGCTCGCGCTGCAGCCCCCATTCGGTATAGTAGAGCGACTGTACGGCGTGGTTGGCGTCGAGCAGTCCGGTTTCGATCGGGATGAAGATCGCACCTAACCAACTGTCGTCATGCACGCGACGCAGGCCGCCTTGTTCCCGGTATTGGGCGACATAGCCCTTGCGGGTCAGCCATAGTTGGTCGAGCAAGGCGGCGCGGATTTTGTCAGCCTGAGCCGCATGGCGTGCCGTGGCCGCGGCGTCCCCGGCACGCCGCGCCATATCGGCGGCTGCCTGGTGGCCGGCGAAGGCATAGGCGGATTCCTCGGCGGTGCCGCCGCCGTTATACCACACGCTATCGGTGGGCCAGGTGTTGATATATCCCTCGTAGAGCCCGTCGTCATCCGGATCAAAGCAATCCTTCATCCACTCCAGATGCAACTCGAGCGCCTCACGCAACAAGGATTCCAACTCCTTGTCGCCGGTCCAACGCCAGGCATGCACTAACTGATCGAAAAACTGGGTCTGAAAATTATATGGCCCGGCATCCTGGAGGATGCGGCCGCGGCCGTGAAAGCGCGACTCCTTGGACTGGGTGCACAGCAGGCGCCATGGAGTGGCCTGCGCCACGCGGGCGGTGGTGTCACGGTTTTGCGAGGCGATGTAATAGCGGGCCTGGGTCTTGACATTCTCATGCCAACCAAAGGCGGTGGCACCATAGATCGAACGCCACCCCGGAAACGGAATGTTCCATGCCATCGCCCCATGCACATACACCGGTGAATAGAACGTCGAATCCAAAGCATAACTGGCGGCCGCCACCGCCGCATTGAGCCGCAGTTCGGGGGTTTTGACGACGATTTTCTCCGCCTGCGCGGCCACCCGCTTGACTGCTGCGGCATAGGCGCGCGCCGGATCGTCGCACGCTTTGCTGGCCCGCACCTCCGCGCCAACTGCCTCCACCGCCAGGTAGGTTTCATTGGAACTTGATAGATCCAGCACGCCACACGCCAGCGGCAGCTTGGCGGCTGAGGATGTTGTTAGTTTCACCGGCTCCGCCCACGCCGAGGCATCGGCCACGCGCAAGTCGCCCCGCGTGCAGCGCCCTATCACATGGCGCGCTCCGCCGGTGCTGAGTATAAAGCGGTCGGCGAGAATTTCCACGCAGTCGTCCTTGCAATCGTCGGGCAAAAACCGCTGTTGCAGCACGGGTGAGAGCGGTGGCATCTCCTGTTTGTTCTGTTCGAGGACCACGGGATCAAACACCCTGGAGGCGTCGGAGGTGGAAGTGGATCCGCCAAAGGCCCAGATCAACCGGTCGCCCGCTTGCGCCCCTCGTGTGGTCAGCTTCACCGCAAAACCTTCCGCGGCAGCCAGCGGCACCACGTCCAACATAAGAGTCAACCCGGCGAAGGATGGATCGCGGATTTCCCACTGCATGCGGCCGGGGTTGTAGCGGCTTGTGACATCGTCGCACTCGTGCAGCCAACGCGCCGTGTTGCCACGTTGCACGGCAAAGGTCATGCAACCGAACACATTCGGTTTGTTAGCAAAACGGACGTGCGGGCGGTCGCCGGCCAGGGTGACCGCCGGCCCGTGATCGCCGTAGAGCGGGCGGTTGTTGAAATACGGGCGCTGGTGGCCGACGATGGCCCCTTGCTCCTCGACGTAAGGATTGGCCCAAAGTTCGTTAGGTGGAACCTCGGCCTGGAGGGCGGAGCTCAGGGCGAGACAGGCTAGCGAATAGATGAGGAGGCGGGGCATGGCGGGGAGCGATTCAGGTGGGAATCAACCTTACACCCGAATTCCAAAGTTTGTTTCAAAACATCCGATAGATTGACCACGGATTACGGCGCGCATCCGCCATGCTCCTGCGCGGCGGCACTCTTGGTAGGCGCGTCTCGTGAGAGCGCGGGGGGCGATGCCCGGCGGCTCATGGACGCTCCATCAGCCAAGACGCATTCTCACGAATGCGCCTACGAGCGTAGGCGCTGCGCGGCGGCACTCTGCGTAGGCGCGTCTCGTGAGAGCGCGGGGGGCGAT
>JBAXOF010000230.1:0-6389 GCA_037133375.1 Verrucomicrobiota bacterium | reverse complement strand
CTGACAGGCGGGACGCCTGTCCTCCTGCTAAACTGCCAGTATTGGGCGTCTCGCCGGCAGGGTTGGGCATCCTGCCGAACCCTCTTCAGTCCACCCGCTGGAACTCCTTGTGCAGATATTTGCAGCGGTAAGGCGGGGCGGTCCGTTCCGGAGTCCAGCCGTGGGTGCGGCCGAATTCAATGGCTTCGATGACCATCCCGTGATTGACGATGCGCGGCAACTCGGTCAGCAACAACTGGCCGTTGACCGAGGCGCTCAGTTCCACCTGTAGCTCGTTGAAGGTATTCCGGTTGTGGATGATCCATTGGTAATGGGTGTCGCGGAAAATCAGGCTTTTTTTGTTATTTCGCTGGGGTCTGGGCATCGGCTGGCTCGGGTGAAATGCCAGCATGCGCGCCACCCGCCGCAACTTCAATCAAATTGCCGGCAGCCGGAATTTTCTCTGGTTGTCGAAACGCCCGGGATTTGCATAGTAGCGTCCAGCCACCCGCAACCTCTTCAAGCATGACCTCCCGCGAGCGCATTATCGCCGCCATCGAGCACCGCCAACCCGATCGAGTCCCCATCGATTTGGGGGCCACGCCGTCGTCCGGCATTTCGGCCATTGCCTATGGCCGGCTCAACCGACATCTGGGATTTAACCAGAGCCAGACCCGCGTGTATGACGTGGTGCAGCAGTTGGCCCAACCGGAAGCCGCGATTCTGGAGCGTTTCAAGATCGATGCCGTGGACCTCGGCCGCACGTTCAACATCCGCGCCGCGGACTGGCGTGATGTTAGATTGTTCGATGGCAGTGCGGCGGCCTACCCACAATGGTTCCAACCCGAAGCCATGCCCGGTGGCGGCTGGCGGTCACTCGCGACCGATGGCACCGAAATCGCCGTCCAGCTCAAGGACATGAATTTTTTCGACCAAACCTGCTTCCCCTGGCTCGACGATTACCCGGCGGACATGTCCGGCTTGGCGGCGGCAATGGGCAAGGTGCATTGGGCGGCGCTCGCCCATTCACCGTGGGATCACGCTAGTGAACCCGGGTTCTGGCAGCAGTTGCGGGCCAACGCCATCGCCTTGCGCGAGCAATCCGACCGCGCGATTATGGTCGTCATCGGTTGCAACCTTTTCGAGTGGGGGACGTTTCTGCGCCGCATGGACAATTTCCTCATGGACCTGCTCGCCGAACCGGAACAGGTGGCCAAATTGCTAGATTCGCTCATGGAAATCCACCTTGGCACGCTCGAAAAAGTCTGCCAGGCAGTGGGCGACGTGGCAGATATCTGCCGCTTTGGCGACGATCTCGGCACGGACACCGGTCCGTTCATGGCCCCCGCCACCTACCGGCGGTTTTTCAAAGCGCACCACACCCGGCTTTGCGACCACGTCCACCGCCATTCGCGGATGAAAACTTTCTTACATTCGTGCGGATCGATTCATGCGCTGCTGCCGGATTTGATCGACGCCGGCTTTGACGTGATCAACCCGGTGCAAACCGCCTGCCGCGATATGGATCCGGCCCGCTTGAAAACCGAGTTTGGCAAGGACATCACGTTCTGGGGTGGGGGAGCTGACACCCGTGCCACCCTCAACCACGGCTCGGTGGCGGAGGTCCGCCACGATGTGTTGGAGCGGCTGAAAATCTTCGCCCCCGGTGGCGGGTTTGTGTTCAACACCATTCACAACATTCTGCCCGACGTGCCGCCGGAAAACATCGTGGCCATGTTCGATGCCATCGAAGAATTTAATGGCGCGGGTGCTTGAACCTAACAATTTTGATGCTGGCCAGTGATTCTGCTTATTTAGATCCCAATATCCCAAACACCATGAAACTCCAAGCACTCCTTGCCTTTGCCACTGCGATCCTGATGGTCAGTTGTGCCACCGCACCGCCCAAACGCTTCGGCAGCGTCACCGGTCTCAAACCGCAGAAGGAGGCGTGTTATCGTAAACTGCATGCCCGGCCCTGGCCCTCCATCATCGCCAAGATCAACGCTTGCAACATCCGTAACTACTCGATTTATCGGTCGGAAATTGAAGGCAAAACCTATCTGTTTTCCTACTTTGAATATGTGGGCAAGGACTTTGCTGCCGATATGAAGAAAATGGCGGCGGATCCTGAAACCCGCCGCTGGTGGCAGCAAACCGATCCTTGCCAACTGCCATTGCCAGCCGCTAGGAAAAAGGGCGGGATCTGGGCCGAGGCCGAAGAAGTGTTTCACACCCGTTGAGCTCACTGCCGAAACCCATCTCCGCGATGCCCCGGATCCAAGCCAACTCAGTGAAAAATCCACCCCCCTACCACCCCCACGCCGCGCGTATGGATTATTTCCAGAATTATCCCGAAGATTTTACGATTGGGGGTTTGACAGGGTCCGCCGATTCCGTTTCACTGCCCGCAGCGACCCACGAACCTGACCCAGTATGAGCGATAACGTCCCACAGCCCCCGGCTCCTAACAAGCAGACATCGACCGTTCCGTTAAAAAAGGAAACCGTTCGCGTCACCCTTAAGGCTGCGGATGCGCCGCCAGCATCTCCGGTCGCCACGGTCCCAGGGGTCGCTCCGGTGCTCCCGCCCACGCCACCAGCTCCTCCAGTCCCCACCGCGCCAGCCGCTCCCGGTGCGCCGCGTCCGACCGTGCCGGCCCGCACCATCGCCTTGAGGACCGCCGGCGGCCCCCCAATCGCACCCACGCCTACTAAACCTATCACCCCCGTCGGTGCCCAGACCATCGCCCTCAAAACGGCAGCACCGCTGCCATCCAAGTCAGGCGTGCCTATGCTGCCGAAGGCTACGATGCAGCTTCAAACGCCCACGCTGCCGAAGGCCACCATGCAACTGCAAGCACCCACCCAGCCGCTCAGTGGGGGTTCGGCGTCGGTCTCGCAAATGGCCACACTCAAGATGGAAGAATCCGAGGAAGAGGAGGCTCCTAGCACCTTGGTCAAGGTGCTCTCCGTTTTCGGTTTCCTCGCTGCCTGCGTGGTCCTCTATTTCCAGTATGACATCAGCAGGACTTGGGTTGAGGTTGCAGACCGGGATCCAGCGATCAAGGGTGATTACTGGGCGCAACTTGTCGCCCCCGAACCCAATTCCGAATACGGCGATTCTTCCGCCTCGGAATCGACCAGGGCACCCCGCAAAGAGCCCTGAGCCACCTTTCAATTCCTGACTCCCAACTCCCTAACATCCTCCGCCATGATTCTGCCCATCATCAACTTCCTGCTCGCCGTCAGCGTGTTCTACTTCGCCTTTGTGGCCGGTAACCTGTTCTGAGTTTCCTGGATTTTTGCGCGAGCCGTTCCGCTGATTTGGCTGGGCGGCTCTTGACGTTAGTGGTTTTCACCTCCATACTCTGCCCATGTCCTTGCAACTAACCGACGCGAACTTCCAATCCGAAGTGATCAATTCCGACCTGCCCGTCCTCGTGGATTTCTGGGCCGAGTGGTGTGGCCCCTGCAAAATGATCGGTCCCGTGCTCGATCAAGTCGCCATCGACCTGGCGGGTCAGGCCAAGGTTGGTAAACTCAATGTGGATGACTCCCGTGACCTTGCGGTCAAATACAACGTCCGCTCGATCCCGTTGTTGCTGTTCTTCAAAAACGGCGAGGTGAAGGATCAAATCGTGGGTGCTAACGTCACCAAGGAACAACTCAAGGCCAAGTTGCTCGCCCTCGCCTGAGCGATAGATTGCCTCGGCCAGACGATTGGCCCATTGCCATTGGCTTTGGCCAGCCGGATGGCTTCGCACAGGGCCGGTTCATTGTTTCTGCCACCGCAAAACCGATAGGCAGCAAGCTCCTTCGCCGTCACTTGGCGTGCCGTATCATCCGCGAGCAACATCAGGCATTCTCCCGGCGCTGATGGGTTTGCCACTTTTAAAATCCACACCTTCGAAGGCAGAGCAAGTGGGGCAAACGGACGAGTCAGGTTCGGTTGCCAGGCGTGTCAACAATATAATGACTGGCATTATATGCCGCCGGCTGAGCCATGCTGGGTCCGCGATGCAGGCAGCCGGTGCGATAGATTGCTTCGGCCAGACGATTGGGTCCCGGTGCCGCCTCCACCTCAAACAGGGTCGGTCTAACCGTGTCTCGCTCTAACAATTGTAGCAAGGCTTCGGATTGGGCCTGCTTCACCGCTTGCGGCCCGTGCAACCAGACAATCGGGCCATTGCCATTGGCTTTGGCCAGACGGATGGCTTCGCACAAGGCCGGTTCGTTGTTTCTGCCGCCACAAAACCGATAGGCCGTAAGCTCCTTCGCCGTCACTTGGCGTGCCGTGTCATCCGCCAGCAACATCAGGCATTCTCCCGGCGCTAATTGGTTTGCCACTTTTGAAATCCACACCTTAGCAGCGGCCAGTGCCAGGGATCCATCGATCACCCATATCACTCGGCCACCTGCTGCCGGATGGGGCACCCGTTTTGGCTCGCGGATGAGAAACCGTTTCTCGGCTTTGGCAAAGCGATCCTCACACCACACGGTCTCCGGCGTGGCAGGCAATGGATTGACCACCCATGCCAGGCCGTTACTCATGGCATGCTCCGGCTGCAACGTGGCCGACAATGACTGGCCCACCCCATCAGGATTCGATGCCATCAACTTGTCGCTGCCCGTCAAAACGGGATTCCGCCAGATCCAACGCTTTCAACCGTGCCGCCACCTCATCGCCGCCCAGGTGATCGTCAAACGCGACTTCTTGCAGCGGGTCCGCACGCCCGAGCAAAGCGCCACCGCCGGTGGTGGGCGGCGGCTTCAACGCATTGAACGGCTTGCCCGTGACCCGGAAAAACACATCCCGCACTTTTTCCGAATTCACCTGACGAAAAGTCGCCATGCCCAGCGTCGCCGCTGGAATCTGCCAACTGCTGACCATCCACCCTGCGATATCGGTTCCCATGGAAGTGCCCCGGTTGCCTTCATAACTCGCCTTCAATAAGGCACGCTCCGAGTGAAAACTCCGCAGCCGGGAAATCGCCACTTCGGCACCATCGCCGTCATCCAGTGCGGCGATCAGGTTCGCCCGCGTCCACAACCCCGGCCCCTCTAACATTCCAAGCGCCACCCCGGTGGCCAGCATTCCCAAGCGCCGTCCTAACACAAAACGCGCCGGGTCTGCCATTCCCGTTTCACCCTCTGGCCGATCCACCAGGTTTGGATGGCCGCCAGAATCGGTGTCAGCTACAGCAAGCCCACGCCGACAACGAGCAGGGCCACAATGGAACAATGCAGGATCGGCAATAACAATAAGCCGTAGAACCCTGCCACGACCAATGCAATCCCAGCGGCTATGCCTTTACCGCACTCGCCCGCACCCCGCCCTCCCCTCAGTAACCACGCATTCAGGCCTGGCACCAACGCGATCAAGACCACATGCGCCCACGTCGGCACCGGATCAAAAAAACTCCGCCACAAAACCGCGTGATCATCTCAAACACCAAGAGGTCCAGCGGCAGCACCACCCCGGCCGTCCATGACCAAATCCGCCATCTGGGTTTCCGCGCGGGGCGCACGTCCGCCGCTTCCGCCAGCGGGCGATACCCGCATCGAGCCTGCCCAACAATATAATGTCTGGCATTTTATAGCGAATTTCATGGTGAACGAAGCCGATGCTGCGTGCCGACACTTATAGGCAACAATATAATGTCTGGCATTATATAGCGAATTTCATGGTGAACGAAGCCGATGCTGCGTGCTGACACTTATAGGAAAAGGAATTTATTCACGGAAATTTCCGCGGTTGCGCCGGGCGCGGCGACTCGCTAGCTTTCGCGCGTGATCCGACCCGTCGATGCCCTGCTTGAGTTCCTCCATGCCCAGCATGCGCAGGGGCTAAGGCAGGTGCATCTGGACCCAGCCGCCAGAAGCGGCTTGCGCGCGCTGCATGAACGCCTGCGCCATCAGGGGGAATCCACGGCTGGCGCTCCGGCCATGACACCGCCAGCGGTGATGTTGGCTCCGGCCGGCAAGGGCGGGGCCGCGCCAGCGGTTGAGGATATGTTAGTTGAGAAGGTCTTGGCGGCGGCCCAAGTGCCCCCCATGCCGCGACTCGTCATTGAAGGATCAACCCATGCGGCAAAACTTGCCAGCTTGCGCGGTCAGGCGGAGGCATGGGCACCCGCCCGCGCCTTGGGCACCTTGCGCGAGGTGATGGTCTTTGCCACCGGCAATCCCGAGGCGCAAATCATGCTCATCGGCGAGGCACCGGGCTATGAGGAGGAAAAAAAACTCGAACCCTTCGTCGGCCCGGCCGGTCAACAGCTCGATAAAATCCTCAAGGCTATGGGCCTTGACCGCGCCGATGTCTATCTCTCCAACATCGTCAAGTTCCGTCCCGCCACCGCCCGCCAGACGACCAACAACCGGCCGGTGTCCCCTGTGGAAATCGCCGCC
>JBAXOF010000229.1:0-6394 GCA_037133375.1 Verrucomicrobiota bacterium | reverse complement strand
CTCCTGAGCATTCGTCTCCTGAGCATTCGTCTCCTGAGCATTCGTCTCCTGAGCAGGCGGCGTCCCAAGGCTGAGGTACATGCCTCAATGCGGGATTCAGATGTCCACAGGGCGAGCCTGCCAACCGCCATGCGCCAAGTGACCGCGACATTCGAATGGTCCGATCGGACCATTCGAATGTCGCGTTGTCAGGTTGGATCCGACTACTGACAGTCTATCGGGCGGGCACTGCCTAAAGCTGACGCTATCATCATCGTCCTCATCCAATATTTCAGCCAGCCATGCGCCCTGCCTTGACATCTTCATTCACGTTTGCAAATTCATTGAGCTTTCTGAAAACCGGCACCCTCCCATGACCCCCATCCCGCTCGAAGACACAGTCGCCGATATCGTCGGCAAGGCCATGCGCGGCCTGCAACTCAACGACCGGCAAGTGGCCACCCAAGCGGGCGTGACCGCCGCCGCCGTCGCCAGCCTGCGCGACGACCACTGCGATGATGCCGCCGCGCGCGCCGTCGCACCGGTGCTGCACCTCGGTGCGGAGGCACTCGCGGCACTCGGCCGTCAGGCATGGCGCCCGCAACCGGTCGCAGTGGCCGGTCTGGCGTGCTTCACCACACCCTACGCGGACATGACCGTCAACAGCTACCTCGCGTTTGACCGCTCCAGCAGCGAGGCCGTCGCGTTCGATACCGGTGCGGATTGCCGCGCCATGGTGGATTTTCTAACACGTGAGAAACTCATCCTCAAGCTCATCCTGCTCACCCACACCCACATCGATCACATTCTTGATCTCGAGCGACTCAAGGGACACGCCGGCACGCCCGCATTCGTCGGTGAGCGCGAGCCGCTGGCCGGCGCGGAGCCGTTCACGGCCGGCCGGAAGTTCCATTGCGGCGCGTTGCGCATCGCCACGCGGTTGACCTGGGGCCATTCGCGCGGGGGCATCACTTATGTCATCGATGGCTTGGCCCTGCCGGTGGCCGTGGTTGGCGACGCCATGTTTGCCGGTTCAATGGGCGGCGGCGGTGTGTCCTATCCCTATGCGCTGCGCACCAATCGCGAGCAAATCCTCACCCTGCCCGCCACCACTGTGCTATGCCCCGGCCACGGCCCGCTCACCACCGTCGGCGAAGAGCTCGTGCACAATCCGTTCTTCACTGGGTGAATTTCTCCAAGGGAGCCATCCAGTATTTCGTTATCGATGGCAAGCATGATCCCCTGCTTTACTCCGGTAGCACCAAGGGCAGCCCCTTGAGCGACGGGCTGATCCTGCAAGCCAACTACATGCCCTTCAACAAGGGTGGCGGCCCTGACTTCTGGCCCAAGAGCAGCGTGAAACTCTCCCTGCAATACGTCATCTACAACCGCTTTGACGGCTCACGCACCAACTACGACGGCACAGGCCGCAACGCCCACGACAATAACACGCTCTATCTTGAAGCTTGGATTTTGTTCTAAAACGGCAGTTGCACTCCACTTGTTATTTTTCAGTCAGGGTTTTGCTTGTCATGGATTGAATTGCGGTGCAAGAAGCACTCGGGTCTGCGCGTAGCCGGCCCCTTCAAAGCACACTTCCCATGATTATTCGTAGCAAACATTATTTCAGCTTGTTCACCACCTTGGCGCTTGGCGGTTGGTCGCCAGGCCTGCTGTGCGCGGCCCAGCCTGACTCGACCATGGAGCCGCTGGTGGTGACGGCGGAGCGCTCCGCCGGCAGCGTTTTGTTAGGCAAAGACCTCGATCTGTTCCAAGTGGAATCCGTGGCGAATCTAGCGGGATTGGCGCCGAATTTCTCAGTGGTGACAAGCGACACCCGCGGCTACGGCGACATCATCAGCTTGCGGGGCTCGGCCAACACCTTGTTTTTCTCGCCGCCGGCGGTGGGCATGATGATGGACGATGTGCCAATGGGGGAAACTTCCACCTACCCGGCCGGCTTGTTGGACATGGATCAGGTGACGGTGTTGCGCGGCCCGCAGGGGACAATCTACGGCCGCAACGGTGCCGCCGGCATGCTCGACATGACCACCCCACGTCCGGGCCTCACCAACGAGATGCATTTCACCACCGACTACGGGTCGTATAACGCGTGGGGTGCCAAGCTGCGCACTGGCGGCCCCTTGGGCAACGGCTTTTCACAAACCCTCCAACTCTATCATCAGGAGCGCGACGGGTTCATTCACGATCCAACCGTGGGCCGGGCAATCGACGACCGGTCGCTTACCGGCGGTCTGGCCAACCTTTATTGGAAACCCACGCCAGACACCGAATGGCGGCTGCGGGTGTTGGCTGAGCGCGCGGACGATGGCGGGCAGCGGCTGAGTTTGTTAGCCAACCCCGATCCGTTCAGGGTCTATTCGGACATTCCCGGCGAGACGGTCATGGAGCGCCACCAGGTGTCGTTGCACTGGACCAAGGAGGGCTCGTGGGGGCGGTTCAAGTCGATCACCGCCTGGCAGGATTGGAAGCTGGACCCGAGCGTGACGGATTTGGATTTGAGCAACAGTCCTCCGGGCTACGGGATGAGTTCGACCATCATCCAGGACCAACGGCTGTGGACCCAGGAATTCCGTTGGGAATCGCCGCAGGATGCGGCGCCGTGGGCGTGGCGCACGGGCGTGTTTTTCATGAACCAGGCGAGCAGCGGCGACACGACGCGGGTCTTGGGTGGGCCGTTTGCGGAGCGCACCCTCTATGATCTGGATCAATGGAATGTCGCTGCCTACGGGCGGGCCTCGTATGCGGTGAACCCGCAGCTCACGTTGTTAGCAGGAGCCCGGCTGGAGTATGTCGACACCGAGATCGACCGCACCAAAACCCCCACCTATGCCCCGCCGAGCACGGTGCGCGACGGGTTGGGTGCCTGGTATTTCTCGCCGGAACTCGGCGCCAGCTACGGTCTAACCGATAACACGCGCCTGTTCGCGCGCAGTGCCATCGGGATCAAGCCGGCCGGGTTTTCGGCCTTTGCGAGCACCCCAGCTCTGGCACGCTACGACGCGGAACAGGCGTGGACCAACGAGGTGGGCATGGAGGTTGCCCTGCCTGACCCGCATCTGACATTTTCGCTCACGGGATTCGTCAACCGGATCGCCGACTATCAGGTGAACCGCCCGGACGTGTATTCGACCGACTATTACACCGTGAACGCCAAGCAAGTGACATCACTGGGTCTGGAGACGCAACTGCGCTGGAAACCGTTGGACGGGCTGACGGTGCTGGGCAGCGCGGGCTATGTGAACACGGAATTTGATTCCCATCCCTACGCCGGCAACGCGGTGCCCTTCGTGCCGGAGTTCACCGCCAGCCTGGGTGCCCGCTATGATTTTCCCAAAGGCTTCTATGCCCAAACATCGCTGCGCGCGACCGGTGCCACCTACTTCGATGAGATCAACGACAGCCGATACCGCCAGGGGTCATATCTTTGTTGGGATGCGGAAATCGGCTATGCAAGGGATAATTTCTCGCTGGCAGTGTTCGGGCGTAATATGTTGGACGAAAGGTATTACACCTTCATCAATTCGCTGATCAAGGCCGGCTCACCGGGCGAACCACAAATGTTCGGGGTGCGGGCGACGCTCGGATTCTAACAGCCTCACTTCGCGGTGAGTTCAAACCAGCGGATGGCCACCCCCCGCTGCATCGGTGCGGAAAGGCGCAACGTCTGGGGGCCCTTGTCGAGTTTGACCTCCACCGCCGGGGTGGTCGTCCACACGCCATAGGTGTTAGGGATAGGGATGGTGACGAGCTTGACGCCCCCGGAGCTGACATCTAACATCTGATCCATGTTCACCACGGTGGCCCTGACAATCATGGCGTAGGTTCCGGCCGTTGGCACATCGATCGCATAGTCCACCCAGCAGGTTTGCATGTTTTTCTGGAGATTGAGCTGTTTGCCGCCGGTGTAGCAATCCAGCACATAGACACAACCCTTTTGCTCGGCTGGATAGGCCGCTTCGGCGAAGCTCTTGGTGAACGCTTCCGCCTCGATATGAAGGGTGCCAGGCACCACCTTGACGGGCTCTTCCGGGGTTGTTGCCGGCGTGACCGCAACCGACGGCGTGACCTTGGCCACGCCTTCCACGTTCGGATCAATGGCCGGGGCACCAGCACGTATCGGCGCATGTGCCGGCAGCGCTTGGCGAAGCTTGATAGCGGCGGATCTAACGGCATCAGCCGCGTCCTTTACCACCAGGGCCGAAGCCAGCCAGCGGAGATGCTCGATCTGTGAGAATTCCGTCTCGTGCGCCCGCTCCTCGACCGCCTCCAAGAAGCCGAGGCCATTGGTGCCCTCGAGCTTGGACACCTGCCAGCCCATGCCTTGGTGCACTTTCCAAGCGCTGCCGGGCTGTGGCTCGATCTCCGGATAGGCGGATTTGGCGGCGACACAGGCATGCTGCGGTTGTCCGACGCCGATAGCGGGAATGCCGAACGCCTGACAGATAAACACCGCCCACGATGAGCGCGGACCACACTTGCCACCACCGGCCAGCAGGTTCTTGTAGCTGTTATCAAAGGAAATCGGGGAGTTGCGACGCCACACCTCGCGCGTCGAATCCACCACTTGCTCATGGATTCTCAAGTCCGGCCGCCAACTGTTGACCATTTCCCGCGCCCAGGCCAAGTCCTCATTGGACGCCCCCGATTGCACCACCTTGGTATACTCCCAAACCGTTAGCTTGTCGAAACTCGCAAACAGCTCCTTGTTTTGCTGTGCCGCCTTGAAATGCTTGTAACGCTCCAGCGGGTCCACGGGGGTTTTGGCCTGACCGGCGCCCGGGGCCCCGGTGCCGGGAGGGGCGATCGCCGTGGCGATGGCAAGCTTCTGATAGATTCCCTCCTTGGCTTGCGGATCGGCAGCCAGGATTTTTTTCCAAATGTTAAGGGATTCAGTGGCCAGCCCATAGCCATTCTGGTCGCGGGCAGGAATTGGCGTGGGGCCGACTGCTTCCAGCCACAAGTCCATGACCCGGGTATCCTTGAGCAGCGCGGCGAGCAATTCCGGATTGGCGGGATCCGCCTTGGCAAAGGCACCGGCCTTATCCGCCCCGAGTTTTGCGATGAATTGCCGTTGGTCCAGCGTGTTGGAAAACACCGGATCCTTGAGCAACGCCTGCAGCGTTGCGTCTGTGATCTTGTCCGCGGCGGCGGGCACTTGCCGGTTCAACCAGGTTGATATGTTAGAGAAATACCCGACTAAGTCCCCGGCTTGAAGCGCCGCATCCAATTCCTTGGCATTGGGCTCCCATGCTTGGGCGTGTAGCGGCAGCAGTGACATACCGCAAGCGACGAGCCAGCGGGTGGCGGGGGTTTTGAGTGAATTCATCATATGGCGATTGCAGTCTGATCTCATGGCGGTTTCGGGGTTCCCAAATCTCGCCACTGGCATGCGGCGCGTGACATCCGATACGCGGCTTCTCGCGGCGTTCATACAAGTTGTTTTCTGGCAATCCAGGCGCGACGGCCTTAGGAGCCGTAAATAGGCATATTTCTTTACGGCTCCTTACCGCGCATCAGGTAGTCCGCGATCCGTTGTTTTCGACGGTGCGGCGGTGAATCTCCATGGTCAGCTCATTATTGATTTTGAGCAACTTGTGGAGTTCGTCCTGAATCTTCAAGAGTGCCTCAGCATCCTTGTAGGTCTGCAACGCCTGTTTGTCGGATGCCTTCGCAGCCACCTTCTGTCCCACCATAATCACCGACAGCAGCACCAACTGCAAGAAGGTCTGGGCGACCCATGAGACAATGGCGGCAGTCCCCGCTTGCAGCGCCGCAGGCAGACTGATCAGCGCGATGGCAGCAAACACATAAGCGCACCACATGGTGCTGACCGCGCTCGTGATCAAAACCGCCAAGCGCCCGTTGAACCCGGTGTGCTCATGTTTTGTCAGATGAACACCAGCCTTTTGCCGCTCTTCAATCCGGGGATGCGGCGCGTGGGTTTTGAATTCGCTCATAGAAGCGGGGGATTACTTGACGAAGGTTCATTGGCCTGCCGCGCACGGATCCCCTAGCGGAGATCGGCGATAAACGTCACGCCTGATGGGTTGCATCAGGCGTGACTCGCGCAAACTGGCAGACGGACCGCTACTATTTCTTGCCGGAGGCCGGAGAACCGGCCGAGGGCTGCTTCTTCGCCTGCGAGGCGTTGCTGGCTTTGGCTTGTTTTTGCGAGGACTTCTTCTGGTTCGCTTTAGGGGATTTGTCGCCCATGGTCGTGGTTTTGTTGTTAGGGTTGAATTCTCTCTCACGGCAGCGTGGTGTTCCACGCCGACGCTCGCAAGGTTCCCGATTCGTCCAGCAATGTCAAGCCACTGTTTTGTGAGGTAACATGCTCGGCAGCTCGTAGGCGCATTCGTGAGAATGCGGTCCATCAGCCCCCGCGCTGTCA
>JBAXOF010000228.1:0-6414 GCA_037133375.1 Verrucomicrobiota bacterium | reverse complement strand
CAAGAAAAAAGCGGCCCGACTGATCATCTCCAAGGAAAACCCATTAACCTTGGAAGCGTCTCAGTCGGACCGCCTATGTCATTGCGACACGCGAAGAATGTCATGCACCTGGTTCATGTCAAACAAAAATCGTAAGAAATCCTGCATTTTTTTCCAAGGTCTGGATTTTGTGGCTGCTGCTGGTCATCGGCACTTGCCAAGCCGCCTGCCACGGGCGCAATTTCTTGCCCGCATGCAACAACTGTGGCGATTCATTGGAGACAAGCGGGTGCGGTGGCTGGGCGCAGCCGTGGCGCTTACCCTCGGGCTGGCGCTCGGGGGTGCCTGGTGGCTGGGCGTGGATATGGCGGGGCTGCAAGGGGCATGGAAACACCTCGAGCACGCTTTGATGCGCCATCCGTGGGTGCTCTTTCTGGCACTGGTTGTGCTGCCCGGGCTGCCGGTGCCTACCAGTGCGCTGCTGTTTGCCGCTGGCGTGGTGTGGCGGGATCGCCCGGTCGTGGCCTGCCTGCTGTGCATCCTCGCCTTGATGCTGAACATGGTCTGGACCTACTGGCTCGCGGCCGGGCCGGGGCGGCGCCTGGTGGAAAAAATCTTAGCCGCCACTGGCGTACGGATTCCGGCACTGCCGCGCGGGGATCATCTGCGGGTGATCCTCATCCTGCGCCTGACGCCCGGCATGCCGCTGTTTTTTCAAAATTACGTGCTGGGGTTTCTGCGGGCGCCGTTCCGGCTTTACCTGCCGGTGTCGCTGGCCTGCACCGGGGTGATGGCCATTGGGATCGTGCTCAGTGGCGCGGGGTTTGCCGAGGGCCGGCTGATGCCGCTGCTGGTGGGCATTTCCTTGATCGTGTTGGCCGGGGTGCTCACCCACATGCTGCGGTCCTGGCTGGCCAAACGCCGCAACGGCAAAGCCTGAAAGCCTGCGCCCGTTCCCGGGTTTTTCCACTTTCGAGTTGACGGATCGGGCCGGGCCGGGAACAGCTCGCGCGGTATGGATTGGCTAACGCATGCGGCCGTAGGTGCCGCGGTAGGTGAAATCATGTGCGGCAAGCGCATGGGTAACCGGGCGTTGGCTTGGGGCGCACTCATCGGGATCGCGCCGGATGTGCTGGATGGACTGGTTGCTGTCTGCTTGTCCACTTCCGGCAAGCTGGCCCTGCAGCATGGCGCGAGCCACTCGCTGCTGCTGGTCGCGCTGCTGACCATCGCGTCGCCCCCTTGGCTGGTCAAGCTGTGGAAACGCAGCAAGGTGACCCGGCACCAAGCCACCGGGTTTATCGGCTTGGTGTGGGGCACCCACCTACTCGTCGATTGCCTCACCGTGCGCGGCGCGCAGGTGCTGTGGCCGTATCCGGCGGGCTCGGCAGCCCTCAGTTTGTTAGGTGACGACGACGGGTGGTTCACGGCCCCACTGGTGGTGTCGATGGTGTGTTTGACGTTTCTACGGACCAAGAAGGAGCAGGCCAAACGCCGCCGCCTGTGGGGGTGGGGCGTCGGCTTGAGCGGCGGCTATGTGGCGCTCGCCGTGGTGGCCAAGTGGGCAGCTGCGGCGGGCTTTGCCGCAGATTTGGCCCGTCGCGGGACCCCCTATGAGCGCCGGTTGGAATCCCCCACCCCATGGAATATCCTGCTGTGGCGCGGCGTGGTGGATGGTGGCGACGAAATCCGGGTGGGCTACCGGTCGGTTTTCGAGTGGCACTCCACGCCGGTGCGATGGACGGTCTATCCGCGGAATCGCGCGGCGTTAGCCACGGTGGCGGACACCCGCGAGGGCCAACGCTTGGCCGCATACACCGGCGGTTGGTGGATCGCCCGACCTAACAAAACCGGGGTATGGTTGGCGGATCTGCACGGTGGTGAGCACCGGGTGTGGGGTGAGCGCAAAGGCATGGTCGACACCCGCCTCCAATGCGCATGGCAGTTGGAACCGCAGGCCACCGGGGATCCGCTCCGCCCTATCATTCAGGAACGCAAGAATTCAGGCGAGCTGACCCGGCACCTGCTGTGGCGCACCCTCGGCCAGCGGGATGCCTGGGACGCCACTCCGCGCCTGGCGGGGGTTCCCGGCGCCTTGCCAGAGTTATTGCAGGTGGAAGAATAGGTCGCAGGCACCCGTAAAAGGCAAAAGATATGGATTTGGTGTTGCGGGTCGCTCGCCACCATGTTCAAATTGAATCCCTAACAACTGTTTCCGATGCGCTTTTCAACCTCCCATTGCCTTCGCTTGCTCCACTGCGGGTGGCTCACCCTCGCCTCGTTCATGCTGCCCAACACGGCATTTTCCCAAGCTACGGCCCAGGTCGGCGGCGAGCCGTCGTTCCGCAGCAACGATAGCGGGATGGTGCGCGTGTTCCATTTGGCGCTCGATGAAATCTCGGTCAACCGGGGTGGCAAACAAGCTCCCGAAATGGTCAACGCCGCCAGCATGGCGGACTTGTTGGTAAAAGCCCAAGCCGCCCGCGAACGCGAAAATGCCACGCCCACACCAGGCGAAATCGAGTTGGTCGCCTACGAGGAGAACGCCGAACACTCGCAGGAAACCCGCCGCATCATCACCCGCAAGTTGCTCATTCAATACGAAGCGGGAACCGAAGCCAAGACTGTGGCGGCCGATCTTGGCCTGACGCTGGATGCGACGCCAAACTACGCGCCGGGCATGGCCGTCGTCGCGGCGGACACTTCGGAAGCGGCGCTGGCCGCCATGTCGCGGCTGCGGGCGCATCCGCAGGTGACCGCGGCGGATCCCTTGCTGGCGCGCTGGTGGTCGAAGAAGTCCATTCCTAACGATCCGTTGTTCAGTCAACAGTGGCATCTGCGCAACACCTCCCAACTCGGCGGTGCCATGGGCATCGATGCCAACGTCACTCCGGCCTGGGACACCGTCACCGGCAAGGGCGTCACCCTGTGCATCGTCGATGATGGCCTCCAATACACCCATCCGGACCTCTCGCCGCACTACAACCTCCTCCTCGATTGGGATTTCAACGACAACGACAAGGATCCCATGCCGTATATGTTACAAAACCCTGTGACAGAAGTTTACGAGAGCGACAACCACGGCACAGCCTGCGCCGGGGTGGCGGCGGCCTGTGGCAACAACTACACCGGCGTCTGCGGGGTGGCTTATGAGGCCACCCTCGTCGGCTTCCGCCTCATCGCCGGAGCGATCACCGATCAGACAATGGCGAATGCCTTTGCCTTGAATAACGACAAAATTCAGATCAAAAGCAACAGTTGGGGCCCCGCTGACAACGGCCAGAGCCTCGGCGGCCCGGGACTGCTGGCCCAAGCGGCTTTAAAAGACGGTGTCACCACTGGGCGCGGTGGACTCGGCACTATCTACTTGTTTGCCGGGGGCAATGGCAACGGCTTCAATGACAACTCGAACTATGACGGCTTTGCCAACTCGATTTATACCATTGGCATCGGCGCGGTGAATGATTACGGGTTCCAGACGTATTACAGCGAACCCGGCGCCAACCTGCACGTCTGCGCGCCCTCCAATGGCCGCAAATACAACCAGGGCATCGTCACCACCGATATCTTCGATGACAAAAATGTTTACGGTTACAACACCATTCTCAGCACTGCGGATCTAGCCGACTACAACTACACCAGAACCTTCGGCGGCACCTCCTCCGCCTGTCCGCTGGTGGCAGGTGTCTGCGCTCTGATCTTGGAGGCCAATCCCAAGCTCGGCTGGCGCGATGTGCAGGAAATCCTGATGCGCTCGGCCAAACAAGTCCATCACGCCGATAGCGATTGGATCACCAACGGTGCCGGCTTTCACTTCAATCACAAATACGGTGCCGGCATGGTCGACGCCGAAGCCGCCGTGGCCCTGGCAAAAGAATGGGTCAATTTGGGACCGTCGGCCCCAGTGGTGAGAATTCAGCCGCTCCTAGCGCAAGAGAACATCCCCGATTACGTCCCCGGCACCACCAACCCGGGGGTCACCCGCACCTTCGAGGTGACCAACGACAATCTGCGGGTCGAACAAGTCACCGTGACCGTCGATATCAAGCATCAGAAGCGCGGTGAATTGGAGATTTTTCTAACATCTCCGTCCGGCACGGTCAGCCGGCTTGCCGAACAACATCCCGCGAGGCCCTGGGAGCGTCCATTACCGGATCTAAGCGCCGATTACCCTTTCTGGACCTTCAGCAGCGTACATCACTGGGGAGAATCCGCCAAGGGTATCTGGAAGCTGGAAGTCCGCGACCGCGTCTCGGGCAACACCGGCTGGATAACCTCGGCCGTCTTCAACCTTTACGGTTCCACGGTGGGTGCGATACCACAGGTGGGTGCGACACCAGCGGTGGCTGCGATACCACAGGTGGTGCCCGCCGTTACAAAGCTGAATGGCGTGGACGTGCCCAGCGCCACCTTGGTTTCCGAGTCGAATATACCGAAGAACCAGGTCGCCGATCCCGGCGAGAAGATGACCTTCAACATCGCCTTGAAAAACATCGGTGGTGCCAATAGCGGCACCCTCACCGCCACCTTGTTGAACATCGGCGGAGTAACCGGTGCCACAGGTGCCACTGCGGCGAACGCAACACAAAACTATGGCGTCCTCCCCAAGACCGGCACCGTCGTGACCCGTCCATTCAGTTTCACCGCCGGCGGGGCCAGCGGCACCTCCTCCAAGCTGGTGTTGCGGCTTGAATCCGGCGGCGTCTTCATTGGCTATGCCACCACCCAGATCCCCCTCGGTGCCAAGACTGTCACCACTCCCAGCGGGCCGTCTGTCAACCTCACTAAAATCATCTACAGCTCCAATCCTCCGGCCAGCCCCTATCCGGCTATCCTGCCGGTCACCGGCATCGCCGGCCGGGTGCATAATGTCCGGGCGAAGCTCAACGGACTCACCTACGGTGCCCAACAGAACATGCATGTGTATTTGGGAGGGCCGACCAATGTCAACGTGGCGCTGTTCACGGATGCTTCCACCACCGGGGTGACTAACAAGTTCTTCACCTTTGAGGATAATGCGCCAACCTTCTTCTACAGGGCGGGCAGCACGATCGATGGCAACTACCGGTCATGGGATTATGACTATTTCCTCGACGGCATCTACAACGGGTTCACTGGCCAACCCGCCACGGATGAACACGGCTTCACTCTCGGCGAGTTCAACGGACTCAATCCCAACGGCAACTGGCGGCTCTACGTCGAGAACACTTCCGCCGCCGGCACCGGCACGCTGCCGAGCTGGAATGTGGAGTTGACCTCGGTTGCCTGCACCGACAACACCTTTCTGACAAATCCGAACATCACCGTCAACGAAGACGTGGGCACCATCACCATCGGAGTCACACGCACCGGCGGCGGGGCAGGCATCGCCACGGTTCACTACGCCACCGAGGCTGACCCCACCAATGGGGACACTGCCACCTCCGGTCTGGATTTCACCGCGGTGTCCGGCACCCTGACTTTTGCGCCAGACGAATACACCAAGGAGTTCACCATTCCCATCATCAATGACTCAATCAATGAGCTCAGCGAAACCTTCCGTGTGGTCCTCTCAGAGCCGACCGGCAACACGACGCTGGGCACCTACGCCACCGGCACGGTGACCATCAGCAACCGGTATGTTCCTGAATTTTCTCTGGCAAATACGGACATCCAGGTCAATGAGGACGCGGGCAGCGTCACGGTGACGGTGCAGCGCGACGGCACCGCGGTTGACACTGCCACGGTCCACTACGCCACCTCGGCGGAATCCGCCACCCCTAGCGTGGATTACACCGAGGTGTCCGGCACCCTGATGTTTGCGCCCGGCGAAACCACCAAGGATTTCACCATTCCCATCATAAATGACACAATCAACGAGGACAGCGAGACCATCCGCATCACCCTTGCATCACCAACCGGCAACACGACGCTGGGCATTAATTCCACCGGCACGGTGACAATTCTCAACCAGGTGATTCTCCTAACACAACTGGAAACATGGCGGCTAACTTACTTCGGCAGCAGTGCCAACAGCGGCCTCGGTGCCGACATCAATGACCCCGACCTTGATGGCATCGTCAATCTGGTGGAATACGCCTTCGGCCTCAACCCGACCGTCAATAGCGCCGGACTACTCCCGCAGGGACAACAGAAGGGCGCGAACTTTGTGCTAGAATTCACCGAGCCCGCCGGCGTCGACGGCTTCATCTACGGCGCGGAGTGCAGCAGCACCCTGCTTCCCAATAGCTGGACCCCCGTCCCGGATACCGGCAGCGGCACCCTGCACTCATTCGGCGTGCCTAACAGCACACGACCAGGCTCGTTCATGCGCCTGAAGGTGACGCGGCCATAGGCGTCCACGTAGGCGCATTCGTTAGAATGCGGGCGCCGCCGCACGGTGAGCTTGCGCCGTTGCCACCCCGCGTTGTCACCAACGCGCCTACGAAGAAATCG
>JBAXOF010000227.1:0-6415 GCA_037133375.1 Verrucomicrobiota bacterium | reverse complement strand
AAGAGTCATGCCGTCTTGGATGACAGCGAGCTGTTTCCGTGGTTTGTTGGAGCGGCCATTTTCGCAGCGTTGGCCGCCGCATGCCTCATTGCCTTGAATCCCGCTCCCTCACCCTGACCCTCATGCACCTTGCCCAACCCATCTGGCTCATGCTGCTGATCCTGCTCCCCATGTTGGGCGCTGGCGCGCTGCTCGTGGCCCGGCTACGGCGCAAACAATGGAGCGAGTTTGTCGCCGCCCGCCTGCGCAACGACTTGCTGCGCCGTGCCAGCGCCCTGCCGCGTTGGCTCGCTCTGGGCTTTCTCTTGGCCGCCTGTGCCACCCTCATCATTGCCATGGCCAGACCCCAGGGCGGGGCCGACACCAAAACCGAAAAATCCGTCGGTCGCAATGTGCTCATCGCCCTCGACCTGTCCCGCAGCATGCGGGTCAAGGACGTCAAGCCCGACCGCCTCGCGCAAGCCAAAGTGGCCATCTACGAACTGATGGAAGCCCTGCCTAACGAACGCCTCGGCCTTATTGGCTTTGCCGGCAGCGCCCATGTGTTTGCCCCATTGACCATCGACCACGCGGCAGTCCGCGAAACCATCGAACAAATCGATGAATCCTGGGTCCCCATGGGCGGCTCCAACCTCAACTCCGCCATCCGCCTGGCCGTGAGCACCCTCAAGGAAACCGGCCAGAAAAATAATGCCCTCATCATCCTGAGCGACGGCGAAAATCACCAAGGCAGTCTCAACGCCGTCATCGATGAGGCTAAAAAATCCGGCGTCTATATCTTCGCCATCGGCGTCGGCACCGAGGATGGCGCATATGTGCCCAACCCGGATTTTCCTAACAGCAATATGGTGGATCGCAAGGGCAAGGTGGTCCTCAGCCGCCTGCAACCCGACGTCTTGCGCAAACTCGCCACTGACACCAACGGCCGCTACGCCCTGGCCGGCAGCGGCACGGACATCCCCGCCATAGTCAAGCTTGCCGCCAAGGACTTGGATGCCTTCGAGATGCAGGGCCGCGAACGCCGCATCGCCATCGAATTCTATCAATGGCTGGTCCTCCCCGCCATTCTCTTTCTCCTCGTCTCGGTGGTCGCCGGCACCCGCTGGCGTGGCATCAAGGCCCTCGCCCTGCTGGCAATCTCCTTCGCCGCCCTGCCCACAAACGCCGCCGCCGACGATGCCGCCGCCGCCGCCAAAGCCCTCGCCGAGGACCACAACGAACCGGCCCGTGAGGCCTTTCACACGCTCGCTGGCAACTCCAATTCCCCGGAGCGCGCCGCCCGCTACCGCCTCGGCGAAGGCACCGCCGCCTACCGCGCGCATGATTTCAAGGGAGCGCGCGAGGCTTTCAGCGGCGCACTCCTCTCGCACGACCCCGAGGTGCTAACCAGTGCCCACTTCGGCTTGGCCAATAGCCTGTTTCAACTCGGCTGGCACACCCTCGCCGGAGAACCCTACCCCACCGATCCTAACAAAGTTCCAGACATCGCCCGCTTCGACGCGCTGGTGCAAACCCGCCTCGCCGAAGTGCTCAAGGCCGATGCCCCGACCGATGGCGACACCCATGGCATCGCCGCCTTCGAATCCCTCATCATCAACTGGTCGGATGCCCTCTCCCATGATGCATCCGCCATCGCCCTCGACCCATCCCAGCAGGATGTCCGGCACAACCATGCGACCACCCGCATTTATCTCAAGCGCCTCAAGGAATTGTTAGATAAAGAGCACAACAAGACCCAACAGGCAATTCCGGAACCGCAACCTGACCCCCAACCTGGAAACCCCGGCGAGTCCGAGGGCGATGGCGAGCCCAAACCTAACGATCAGGGCAACCCGGGGGCTTCTGACAAGCCCAAGGATCCCGGCAACCAAGGCGACAAGGGCAAGCCACCCAAGGACCAGACGGGCGACAAACCCGACGGCGATCCGGCGAACAATGCCAACCCGGGCGATGCCAAGGATGGCGAGGAATCGCCAAACGACACGGATGCGGCCAAGCCCGACGAAACGCCGGAAGAACGCGCGCGGCGCATTCTCGGTGAAAACGCCGACTTGGAAAAAGGCCCGATGCGTCCCGGACGCATCGAATACAACAACCCGGAAAAAGATTGGTAACATCATGACAACTTGGAAACATCGGATTGCCATCATCACCGCCCTGGCCCTCGGCCTGGGCGGTGCCGGGCCGGCGTGCGCCCAGCTCACGGCGCAACTAACCACCCGCCACCTCGCCAGGGGCGAACAAGCCTATCTGGAAATCATCCTGCCCGGCCGCCCGCCGGAAACCCTGCCGGTCATTCCTAACATCCCGAATATCTCCATCCGGGCGACCTTTCCCGCAGCCATTTCACGCCCGATGCCCGGTCGCAGGATCGAATATTTCTATCAATACACGGTCGAGAGTTATGCCGTCGGGCGCCACACCATCCCGCCCGTGGAAATGCTCATCAACGGTCTGAAGTCGCGCACCGAACCGCTCGAGTTCGTCGTCTTCAATGCCGATGAATTGCAGTGGAAGGAAATCCATGTGGCCGGGCGCACCCTGCGCTACGCCGCCAGCTTCCATATCATCAAGGACCGCCCGTATGAGGGCGAGGCGGTTCCCACGGAAATCAAAATCGTCATCCCCAAAGAACTTGCCGACTACGTGGAAGACTGGGGTATCCCGGAATTCGAACGCGATGGAGTCGCCTGCTGGCGCTTGGAACCCACCGATATTAAGAGCATTGACCTGAACGGTAAGGGCATCGACGTGAAAGGCCATCTCAATGTGTTAGGCCGACCCTACGTCACTCTCGCCTATCCCAGCACCCTCACCCCCACCCGCAGCGGCAAGGTCGGCATCGGCCCCGCCAAGGTGCGGCTCACCTCCACCCGACTTATCGTCGATGGCAGCCTCCAGCGCGTCACCGAGGAAACTTTCCTCGCCATTCCCAAGCTGGAATTTGAAACCACGCCGCTGCCGCCCGGCGCGCCTGCCGGCTTTGACAATGCCATCGGCAGCTTCGCCCTGATTGCCAACTGCAGCGAAACGGAAGTGCGTGAAGGCGACCCGGTCGCGCTGGACATCATCGTCACCGGCAGCGGCAATCTCGATACCCTGCGCCCGCCACGGCTGCAAGAACCCAAGGGCTGGAAAGTCTATGAAGCCACCGCCACCCAACGCGGTGACGAACGCCGTCGCCTATCCGGCTCGGTCATTTTCCAACAATTGATCAAACCCCTAGAGCTGCAAACGGCCATCCCCACGTTCCGGCTGACCTACTTCGATCCCGCGTTGAATCAATACCGCACCGCCACCACCGCGCCCATCCCCTTGAAAATTTCGCCCTCCACAGCCACTGCGGCGGCCCCGCCCGGCCCGCCGCAAACACTGCCAGTGCCCGTCGAACGCATGACCGACATCCTGGCCATCCTGCGTCCCGTCGCACCGCTCATCCCTAACAAGCCAGCGCTGCCACCGTGGTTGGGCCACGCCTTGGGCGCGTTGCTTGCCGTCTGCCTGATAGCCAAAGCCCTGTGGTTGCATATCAGCCCCCGACTGCGCCAAGACCCGGTGCAAGCCGCCGGCTTGCGCGCCCTGAAGGAACTTGCGCGCACGCCGGCCTCCGACGACACGCTCTTTCTCAAAAAAGCCGGGGCCTTCATCGAACGCTGGCTCGGCGCACGGCGCGACCCTCAATTGCAAGTCATTCTAACAGAAAGGGACAACCTCTGCTTTGTCGCGGAACAGCCCAAGGCCAACCTCGGCAAACGCCGCAAAGAAATCCTCAAGCGGCTGCGCAAGGCCATCAGTGCCGGTCTCCTGCTTGCCGCCATCACCCTGCCCGGACTGCCCCAAGCCCGCGCCGCGGAGGATTCTGACAGCCAGGCCGTCGCCGCCTATGACACGGCCAAATACGACGAAGCCATCCAACTCTGGCTCGCGGCAGGCGACTACACCCAACTCTCTCCCGCCATCCTCTATAACATCGGCAACGCCTGTTACCGTCTCGGGTCTCCCGGCTATGCCGCCCTCTACTACCGCCGCGCCCTCGCCCGTGATCCGGGCCATGCGGAGTCCCGCCAAAACCTCCGCTTCATCGAGCGCAAATGCGGCTCCCTCAGCGTGCAGCGACCCGAATACCAATACGCCCTCGCCAGGTTTCCCCTCAGCCTCTGGCAAGGTGGCGTGTGGACGGCCGCCTGGCTGGGCACCCTCGCCTTGTTAGTATTTCCCGCCACCCGCAACGGCGCACCCATCCGCATCGCCGCTATCTGTGCCCTTGTTGTGGCCCCGCTGCTCGCCGCCGGCGGCCTCCTCGGCTGGCGCTTTTACCCTGACGATGCCCAGTTTGCACCGGTGGCCGCGCAAGCTGTCATCATCGCCGACAAGGTGGTGCTTCACAGCGATGCCGCACGCACCTCACCGGAAGTCATCGACGCCCCGCCCGGGTCGCTGTGCGAAATCATCCGCCTCAGTGGCGACTGGGCCTACATCGCGTTTGCCAGCAAAACCCGCGGCTGGGTCCCCACCACTGCCCTCGAGAAAGTCATCCCTAACAAATTCCCCACCCCCCCAAAAATCCGCAAACCCCTCGCCACCGAACGCTCGGCTTGAGCGTAGCTGAAGTCGTAGCTGAAGTCGTAGCTGCGGCTTCCAGCCGCAGTCTTCAAGCCCATGATACGAGGCGCATAAAATGTTGGGCAGGAGAATTACAGAGACATCGGGATAGGGTATTGTAAAACCCGCGAGCCACGATCTGCGATCTGCGATTCATTGCATCCGCCTAATACCACTGAAGCGGCTCTTCAATGCAGCTCTCCGCGGCCAAAGATTTTTCCGATGAAATTTCTTGGCAAAGCGGAGAGGATGGCTAATTTCGCGTCTGAAAAGCTAACGTGGCGGCAGCCCGCAAGGTGCCGCCCCGTTTGATAAGCCAACTCTGCCCACCCTATTCCACCATGGAAACCCGTTTGCCAGCATCCGCCACCACCGCCCCGCCGATTATTCCCAAGGAAAACCGCTTTGCGTTCATCTTGATCGCGTCGTGTTTCGGCCTGTGGGGCATGATCAACATGATGACCGATACCTTGGTGCCCGCCGTGCAGAAGATTTTCAGCATTCCAACGGCCCAGTCATCGCTGATCCAAGTGGTGAATTACGCGTCCTATGCCTTGCTGGCATTTCCAGCCGCCTTGTTGGTGAAGCGTTTTAATTACAAGACCGGGGTGATTCTCGGGCTGATGCTGCTGTGCGTCGGGGCCATCGGCTTCGTGCCGGCCGGGGCGTCACAGGTTTTTACGCCGCTGTTAGTAACCATCGGAGTGATGGCCAGTGGCTTGTCGATTCTGGAAACAAGTTGCAATCCATACGTGCTGGCGATGGGCTCGGAAGAGACCGCCGTGCGCCGCCTCAACCTCGCGCAGACGCTCAATCCGGTGGGTTGCCTGTTAGGGCTGTTTGTGGCCAAAGTCCTCATTTTAGGCAACCTTAACCCGGCCGAAGCCGCCACGCGTGCGACCTGGACCAAGGATATGGCAGACACGGTGATGACCCACGAGCTGTATTGGCTGGCGCTGCCCTACGCGGTGATGGTGGCCGTGACGGTGGCGATGACCGTAGCGTTGCTGATGCGCCGCATGCCGGAAGGCAAGGACACGGAACACGCGCCGCATATCCTGCTCTCGGTCAAGCGCCTCCTGACCAACCCTCGCTACGCCTCCGGTGTGGTCACCCAGTTTTTCTACGTGGGTGTGCAGGTCGCCATCTGGACCTTCATCATCAAATACACCCGCGAAGCCGCGTTCTTTTCCGTCGGCGCCGATGGCAAAGTCATTCCGGGTATGACCGAGGCCGATGCCTGGTATAGTCTGATGGCCTCGATGGTCTGCTTCACGGTGGGGCGCATGATCTGCACCGCGCTGATGCGCAAGTTCAACCCGGCCTCGATGATGTCCACGCTTGCGTTTGCCGCCATCGTGCTCACCGTGGGCGCGATCCTGCTGCCCGCATGGCCGGGTGTCATCTGCATGGTGCTGGTTTCCACCTGCATGTCGCTGATGTTCCCGACCATTTATGGCATCGCCCTGCGCGACCTCGGCCCGGAAGTCAAAATCGGGGCCTCCGGCCTGATCATGGCCATCCTCGGCGGTGCGGCTTGTTCCTACTCCCAAGGTTGGCTTATCGACTATCTTGAGAAGGCCCAAGACCTGCGTGTGGACATGGCAATCCGTTATTCGTTCGTAGTCCCCATTATCTGTCTGGCAATCGTCATGCTCTATGCGCTGAAATACCGGGCGTTTTGCGCCACCAAGCCGACCTCGAGCGGACCGGTCGGCGGCCACTAACAAGTCAGCAAATCCGACCACGGATAAATAGGGCTCTTCAGCAGAATCTGTGGGTGAACTGCGGTTCTGGTAGATCTCCAAGTGTA
>JBAXOF010000226.1:0-6431 GCA_037133375.1 Verrucomicrobiota bacterium | reverse complement strand
TGTATTTGTCGTCGTTGCAGGGCCAGGTGGTGTCGGCCTGGCCGGCGGCGAGCGGTGAGCCCACCGAGTGGAGGCAGGGAACGAAGGTGGCGAAGCCATCGCGCTTTTTGGTGATGGTGCCGTTAGCTTCATCTTCGAGGCGCTTAAGGACGTGGGCACCCATGTGGCACATGATGCGCATGTTAACCACTACATAGGCGCTGTCGGTGATTTCCACGCCGATCTTGGCGAGCGGCGAATCCAGCGGGCCCATGCAGAAGGGAATCACATACATCGTGCGACCTTGCATGCTGCCGCGGAATTTTTCCGTCATCTTGGCACGCATTTCAGCGGGATCGGCCCAATGGTTGGTGGGACCGGCGCCGGCCTGGGTCTTGGAGCAAATAAAGGTGCGGTCTTCCACGCGGGCGACGTCCGAAGTGGTCGAGCGGGCGAGGAAGCAGTTCGGGCGTTTCTCGGGATTGAGGCGGGTAAAGGTGCCTTTATCGACGAGGAGGGTGGTGAGCCGATCCCATTCGGCCTGTGATCCATCGCACCACTCGACAGCGTCGGGGGTACAAAGGGCGGTCATTTCAGCGACCCATTGTTGGAGGGCGGCGTGGGTGGTGTTTGCGGTGTTGGTCATAGCGTGGCGGAGTTGAGCTGAACTTGCTCAACTTTGCAACCTTATGAGGGAAATCGACCGAAAATTGGCAATAAATGCGGATTGGGCGCAAAAAAAATGGCGGCGGGATACCCTGCCGCCATCCAAAGCGAGTGCGGGCCGCCGTCGCCCCGCGCCGTTGGACGTGAGGCGGTGGCCACCCATGAAACCAATGATGAAACCTTGCCTGGATAAAACGCCGCCCGAGCGCCAATGCTTCCAAGAAATTGTGAAAACTCCCACTTTCTGTTCCGGTTCTTGCGTCGGGTAATGGACTGTGATATGTCCGCCGCGCATGGCATTGGCAGATCGCAATTACGACCACAGGGACTATCGAGCCAGCGGCGGGTATTCGCACCTCACGCCGGTGGTCAAATGGCTGATTATCACCAATGTGGCGGTATTTTGCCTTGATATTATCTTCAATCGCCAGCTGGAAACTTGGGGATGTTTCACAATTGATTCGGCCTTGGGTCAAGGCCGGGTGTGGAAATTTCTAACATTCCAGTTTTTGCATGCCAACGTGCTGCATGTGCTGTTCAACATGTTAGGACTGTTTTTCTTTGGTCCTTGGGCGGAACGTTGGTGGGGCGCGCGGCGGTTTTTGGCGTTCTATCTGCTCTGTGGGGCGGCTGGCGCGGCTTTCTACACCGTGCTGTCATTCCTGGGAGTCTTGCAGCCGAAATTTGATGCACCGCTGGACAGCGTGCCGCTGGTCGGCGCCTCGGCAGGTATCTACGGCATCCTCGTGGGGGTGGCGGTGATTGCACCGGATCTGCGGGTGATGTTATATTTTCCGCCGATTGAAATGTCGATGCGGCAACTCGCCATAGCCGTGTTGGTGATTGCCGCAGGCACCGTGCTGCTAGATTTGGGCAGCAATGCGGGCGGCGAGGCCGGGCACCTGGGCGGGGCGCTGCTCGGTTTTCTACTCATGCGGCAGGCGTGGTTGCTCAATTGGGCGAAACGCCGCGTGCCGGGAGTGGAGATCATTCCTCCTAAAGTCTTTGGGAGCCGTCCCGAGTCCAAGCTGCGGCCCCGCACTGAGATTGATTTGGCGGCCCAAACCGAGGTGGACCGCATCCTCGATAAGATTTCCCAGCAAGGATTTCAAAGTCTAACAGAAGTCGAACGCGCGACACTCCAACAAATTGCCAAAGCCAATCCCCCGGAACCATGACCGACGCCGCCATGATGGACGCCCCTGATCCCGCCAACCAACTGGCCCGCTTGCGGGCCATCATGCACCGGCTGCGGGCGCCGGGTGGCTGCCCGTGGGATGCGGAGCAAACCCACGAATCGCTCATTCCCAATCTCATCGAAGAGGCATACGAGACGGTGGATACCATCCAACGCGGTGACTTCACCCACCTGCGGGAAGAGCTTGGTGATCTGTTGCTGCAAGTGGTTTTCCATAGTGAATTGGCGCAAGAAGCCGGACACTTCAATCTCGATGACGTCGCCCGCGAAATTAGTGACAAGCTGGTCCGGCGCCATCCCCACGTGTTTGGCCAAAGCGCGGCGACCACCTCGGATGCCGTGCTCCTGCAATGGGACCAGATCAAACGCGACGAAAAAGGTGCCGGCGAAAAACCCTATCTGCACGGCGTCGGCAAGGGCCTGCCCGCACTCCTGCGCGCGGCGAAATTCCAGAAGAAAGCCGCCAAGGTCGGCTTTGATTGGCCGGATCAGGCCGGCGTGTTAGCCAAGATCCGCGAGGAACTCGGGGAACTCCAAGAGGCCCTCGCCGCGGCGGACCCGCAAGCCGTCGCCGAGGAAACCGGCGACCTGTTGTTTTCCATCGTCAACCTAACACGGTTTCGCGGGCTCGACCCGGAACTGGTGATGGCCACCGCCAATGCCAAGTTTGAACAACGCTTCGGTGTTATGGAACACTTGCTCACGGCCAACGACCTCAGCTTGGAAGCTGCCACCCTCGAGCAAATGGAAGCTGCCTGGCAGCAGGCAAAACGCCTGCTCACTGAGTCGCCAGCCGTATTCTAACGAATGCGCCCACGAAGAAATGCCTCATCCCGTAGGCGCGTTGGTGACAACGCGTGAGGGGTGCGGCGGAAGCAAGGAGCGCGCGGGGCCATCTCTCCTGACTCCTGCCGGAATCTTGCACAGGGCCCGATAAAAGTTGAGACGGCGCTTGATATCCGTGACAAAGGCGGCGGACGTGGTGCCCTTCGCGTTGGTGTAAGGACTCGCCGCCTCGTAATTGCCCGTCCATGCATGTCGGCATGTCGGCACCAATGCGGTTCGTGCATAAATATCACTATTTAACTAGGACATCTCGACACATGATGCAGAATTGTCATAAATTTAGTCAATTTTCAATGCTTAAAATGCCAGGATTTAACTATTTGTGAATAATAAATCAATTTTCGATTGCCAATTTTGGAATTCTTGTGCAATTTCCCTTCGGAACCCAAATTTTCATGAAAACAGAGCAAATGGATGGTGCACAGGCCCTCATCAAGACTCTCGATGCCTTGGGCATTGAGTATATTTTCGGCTATTCCGGCGGTGCGGCACTGCCGATCTTTGATGCTTTGGAAACGGTCAAGACGAACATGAAATTCATTCTGGCACGCCATGAGCAAGGTGCCGTGCACATGGCCGATGGCTATGCGCGGGCCACCGGCAAGCCGGCGGCCGTGTTGGTCACCTCCGGTCCGGGGGCGGGCAATACCGTGACCGGCCTGATGACCGCGCAGATGGATTCGGTGCCGATGATGGTAATCTGCGGCCAGCAAGTGACTTGGATGCTCGGCAAGGATGCGTTCCAAGAGGCGGATATCTTCGGCATCACCATGCCGGTGGTCAAACACAACTATCTGGTCAAGCAAACCAACGACCTGCCCCGCATCCTCCGCGAAGCGCATCACATTGCCACCACCGGCCGACCCGGTCCGGTGCTCATCGACGTGCCCAAGGATGTGTCACAAGGCCCGTTCAGCGGCGAGCTCGACCCACCGCTGGATTTGCCGGGCTACCATCCAGAGCGGGCGTTCGACATTGACCTGGCTGCGATCGATGAAACGGTGCAACTCATCTCCCACGCCAAGCGCCCGGTGATTCTGGCCGGCCAGGGAGCGATGATTGCCCGGGCGAGCGCGGAATTGATGGAGTTTGCCGAGACCCTCGGCTGCCCGGTCACTAACACCTTGTTAGGCAAGGGGGTGTTCCCGGAAACCCACAAACTGTCGCTGGGCATGATCGGCATGCATGGCACCGCCTACGCCAACAAGGCGATCTGCGAGGCGGATTTGATTTTCAACGTCGGCTCGCGTTTTGATGACCGCATCATCGGCAAACCCAAGGAGTTCGGCAAACACGCGAAAATCATCCACGTCGATATCGACCCTGCGGAGATGAACAAGATGATCCGCCCGCACCTTCAAATCGTGGGCGACGCCAAGGCCGTGCTCGGCGAGTTGAACAAGCGCATCGCCAAGCTTGAAACCGCGCCCTGGTTGGCCACCCTCGACGGCTACAAGAAGAAATACCCGCTCAGCTACAAGAAACAAGGTGGCCTGCGCATGCAACAGGTGATTCAGGAGTTCTACAAGCAAACCAAGGGCAAGGCGATTGTGGCCACGGATGTGGGCCAGCACCAGATGTGGGCCGCCCAGTTCTTCCTCAACGACCGGCCACACGAATGGCTTTCCTCCGGCGGCGCTGGCACGATGGGCTTCGGCTTTCCGGCCGCGATCGGTGCCCAGTTCGCCTGTCCGGACAAGACCGTCATTTCCTTCTCGGGTGACGGCGGATTCCAAATGACTTTGTTTGAACTCGCCACCGTCGCCTTGCACAAGCTGCCGGTCAAAATCGTGGTCCTCAACAACCACTACCTCGGCATGGTGCGCCAGTGGCAAGAAATGTTTTTCGACGACCGCAAGTCCGGTGTGGATCTCATCGGCAACCCAGATTTTTGCAAGCTGGCAGGGGCCTATGGGATTGCCAGCGTGCATATCAAGCGACCGGCCGACGTCACCCGCATGGTGAAGAAAGCGCTGGCCTACAATGACGGGCCAATCCTGATTCACGCCGAGTGCCTCAAGACCGACAACGTGTTTCCGATGATTCCCGCCGGGGCCGCGCTGGAGGACATGCTCACCGAGCCGCCCAAATACAAAATGGCCAAGCCCACCGGCTCCACGTGAGACCTGCCCTCATCTAACATCTCCAACCCGCTCCCCTTCATGCAAACCGTCACCACCACCGATACTCCGGCCGATTCCGCACCCAAACAAGTGCCGCATTCGCTTTCGGTATATGTCAACAACCGCCCCGGCGTGTTGATGCGGATTTGTCAGGCCTTCGCCCGGCGCGCGTTCAACATCGATTCGCTGGTGGTTTCGCAGAGCCGCGACGCCCGTTACTCGCGCATCACCATCGGCCTCACCGGTGACCCCGAGGGCTTGGATCAGATCATCAAACAGGTCGCCAAGCTCATCGATGTCATTCATTGTTCCGAGCATACTTTGGACAATTCGGTGACTAAGGAAATGGTGCTCATCAAAATCCGCTGCTCACCTAACGAGCGCTCGCAGGCCCTGCAGATCACCGAGCATTTCGCCGGCAAAACCGTCGACCTCACCCCGGTCTCGATGATTGTCATGATCACCGGCGACAGTCCCAAGCTGGACTCCGCCATCGCCATGTTCTCGCAATTTGAAATCATCGAAACCGTGCGCACCGGCAAGGTGGTGATGGCCCGCGGCGAGGAACCGACGTGAAGCGCGCAGCCTTGTAGCGGCGGTCTGTGACCGCCGTCTGGCCAAGGCAGAGCGCATTTCTTGCGCATCGACGCTCATAGAGCGCCGCTACAGTGCGTCGCTACAGTGCGTCGCATCGACGCTCATAGAGCTACAATGCGGTCATGCGCCTCAATGCGCCGCGAGCCAGTTCGGGCCGATGCCGTGCTCCACTTCGATAGGCACATCATGCGGCAGAGGCAGGACCGTCTTCATGGCATGGAGGATTTTGGGGACCAGTTCGTCCTGTTCGCTCAAGGCCAGGTCAAACACCAGTTCATCATGAACCTGCAACAGCATCCTGGTTTGATACGAATTGTCTCGTAGCAAGGCGTCGATGCGGATCATCGCGAGTTTGATCATGTCGGCTGCGCTGCCTTGGATCGGGGTGTTGATGGCGGCACGCTCGGCATTGCTGCGGAGGGTTTGATTGGAGGACAGCAGATCCGGGAATGACCGCCGCCTGCCTGTTAGAGTGGTTACATATCCCGCCTCACGGGCGTGGGCGATGGTGTGGTCCATGAATTGGCGGATTGCGGGATACTCGCGGAAATACGCCTCGATGATGGCGGCGGCCTCGGTGCGCGGGATGGCCAGGCGCTGGGAGAGACCGAAGGCGGAGATGCCGTAGATGATGCCGAAGTTGACCATTTTGGCGGTGCGGCGCATGGCGGAGGTGACCTCTGCGGCGGGCACGCTAAAAACCTTGGCGGCGGTGGTGGTGTGGATGTCCTCGCCGTTCTGGAAGGCGGCAATCATGGCGGTGTCTTGCGCGAGCGCGGCCATCACCCGTAGCTCGATCTGCGAGTAATCGCAGGAAAGAATTTGATATTGCAAATTGGGAATTTGCGATTGCCGTGGCACAAAGGCTTGGCGTATTTTGCGGCCGGACTCGGAGCGCACCGGGATATTCTGGAGGTTGGGATCGGAGGAGGCGAGGCGGCCGGTGGCGGCCACCAATTGGTGGAAGTGGGTGTGGATGCGGCCGGTTTCCGCGACGATGTGGGTGGGCAACGCGTCGAGAT
>JBAXOF010000225.1:0-6486 GCA_037133375.1 Verrucomicrobiota bacterium | reverse complement strand
ATCATACCATGTTAAATGACTGCGTCTGTAAATTTTATTTCTTTACGCCTCCTAAAATCGCAATTTTTGCGGATTTCTGTTGAAGCGTGCAACAACGGATCCCCGGCCCATCATTTCCTGTAAAAATGCATTCAAGAATTCATTAAGCCGTTGCCTGGAGATTTTTCATAAGAATTCTTGGCAAAGTCCCATGGCGAGCTAGGGTCGCCGCGCCATGAGCTTGTATCTGAAAAATCCTTGTTTGAAATCACTCGTCCTGCTTGCCGGAGTGCTATTCGCCCCGGTGCTTTGCGCTGCGGAAACCGTGATATCCTCCGACGGCACAGCGCTGCTGCGGGATGTGCAGCAATACAATTTTGCGATCCATATTCTAGCAATGCTGCTGGTGGGTTTTGGTTTTCTAATGGTGTTTGTCCAGCGTTATGGTTACAGCGCGATCACCGGAACCTATCTGGTGGTTGCCGCAGGACTGCCCCTCTATTTCATGTTGCGGCAAACCGGCATGCTCTCAGCCGAAGCCGTTCCGGTGCAATCGATCAAGGGTCTTTTGTTGGCGGAATTCGCCGTGGCTGCCGCACTCATCGCCACCGGCGCGGTGCTCGGCCGGATCAAGCTCTATCAGTATATCCTGCTGGCGTTGCTCATGGTGCCCGTGTATATGCTGAACGAGCACTTGGTGCTTGATGGCGGCCTGGCCATAACCAAAGGCTTTGTGGATGCCGCCGGATCTATCATTATCCATGCCTTTGGGGCCTATTTTGGCCTTGGGCTGGCGTTTGCGCTGACAACGAGAAAGCAGCGGGAGACCGACATTCCGAGTGATCAAACTTCCAACAGGTTTTCGATGATCGGGTCGCTAGTCTTATGGATCTTCTGGCCCAGCTTCTGCTGCGCGGTAGTCCCACCCGAGCAGGTATCCGCCACCGCAGTCAATACCATCCTTGCGCTCTGCGGCGCAACCTTGTCGACCTACCTGTTCAGTCTCTTGTTCAGCAAAGGCAAAGTGCTCATCGGCGATATGGCCAATGCCGCGCTTGCCGGCGGAGTTGCTATTGGTGCCACTTGCAACCTTGTCAGCGCTCCAGTGGCGTTTGGAATCGGCGCGCTTGCCGGTGCCCTGTGTGTGATCGGCTATGCATTTATCCAAGCTCGCATCACCAAAACCTTCAACATCATCGATACTTGCGGCGTCCATAATTTACACGGCTTGCCCGGCTTGCTTGGCGGAGTGGTGGCGATCTTTGTGGTGCCTGGGGTGGCCAAGGCGCAGCTTGCAGGCATTGCCATCACCGTGGTCCTGGCGCTTGGCAGCGGAATCATCGGGGGCATCGTCATCCGCGCCTTTGGCTCCAAGGACGTCATTTACGAGGACGGGGATGAATTTTCCAATATCCAAGGATAAACCCTGCGCTAAAATGGGCTATTGGCGGGCACCACGATGCCTCACCCATGAGACGGCTGTGATTGCCCAATCAATCCGCCAAATCAATCCCGGGTGGATTCCAAGTTGCGCATGCCGGTGGACTGTGGCAAGCTCGGCGCATGCCATCCGTACATGGGCAAACGTTGTTAGTGACCGGCGCTTCCAGTGGCATCGGACGGGCCTTGTGTGAACTCCTCGTCGAACGGGGCGCCAACGTGCTTGGCGTCACCCGGCGGCCGTCCGCATTGTCCGAGGATGTGTCGCCGCTTGTGGCGGACTTGACGCAACGCGAGGATATCTCGGCCATCTTCCATGGCTTGGGCAAAATCGACGGGCTGGTCAACTGCGCGGGCGTCGCCTATCTCTCGCGTATCATCGATGGCAACCCGACCGATTGGGAGGAGATGTGGCGGGTCAACGTGATGGCCCTCACCCTGTGTTGCCAGCTCTCGCTCAAACATTTCCCGGTCAATGGCGGGCGCATTGTCAACCTGTGTTCGATGAGCGGCCACCGGGTGCCGCCGAGCGGCGGGTTCTATGCGCCGAGCAAATTTGCCGTGCGCGCCATCACCGATGCGTTGCGCTCGGAACTCAAGGCGGCCGGGTTGCCGATCCAAGTGGCCTGCGTCTCGCCGGGCTATGTGGACACCCCGATGCTCGACCAATACTTCCGCGGCCGCGAGGCAACCCTCACCCAGACCCGCGCCGCCATGAAAATGTTAGACCCGGAGGATGTGGCGTGGGCGATTCTGGGAATTCTGGAAGCGCCCGAACACGTCGAAATCGGCGATATCCTCATGCGCAGCGGCGCGCAGCGGATGTGAGGCCGATTCTATCCCGTCACGCCGATGGAATCCATGCGCTGCTTGTCCCGATTGCTGTTGCTAGGTCTGTGTGCATTGCAGGCGGCGTGCATTGACGGGCGCGAAGAGTATTGGCTGGCGGCTAATGGCAGCGGCAGGGCGGAAATCCATTACGAAATCCCCGCCGTCATCGCCAGAAGCTGCGGGGGCGAGGCGGGTCTCTCTATGTTGTTAGACAAGTTTGTGCGGGAGACGCCCACTCTAACAAACGCTAGTCACCAGGTCACCTGCCACGCGGACCGCCTAGTGGTTGATTTCAACGCCTCGTTCCAATCCGTGCTCGAGCTTGTCGCCGCGCTGCGAGGGGACTCGGCTTTGTCAGCGGGCAATTTCAAGCCCGCAGTGGAGCCCTTAATCGGGCAATTCGACATCCGCCAGAGTGGCCCCAAGGTGGAGTTGACGCGCACCGTGTCGCCATCCAAGGCGCTGCCGGGATCCTTTTTGATGCCCGCAGCGCAGTTTGATGGCAAGCGCTTGGTTTATATCATGCATTTGCCGGTGGTGGCGGTGGAGTCCAACGCGACGCGCACTGCGGATAGCGGGCGCACGTTGATCTGGGACCAAGCATTGCAAGAGAGCCTGAAGCACAACGTGGTCATTCACTTCAAGGCGACCATGCCGCTGCCGTGGGGAAAAATCGCCAGTGTGACCGTGACGTTGGGGCTGCTGGGATGGTTGGGACTGCGCGCGCGGCGCAGGCGGAGTCGTCATCAGTCCCCTGTGATGTCTTGATAGGACTTGGCCGGGCGCAAGCCCGCACTGCGGACGGAGCGGACTTCTACTTGATTTCCATGTTGCTCTTGGGCCAGACCCAGCGCACCACCTTGCCGTCCTGGATGGAGGCTTTGGCCTCGAGGATCTTGTCGCCGAAAACCGTCTCCGCCTTGTAATGAACCAAGCCGGTTTGATAGGTGCTGCCATCGATCGCTTCGTCGGCACCCGCCTGCCAGTCTTGCACTTGCTCGAAGGTAAACTCCTTGATGCCGCCACCGCGGATGTGGGCTTTCATCACTTCCACCGTATCGCCCGTGGCTGCGGGCGCCGGTTGGGTGGCGGCGTTCGGGTCGGTGACGGGGGCGGCCGACGCGGGCGGATTGGCTGCGAGTTGTTCCATCAGATCGGTGCCGCTGATCGGCACCCGGCCCTCAAACGGACTGGTGCCCGGGCTGACAACCACTTGATCGCCTTCAATGCGCACAAGCTTGAGTCGGCTGCCGGCATCCACTTTCAACTTCAAGCCGGTGGCATCGGCGACTTCCGTGGCAACATTGAGGGTGACTTGGGACGGCAGTTGGGACGGCGTGAGTTGGCTCAAGTCGATGACGGGCGGCGTGGTGGCGGACGGCGTGACCGCTTGCAGGGTGGGTGCGGGCACCGTCGACTGGGTGGTGGGAGTGGCAACCGGTGCGGGCGGCACCACGGTGCCCAGGCCGGTGAGTTGCGAGCGCATGGCGGGATAGCTTACAATACCTGCCACAAATGCCATGATCGCGATAACCCCGACAAGGATGAGCCATTGGATTTGGATGAGTTTCATGCGAGTCTTGGTTCCTGCGTATTCTGTGGAAAAATTCAAGCAGGGGCCGGGGGCTCCTGTCAACCGGTAAAATAGCGGGGGCTTGCTAGGGACAGGGTGACAAAATTCGTTCACTCCATGCCTGCGCGCCGCGACAATCCCGTGTCCGATCGGGCACCGGATTGTCGCGGGGAGATCTCGGGCCCCGGCCGAAAAAAGTGTTGCCATCGTCTGGCGTGGTGGATTAGTCTGTCGCGCTGTCAGGGGCCGTGGAGGTTCGGCAGGCGAACCCCGCCAGGACTTGATCGTAGCAACGGTAGTTTGTCCGGATTTGCCGCGGATTCCCTGGCAGCACTTTTTTCTCAGCTTTTGATTTTCCTTGCGCCGAGCCGGATCGCGGCGAGAATCCGCGCCCCGCGCGGCGGTTCCACCCCATGAGCGAATCTCCTCAATCTGTTAGCTTCATGTCGATCGGCGAGGTGCTGCGCCAGCACCAGTCGTTTGTGCTGTTGAGCCACGTGCGCCCGGACGGCGATGCGATCGGCTCACAGATTGCCCTGGGTTTTGCCCTGCAGGCGGCTGGCAAGAGTGTCCGGTTGTTCAACGAGGACGGGCTGCCGGAGAGTCTGAGCTTTCTGCGAGGATCGGAACGCATCGAGATCCCACCCGCCGAACCAGTGGTGGCGGATGTGGTCATCGCGCTGGATACGGCCACCCGGCCGCGGCTAGGCGAGCGCTGTCTGCTGGCGGTTGCCAACGTGAAGCTGTGGCTCAACATCGACCACCACATCTCCAACCCCGGCTACGGCGACCTCAATCTGATAGATGGCACCAGCCCCGCAACCGGGGAGATTCTCTACGAACTCATTCTCGCCCTCGGTCTGCCGCTGCCGGAGGAATCCCGCGATGCCCTCTACGTTGCGGTTTCCACTGATACCGGTTCGTTTCAATACCCGTCCACGACCGCCAAGACCTATGACATGGCGGCTGACCTGATCCGCCGCGGACTGGATGTCGGAACGCTCAATTCCAACACCTACGATAACCACCCATACCGGCGCCTCGAGTTGTTGCGCGCCCTGCTCAACACCTTGGAACGCTCGGCTGACGGTCTGGTCTCCCATTGGACGTTGCGTGAAGCCACCCGCCGCGAACTGGCCCTCAACGCCGAGGACAGCGAGGGGCTCATCGATGTGATCCGCGCCATCCGCGGGGTGCAGGTGGCCGTGTTTTTTGAAGAATTGCCGGATGGCAAGACCCGTATCTCGATGCGCTCGAAGGACCGCCGCTACGATGTCTGCCAGATCGCCACGGAGTTCGGCGGTGGCGGCCATTGCCTGGCGGCAGGCATCCGCATGCAGGGCCCGCTCGATGTGGCCAAAGCCAGCGTGCTGGATGCCATCCAGCGCCGCATCCGTGAAGTACATGCCTGAGAACTTGTTCAATCTTGTTAGACAGGCGCCTCTTCACCTCTCCACCTCTTAACTTACTCACTTACTCACTTACTCACTTACTCACTTACTCACTTACTTCATTATGCGACCCAATCCCATGGAACTGGACGGCCCGAGCGGCGTATTGTTGATCGACAAAGCCCCGGAGATGACCTCACACGACGTGGTGGCGATTGCGCGCCGCGCGCTCAACACCAAGAAAATCGGCCACTGCGGCACGCTTGATCCGATGGCCACCGGCTTGCTGATGCTGGTGATTGGCCGGGCCACCAAGATTCAGGATCTGCTGATGAGCGAGGACAAACAATACCAAGGCACCATCACCCTGGGCACCAGCACCAGCACCCAGGACCGGCAGGGCGAAACGCTCGAGACCAAACCCGTGGCGGAGTTTACCCCCGAACAAATCCGGACGGTTTTCGATGCCTACGTCGGACCCTTCGAACAAATTCCGCCGATGGTTTCCGCCATCAAAAAAGATGGTGTCCCACTCTACAAGCTAGCTCGTAAGGGCCTGGTCATCGAACGCGATCCGCGCCCGGTGCATATCACTTCCTACGAAGTGACCCGCGTGGCTTTGCCTGAAATCGATTTCACCGTCAACTGCTCGAAAGGCTTCTATGTGCGAACCTACGCCCACGACATCGGCGAACGCCTCGGTTGCTGCGGCCATCTCAGCGCATTGCGGCGCACCCGCTCGGGAAAATTCACTCTCGAGCGTGCCGTCACCGTGGCCGACTTAAAATCCACGCCGCGCGAGGCCTTGCTCAAGGCGATGCTCTCGCTGGCGGAGATCTCACTGATGCGCGGTGCCTGATAGATTCCAACCTGCCTCCCGACCATGGCCATTCAGATCCGTTCCATCGTCAAGGCGATCACGCCTCTGCTTGCGGCATCCGGCGGGTTGGCAGGATTGTTAGGCGAGCGCATCGGACAGAGCCGCAAGCCGGCCGCAGACGAGCGGCTGCAGCAACTTGAAGACGACATGCTCAGGATGGGGGAAGTCTTCGCCGCCGCGGTGGCGCGCTTGCAGGCCGCCGCGCAAGAACTTCAAACCCAAGCGGAGCTTTATGAATCCCAGCGCGCGCGGTTGCGCTGGGCCTGCATCCTGTCCGCGTTGGCCTTGGGCGTAAGCGTGGTGGCGGTGGGGTTGGTCATTAGCAGGTGAGGTCACTGCGCGCCTACGAAGAGTGCCGCCGCGCGTAGGCGCGTTCGTTAGAACGCGGCTGG
>JBAXOF010000224.1:0-6508 GCA_037133375.1 Verrucomicrobiota bacterium | reverse complement strand
ATCTGTTCGGAGATCGGCAGCGAGGGCCGCAACTTCCAGTTCGCCCGCCACCTGGTGCTCTTCGGCCTGCCTCGCGATCCTGAGTTGTTAGAGCAACGTATCGGCCGTCTCGACCGCATCGGCCAGACCGGGACCATCCACATTCATGTTCCCTACGGGGTTGAGAGTCGGTCCGAGCTCCACGCCCGCTGGCTCCACGACGGACTCGATGCCTTCACCCGCCCGCTCAAGGGTGCCACCACCCTGGCCACCGCCCTGCTGCCCGCGCTCGACGCCTTGCAGAACGCACCCGCAGCGTCAAAAAAATTCCAAACGTTCCTATGCCGCAGCCGCGAGCTCAAGGCAAGCGTGGCCGGCGAACTAGCCACCGGCCACGACCGCCTGCTTGAACTCGGCGCGCCCGCCCCGGCCCAAGTTGCTGGATTGTTAGGTTTGATTCAGGTGACCGACGCCGACCCGCGCTTTGAGCGGTTTGCCATCTGGCTGTTTGACCACCTTGGCCTCGATGTTGCCGACATCTATCATCGCAGCTACCACTTGCACCGCAGCCAACGCCACAGTGAGGCGTTTGCCGATCTGCCACCGGACGGACTTACCGGCACCTTTGACCGCGCCACCGCCCTGGCCCGCGAAGATCTCGAGTTTTTCACCCGCGACCATCCCGTCATCCTCGGCGCTTTGGAACACCTCATCGACAGTGAATACGGCAACGCTTCATTCGCCCATTGGAAAACCGGCCAGGGCAAAGCCATCCTGCTGGAATGCGCGTTCGTGTTAGAAGTGCTTGCGCCCACCCGCCTGCACCTCGACCGCTTTCTGCCCCCCACCACCCTCCGCATTCTGGTGGATCACCACGGGAAAATGTTAGACATCACCCCGGCCACCGCCGCACTGGTGGCCGGTGACTCCCGCCGCCTGGTGAGCCAGGAATCTTTCCGCCTCGCCATCTTTCCCAAAATGCTTGCCGCCGCCCGCGTGCTCGCCACCGCCGCCGCAGTCGCCCCCGCGGAGGCCGCCCGCCACCTCGCCGCCACCACGCTCAGCGCGGAACTCGCGCGCCTGAGCGATCTCGCCACCCGCAACCCCCAGGTCTCCACCAACGAATTGGCAGCCTTGCGAGCCCTGCGCGATGAATCCCTAACGGCTCTGGCCGCCCCGCGCCTGCGCCTCGACGCGCTGCGCCTCATCTGGCGAACATAGGACGGTGCCTAATGGATCTTATTGTTTGCGGATCTGCCAGATTTCGCACAACTGGTTGCGCTCGGGAGTGCGGCTGCTGAAGCGGTTGGTCTGGCCCAGATAGACCGCCTGAACCTGTTGGCCCGGACGTTTCACGCTGGTGAGCAACTCCGCCACGGCAGTGGCGCGATCCGATGAGAGCGTGCGGTTGCCATCGACATTGCCGGTTTCCGAGGCGTAACCGATGACTAACACCATATCGCCATCCGGCACATTGGTAAGAATCTGGCGCAAGGGCTCTTCCTCCGCAGCGTCCATTCTAGCGGACTTGGTGGGAAAGGCGAGGGTTTTGAGAACATTGGCCGAGAGATCCGTGCCGATCTGAGCATAGGCTTTTTTGAAATCCGACTCACTCTGGTTTTCGAGTTGGCGTAGCGTTTGGAAAAGCTTGACGGCAGCAGGCAACAATTCGTTTTCCGAGCGGGCAAAGAGGCGTGCCTTGCCGAGTTCGCTTTCGAGTTCCTTCGCGCGGGATTCAAAGAACTCCTTGGTGCGGGTAATTTCCTCCAAGCGGCGTTGCATGTTATCGAGGTCAGCCTTGGGTGCCTGCTCGCCGGCGGCGGCGAGTCGTTGTTTCAAGCCTGCCAACTCCGCGGCTTGCGACTCGCGGCGGACCTTGAGATCGGCCACCTCGCGGCGCAACGAATCGGCGTCATAGCCACCGGATTTAGCCTGCTGCAACTCGTTTTTCACCCGGTCATAATCGTTGCTCATCACTTGCCGGTATTGTTCCGAGCGCAACAGGTCGGCGTTTTTCTTCAGCAACTCCGCATTACCATCATCTATCAACTGCTTATAGCGCCCGGCCAGCAGCACCATGCTATCGGCATCCTTTTTCATGCGCTCAGCGATATCCTCAAGCTGCTCACCGCCGCCCGCCGTGGGCAGGCCAATCGACCCGCTGTGACGTTTCAATTCTTCAATTTCCGCGCGCAGCGGGGCCAATTTCTGGCTCTCCGTGGGGGTTTTCAATTTCATCACAATAAGGACCACCAGCAGCGCCACAATCACCAGAATCATCGCCTGCGTCGGCGTGACCGTCAGCTTGTTGGCGCGGTCGGCGGGGGGATTTCCTTGCGTCGCAGGAGCGGTGGATTCCTGTCCGCTGGGCTGATTTTGGGTGTCCGGCATGCCGCCAGACTGGACCGCCGCACCCGCCCATGTCAAATGCGATCCCTTTCAAAGCCCTAAATCCTAAATCAAACCAAGGGTAAATTTGGGTGAATATCCTCCTCCAGAGGCGACGCCTCACCGGCCAAATGCCGCAACAAAGCCGCAAAAGCAATCATCGCCGCGTTATCGGTGCATAACTCCGGTGCCGCGACCACCAGGTCCAATCCCGCCTGCTCACAAGCACGCCGGAATGCCTCGCGCAAGGCGCGGTTGAGGCTCACGCCACCAGACAACGCGACGATCCGGCGACCGGTGCGGCGGGCCGCTTGCAGGGTTTTGGCGATGAGAATGTCAATAACCGCCTGTTGGAATGACGCGGCCAGATCGGCGACGGATAGAGTGGCAGCCTGCCGCTGCAACGTATAGAGCACCGCCGTTTTCAAGCCGGAAAATGAAAAGTCCAGCTGCGGGTCGTGCACCATCGAGCGCGGAAAAGCGTAAGCTGCCGGATTCCCCGCACGCGCGATTTGTTCAATCTCCGGCCCGCCCGGATAAGGCAAACCTAACATCTTTCCAACCTTGTCAAAGGCTTCGCCCGCCGCATCGTCGCGCGTGCCGCCCAATTTCACATAGCGACCCGCGGCGGTCACATCCAACAGCAGCGTGTGCCCGCCGGAAACTATCAAGGCCAAATGCGCCGGCACCCGCGTCTCCCTAACAAACGGCGACAACAGGTGACCTTCCAAATGGTTGATGCCCAGAAACGGCCGCCGCGCGGCGCAAGCCATCGCCTTGGCCGCCGTGCTACCGACTAACAACGAGGACGCCAGCCCGGGCCCGGTGGTCGCGGCAAAGGCATCGATCTGCCCGACCTTCACACCGGCGTGGTGCAGCGCTTGCTCGACGAGTGGGCGCAAATGCAGCGAGTGGTTGCGGGACGCGATTTCCGGCACCACGCCGCCGTGTTCCCGGTGGAGCTCGATTTGCGAGGCGACCTCCGAAGCCAGCACGTCCATGGCACGCCCACTCTCACCGCGAACAATCGCCACGGCCGTTTCATCACACGAAGACTCAATTGCCAAAATCAGGGGCACGCCAGAGAGCCTAGCGGGTCGCACCGCCACTCGCCTATGAAAAAATTGCGCTTGAAGAACCGCGTTGTCACCAACGCGCCTACGAAGAGTGCTACCGCGCGTAGGCGCATTCGCGAGAATACGGCCCATCATCCCCCCGCGTTGTCACCAACGCGCCTACGAAGAGTGCTACCGCGCGTAGGCGCATTCGCGAGAATACGGCCCATCATCCCCCCGCGTTGTCACCAACGCGCCTACGAAGAGTGCTACCGCGCGTAGGCGCATTCGTGAGAATACGTCCCTTCACCCCCCCGCGTTGTCACCAACGCGCCTACGAAGAGCGCTACCGCCCCCCCCGTCATTGTTGGCGCAGCAGCGCGAGCTTGACCAATTTTCCAGCTTGTTTGCGAATCTCCACGATTTGTTCCTTGGTCGGATCCTTGCCACTTTCAATGACCATCTCATGGCGCAACCCCGCGAGAATATCGCGCATTTCAAGGTAATTGGGGCGCTCGGAAATCCGCGGCTCCAAGCCCGCCACCGACTCGGCATAATAGTCGGCGATGTCCTCGCGCATGATCTTGCTAGCCCGTTCCTCGGAAAATTGTTTATCCACGGCGGCCACCGCGACCTCCAGCGCCCGGATCCAGCCACCTAACGAAATCAAGTGCGCCAGATCCGCATCCTTTAAGGTCACCAACTCAATCTCCACATCCTTTTGCGTCGCCCGCAGTTCGGCCTTCAATTGCTCGACCTTGCCTTTCTTCGCGCTATCCAACAAACTGGCCGAGTGCCGGTTAACCCGGTCGCCGGCACCCAACGCCTTGCCATAGCGGGTCAGATCCTTGGCCAGGCCTTCGACTTTTTCCATCTGCCCGGACTGTACCACGAGAAAGCCATCGGCGATGAGAAACCCCAACTCAATGGCCAGATCCGCCCGATCCAGCGGCATGCGTGCGGGCATCTTGCGCTCGACGTCCGTCATCGGAATGGGCATCAGGAATTGCAAGGTGTCAAACATCTTGGCGATCGAAGGCGCGGTGAACTCATTGACCGCCAACTCCTCTAGCCGATGCGGGTCGTCCAACAAATCCTCGGGCACCTCCCCCTTGTCCTTGGCCGGCTTTGCGGCGTCCGCAGCCGCCACTTTAGGAGCCGCCTTGACCGCAGCAGCAGGCGGTGCCGCCGCCAGCGACAGGCCAAGCGCCACGAGAACTCCTGCAATCCCAAGCACAATTCGTTTCACGCCCGCATTGTGCCATGGTCCGGACGGGTGCGCAACCTGCAAATCTTAACAGCCGCCGCATGCCTGGAAAAAACCCTAAAAAATTCGTTTGCCAAGCCCTCGCCGATGCCTCAGTGTCCCCGGCGTAGGGACGATGGAGCGATGGTTCGCGTTGTAGTGCCGAACCATTGGTAGGGTTTATACCCCCCTGTTCCTCCACCTCGGCACACCCGCCAGCCGCTTTTCTCTCCCAAACCGTCTCCCCGGCGCGTTGATCTTTGATCTTGCTTGTCGGTTTCGCAATCCCGCTTCACCCCCAATTCCAAAAACACATTTATGGCCGGTCACAACAAGTGGTCAAAGGTCAAACATATCAAGGCCAGAGTCGATGCCATCAAAGGTCGGGTCTTCAGCAAGTGTGCCCATGAAATCGCCTTGGCGGCTCGCGCCGGTGGCGGCGATCCGGCCATCAATGCCCGACTGCGCACGGCCATCGACAATGCCAAGGCGGTGTCCACACCCCGTGACAATATCGAACGCGCCATCAAGAAAGGCACCGGCGAACTCGGCGGTGATGCCATCCAGGAAGTCACCTACGAGGGCTACGGCCCTGCCGGCATCGCCTTCATCATCGAAATGGCCACCGACAACCTCAACCGCTCCGCTGCGGACATGCGCTCGATTTTCACGAAAAACAGCGGCAGCATCGCCACGCTGGGCAGCGTCTCCTATCAATTCGACCGCAAAGGGGAAATCCGCCTCAACGCCGCCGGCCTGCCCGATGAACAGATCATGGAAGCCGCCATCGAGGCCGGTGCTGATGACGTCCAGAGTGATCCGGACGAACACCTCATCCTCACCGCGCCCAACGAACTCGGCACCGTGGCCAACGCCCTCCGCCAAGCCGGTTTCCAACTCACCTCGGAAAAACTTGTATCCGTCCCGCAAGTCCCCAGCATTGTCACGGATGCCACCATCGCCCGCCAGGTCATCAAGCTTTATGATCTGCTTGATGACTACGCGGACACCCTCAATGTCTTCACCAACTTCGAAGTGGCGGATGAGTTGTTAGATCAACTCGCATCCTGATTCATCCAGCCAGCGCGCATGCTGCAACGCGACGTCCGCAGCTTCCGCCAACCACCATCACCCCACCTGCCAATTTTCCAGCTGCGCCTGCGGCACCCACCAGAACCGATTCCGGATGACTAACAACGATCACGACCAACCCATGCCGCCAGCCGCGGCTACCACTGACCAGCCCCCGGCCCCCGCCCGCAAACGAGCGGTCAAAAAGGCGACCGCTCCAACGACCGCACCCCAAGCCGCATCCGCGACACCAATTGCTGCCAAGAAAAGCGCCCGCAAAGTGGCGGTCAAGGCCGTTAGAAAAGCCGCCGCCACCAGTGACCACAATGAGGCGGTGGCTGCCGCAGTCAACCGCAGCGAGAGTGAACCCGCGCCCGCCACCCGCAAACGCAAGACGGCCACAAAAGTAGCCCTTGCTCCCAGCAGCAACGAACCCGCGGTCACGGCCCCCGTCAACAGTGCCCCTCCGTCCAAAGCCACTCCCGCCGCAGCGCCACGGCGCATCGGCCGCGTTCCCGGTGGTGGTGCCGTCACCCCGCGCCGAACCTCCCGCTCTCTAACAGAAGAGCGCCAGCCCCCCCCCCCGACCACCCCCCAAACCGGTGGGGAACGTCCCCCCCCAATCCAACCTCGGCCACCCACCCGGGCACCAGCGCCTCCGCCAACGGCCGGTCGTTGGGCCCCCCCGCCTCTTCCGCCGCCCCGCCGCCACCCTTACCCCCCCCCCGCAAACCCCACCATCCCAACAAACACAACAATCCCCACAATA
>JBAXOF010000223.1:0-6555 GCA_037133375.1 Verrucomicrobiota bacterium | reverse complement strand
GGGCGCGAGTTTCCCTTGGACCTCGCTCACAAAGCCACCCAGGTCGCGGCCGCGGATGTTGACCTCGGCGACCACGCGGCGCATGCCATTTTCACGGCTGATTTGCGCGGGCGCCTCGATGGTGGTGAATTTCGCGAGCTGCGCGAGTTGCACCGGCCCTCCCGCCGGGGTGGCGATGAGCAGGCGCTCGAGGTCGGGGATGTCGCGGCGGGCCGCCTCGGGGAAGCGCACGACCACGGCGAAGCGCCGTTGTTCCTCGATCAAGGTGGTGGCGGTTTTGCCGGCGATGGCCGCCTCGATGACCGCGTTGACGTCCGCGATCTTGATGCCGTAACGGGCCAAAATTTCCCGATCGATGACCGCATCGATTTGCGCCATGCCCGAGACCATCTCCACCTTGACGTCGCGCGAACCGTCCACCCCCTGCAGGACGGCGGCGGCCCGGTCGCTGAAGGTCTTGAGAATCTCCAGGTCGGGGCCGAACACCTTGACGGCCAGGTCGCTCTTGACCCCGGAAATGAGTTCGTTGACCCGCAGAGCGATCGGTTGCGAGAAGGAATACCGCAGGCCGGGCAACTGGCCGAGATCCTGTTGGATGGCCTCGACCAATTCCGCCTTGTTGCGGCCGCTTCCCCATTGCTGGCGCGGTTTGAGCATGATGAAAACGTCCGTCTGCTCGGGGCCCATCGGGTCCTCCGAGATTTCCGCGCGGCCGGTCTTGCTGATCACAGTCTCGATTTCGGGAAATTTGTGCAGGCGTTTCTCAATGAACCCGGCCACCTCCACCGACCCGTCGAGCGAGGCGTTAGGCAGGCGCACCACGTTGATGGCGATGGACCCTTCGTCCAGCGGCGGCATGAACTCGGTGCCAACAAAGGGAATGAACGCGCACGAGGCCACCAGCACGCCGCCGGAGATGCCCAGCGTCCACGCCGGGTGCCTAACCGCCCTGCCTAACAAACACATGTATCCCGAGTGGAATCGCCGGATGAAGCCGAACTCCCGCTCGGGTTTCTGCAGCAGGAATTTTTCCGCCAACACCGGCACCGCGGTCAATGCCACCACCAGCGAAACCAACAGCGCGATGAGCATGGTGGCCGCCAGCGGCGCGAACATCTTGCCTTCGATCCCCTGCAACGTGAACAGCGGCACCAGGATGATGGCGATGATCAGCACCGAAAAACTCACCGGCTTGGCAACCTCGACGAGCGCTTCCACCACGATGCGCCGCTTGTGCTCCGGGTCCGGACGCTGCGCGAGGTGGCGCCTGACGTTCTCCACCACCACGATGGAGGCGTCCACCACCATGCCCACCGAGAACGCGAGCCCGCCAAGACTCATGAGGTTGGATGTTAGGCCGACGGAGCCCATGACGATGAAACTAACCAAAAATGTTAGAGGCAGGGAAAAGACGACGATCAAGGCGGTGCGGAACTCCGCCACGAACAGGAACAGCACGAGAATTACAAAGATTCCGCCGGCCAGCAGCGCGTCCACCACTGTCTTGATGCAGGCTTCTATCAAAGAGGTCCGGTCATAGAAAACATTGAGCCGCACGCCCGCGGGCAGCGTGTCCTTCAACTTGTCAATCTGCGCCTTGACCCGGCTAACAACATCCTTGGAATTCGCCCCTTTGAGCATGATGATCATGCCCGCCACGGCCTCGCCCTTGCCGTCGCGCGAGACCGCGCCCTGCCGCGGCTCGGTGCCGATGGTGACCTCCGCGACATCGCGGATATACACCGGCGAGCCATCCTTGGATTTTAGCACGACGCGCTCGATGTCGGGGATGTCCTTGAGCAATCCCACGCCGCGCATGTAGAGCTGCTCCCAGTCGCGCAGCACCACGCCGCCCGCGGCGTTGGCATTGCCTTGCTCGACGGCCGCCACGATGTCGCCCACCGTTAGGCCGTACTTGAGCAATTTCTCGGGTGCCACGAGCACTTGGTATTGTTTGACCTTGCCGCCGAAACTGTTCACCTCGTTGACGCCGGGGAGCGGTTTGAGCAGCGGTGCGATGATCCAGTCCTGGACCGTGCGCAGTTCCATCGCGCTCTTGCCCTCGCCCTCAACCGTGTATTGCAGGACCTCGCCCAGGCCGGTGGAAATCGGCCCCAGCTCCGGTGCGACGCCCGCCGGCAGTTGGTCGCGCGCCATGCTCAAGCGCTCGAACACCACCTGGCGCGTCCAATACGTGTCCACCCCGTCCTCGAACACGATGACCACCTGCGACAGACCTGCCTTCGACAGCGATCTGACCTGCTTCACCCGCGGCAATCCGCGCATCACCAACTCGATAGGATAACTGACGCGTTGCTCGACGTCCACCGCGGCGAGACCCGGGGCCTTGGCTAGGATCATCACCTGCACGTTGGTGACGTCCGGAAAGGCGTCGATGGGCAATGAGCGCCATGCCATCAGGCCGGCCACCATCAGGCCGGCCACACCCGTGATCACCAGAAACCGCTGCTTGAGAATGAAATTGATATACGTGTTCATAAGAAGAATCCTCCGGGGGGCTGGGACAGCATCAGTCGGCGCAACCCGCACCCATCTTCGCCTTGAGCACGTCGGACTTGAGGATGAACGCGCCATCGGTCACGATCGTCTGCCCCGGCGCGAGACCTTTGAGGATTTCGACGCCCTCGGCGAAGTTGCGGCCCTTTTGCACGTTGGTCCTGAGGTAGTAGTCGTCCTGCATGCGGGTGAACACGAAGTCCACCCCCTCATCGGATAGAAGGGCCACTTTGGGAATGGCCAGCACCTCTTCATCGGTGGTGATGAGGATGCGGCCCTGGCAGAACATGCCAGGCCGCAAGCGCCGGTCCTTGTTGTCAATGACCGTGCGCACCTTGACCGTGCGGGTGGCTTCATCCATGGTGGCAGCAATATAGTTCATTTGGCCGCGGAACAAGGCATCCGGGAAGGCGGGGACGGAGAGTTCGACCGGGATCCCGTCGGCAAGCTTGCGTTTCAGCACCAAGCCCAGATCCCGTTCATAGACACCGCCCCACGCCCACACGCTGTCGAGGTCGGCCAGCACCATCGTATCCTTGCCCGGTTCGACGAGTTCCCCTACCACCGCGTGTTTATCGATGATGGTGCCGTTGCTCGGAGCGCGCACGGCCAGCGCACCGCTGAGGCTGTCATGGTTGTTAGGGTTGATCTTGGCGACATCCTCCTCGCTCAGGCCGAGGACGTGGAGTTTCTGTTCCGATGCTTTCAGGGCGATCTGATATTCCTCGTGTTTCATTTGCGCCTCGATCATGTCGCTTTCGGGCCCGACCTTCTTTTCATACAAACTCTTTTCGCGTTGGTAGTTCTTGCCGGATAGTTCGGCCATGGCCAGGTTTTTTTCCCAGTCGCTGAGTGCCTGGCCGAGTTCCACGCTGTCGAGCGTGAAGAGGACATCGCCCTTGGCGACCTCGGCGCCAATATCCACGTTGACCGCGCGCACGACACCCGGAATGCGCGGGGTCACATGCACGGCGGAGTTTTCGTTCATGCGGACTTCACCGGTGATGTTCACGGCCGTGGTCATCTGGCTTTTCGCCACCTGCAGGGTCTTAACCAAGCACGTGTCGCTGCCCTTGGCCGGTTGGATGAGCGAGGGGTCCACCTTGACGACTCCAACCTCATAGCGGCACTCGTTGCACTCGATGGTAAGCCCGTGCGGGCACTTGGCCCGCAGCACTTGTTCGGCCGTGAGGTCGCCCACCTTGCCTTCCTGTTTCTCTTCGGCTTCCGCTTTGCCCTCGCGCTTGTCCGCCGGGTTCTTGCCGCAACCGGCCAGAACCAACGTGCCCCCGGCCAGTGCAAGCACCAGCCAATTCTTTGATTTTGTTGTCATGTTCATTTCTTTGTTAGTAAGTGTTTCGCTTGACGATCCGGATGCTTTTCAATTGGCGGGCACCGGTTCCGCCATGGCTTCGAGTTCGGCGCGCGCCGAGTTGAGCTCGAGCAGCTTTTTCTGATAGGCAAGGCGGGCCTCGGCGGTGGTGCGCTGGATGTCCAGATAGTCGATGAAGTTGAATTTGCCTGCTTCAAAGCCGGTCTGCACGAGGCTCAAGGCCTGCTCGCTCTTGGGCAGGATGCGCTCGCGGTGTGCCGTAACCTGCGCGGCGGCGGCCTTGTAGCGGGCGACCGCGGTGCGCCACGAGGCTAACAATTCCTGCTGGGTGGCAACGATGCCGGCCTCCGCCTCGCGCACGCCGGCGCTGGCCTCCTGCTGGTTGCCCTTGTTGCGATCAAACAGGGGCAAGGGAATGCTGAGACGCAACGCCATCAGATTCTCGTTGGCCGCCTCGTCGCGGCCGGCGGCCACGCCCACCGTCACATCGGGCCGCGGTTCCAGCCCGGCGCGCCGCAGCGTGGCCACCGCTTGGTCGCGCCGCGCGCGGGCGGCCACCATCGCCGGATGCCCGGCCAGGATCGATGAAGGAGCCACGTTCAGCAGCGCGAGCTTGCCGGATTCGTCGGGCGCACCGGTGAGTTGCGCAGCGCCGAGGTCCGGCCGGCCTAACAATCTAACCAACTCTTGGCGGGCACCCGCGGCCTCGCGGGCGGCATCGACTTTTTCGGTCTTGGTTTGTTCGAGTTGGATTTCGGCGCGGAGCAACTCTTGGAGGGCGATTTCGCCGGCGACGTTGCGTTTGTTGGCCGCTGCAGCCGCGGCTTCCGCGACCCTGACCAAGTCGGCGGCCACGGCGGCGGAGCGTTCCGCGGTCTGCACCTGGCAATAGGCGATTTTGACTTCGCGCACCAGTTCCGCCCGGTGCAGGCGCCAAGCCGCCGTGCCCGCAGCGGCGTCGGCTGCGCCGATTTCGCCGTCAGCCTTTTTTTTGCCGGGATAGGGCACGACCTGATTGATGCCGGCCATGTTTTTCGCCTGTGAGAATCCGCCGTGACGTGTTGGCAGGTCATCCGCGGAGACTTCGAGTTCCGGGTTGGGCCAGGCGCGGGCTTGCAGCGCCCGCCCTGCGGCCGCGTCCTTGCGGGCGGCGCTCGCCTGGAGTTGCGGGTTGTGATCCAAGGCCAGGCGGATGGCCCGTTCCAGGGATAGCGCGCTGGTGGCGACGGCTTGGTTCGTGTTAGGTCGTGGCGGTTTTGCCTCACGTGGCGGTGCGGCGGCGCAGTCGGGCAGCGACACTGCCACTGCCAGGCCAAGGCACGATAGATAGATTGGATGGAATTTCTGCTTCATGGGGATGGTTCCTGCTTCAAGAGATTGAGAGTTAGATGACGGATTTGAGCCCTGTGCGAGACGGCTCACGAATCGGTGGTGCCAACGCGGCAAGCCACTTCTGTCAGGCGTCAAGCGCCCGACTGCTCCTATCTAACACACCGCCGCCGGCGCGCGCGGCGACGCGGCCGCGCGGAAAACAAATTGCCAGACCCGGTGCCACCCCGGCGGGGCGCCGGTGGCGGGGCTGAGAGTCGCCACTGGCGGCAACGAGTGCCGCTGGGCGATGGGTTCAAGCGCGGCGCACCCATCGGCTGATGCCACAGGCACCATCAGGGGGGCTTTCTTCAAAAAATAGTTTCCGTTCTCGATGAGTTTGCAAACGACGGAATGACAACCGGAGGTTTCACCACAACAGGAATGATCATCGCCGCAGGCCTGCCCCTCACAGCAGGCCTGATCCACGCAGCAAGTCTGCATGCCAGCCCATTGGCAATGCAGGGTCAGCGGCAGCCACAAGGCCGCCAACCATAACGCCAGCAATTGCACGGAACGGGTCACCGAGGCGCAAGCTAGGGCCGATTCATGGACAGACAAGAAAAATGTGCCTGCGGAAAAATCTTATCAATCCGCTCTCACCCAAGTATGAAGTTCCCAGCCCATGGACTTCACCGATATTGACCGCGAGGATTTCCGCAATCTGTTAGGCGAGATCGGCAACACGCACATGCCATTCGGCAAGTTCGGGATCAAGGCCTATCCGCCGCGCGGGGTGCCGCTCGTCGACTTGCCACCCGAGTATCTGGCGTGGTTCAAGGAGCGCGGGTTTCCCAAAGGCAGGCTTGGTGAATTGATGGCCCAGGTTTTTGAGATCAAGGCAGTGGGCATGGACTGCGTGTTTGATCCGCTCCGCCGCGCCACGGGCGGGCGCTTCCCGCTGCACCAAGCGCGCCGCAAGTCGCGCCAGTTCGGGGACGATCTGTAGCCTCAGCGCTGCGCCTTGAAGTGTTTGACGATGGCGGCGACCAAGCCGGGGATGTCATGCTTGGCGGCTTCAAAGGCCGGTGGTGTGCCGTGCTTGCAGAGGGCCTCGCTGGTGACCGGGCCGATGCTGCCGGCGACACAGCCCTGCGGCCAGGGGAGGCCGAGGTCGAAGAAATGATCCACTGTGGAACCGGAAGTGAAGGTGATGAGGTCGGCGCCGTTTTCCGTTAGGCTGGCGCGGGCGCCGGTGATATCCTCGGTTTCCGGCACGGTGCGATAGGCGATGCATTCATCGACGATGGCGCCCAACGCGGCGAGGCCGTCACCGATGATGTCGCGGGTTTCGGCGGCCTTGACCCACATCATCGTTAGATTCTCGACGCTGAGTT
>JBAXOF010000222.1:0-6557 GCA_037133375.1 Verrucomicrobiota bacterium | reverse complement strand
TCAGTCGTATTGTCATAGGCGGGATATCCTTCTGCCCGGTGGCGGTGCGTTTGATTGTTTTGATAGATTTGAGGTGGTCATTTCCTTGACGGACATGAAATTACGGATGGAAGCCGATACGGCGTTTGGGCTGGGCCTTGCGGGCGGTGTCTTCGCTGATGAGCTGCTTGATGGCATCAAAAACGAGGGCAAACTGCTCGTCGTATTTCAACTCCATCGCCTCGATCTTGCGTGCGAGGTCGCGGTTGGAATCCATGAGGCGGCGGAGTTGGACGAAGGTGCGCATGATGGCGATGTTCACCTCGACGGCGCGCCGGGAGCGCAGCACGCTGGAGAGCATGGCCACACCCTGCTCGGTGAAGGCGTAGGGGAGGTAGCGGCGACCGCCCCTCGAATCTTTTGATTGTGAGCTTGCTTTTGACCTCGTCAAGGTTTGTGATGAGTTCTCCTCTGGCGGAGAGGGTTTTGAGATGCCAATTTGGCATCTCAACGCAGCTGCTTCCTCATCCGTGAGGCGAAACATGAAGTCGGCTGGGAACCTCTCAATGTTGCGCTTTGTCGCGCGGTTCAACACGCCTGTTTCCACGCCATAGAGCATGGCGAGGTCTGAATCAAGCATGACTTTCTCGTGCCGGATCCAATGCACCATGGGTGCAATGGCATCGGGGGGAAGGATAATGGTTGCGCTGGACATGGGCGGAATGGGGTGAGACTTTGTGCGGCAAGCTAGCAGGCGTGGGCTAACCGGTCACAAATTGTGACCGGATGTCGTCAGGTGGCGTGCCCTTTGAGATGCCAGTTTGGCATCCTAAACCTTCCGCTTCCTCTTCCGTGATTTGGAACATGAAATCCGCCGGGAAGCGGCCTGCGTTCCGTTTTACCGCTTGGTTGAGAACCTTGGTCGGCACCCCGTACAGCTCCGCAAGATCGGAATCGACCATGACTTTCTCGTGCCGGATCCAATGCACCATGGGTGCAATGGCGTCAGAGGAGAGGGTGATCGGTTGGTCAGGCATACCTTGCATCTCAGGTCACTCGCTTGGGCTGAGGCGGATGGATTCCAGACTGGCTTTATCCGGGGCTCCATCGACGAGAGTGACGGTGACGGTGTGTTTGCCGGCTTTGTTGAATGTGAGCAATCCAAACGGGTAGGCATGATAGACCGGCGATGCGTTCTGCTGGTTTTGGAGTTTGACACCCTCGTCGGTCTCAATCCCCCACACGAGACGGCCCTCGCCCTTGTAGATGAGTTCCAGCCGGTAGTCGCCCGCCTCGACTATATCAATGGTCCACACGGCTTTGCCTGCGGACTTCCAGCCGCTCACCTGCGTGGCATGTTTCCATTCGCCGAATTTTTCCATCCAATCGATGCTTTGCTTGGTGGCATCCTTGACGTCGGCGAACTCAACCAGCAGCGGGGTTGGAATGTTAGAAAACACGCCGAGCGTGGTATCCACTTTGGGTGCGGCCTGCAATTTGACGGCAACCACTGACGCCGGATGGTCGGTGGGGGCAGCCGGAAGTTGCAGTTCGGTCCAGGTGCCGCGCTTCGTCCATTTGACGGGGAGCAACTTGCCGTCGGCGACGACGCCGGCGGCCGCAATCTCCGTCTGTAATCCCGGCAGCAGCAAGCGGCCATCGGTCGGCCAATCGAAAACGACGAGGTTGAGCGTGTTGCCCACGGTGGTGACGTCGCCCCACGGCAGCGCGTGTCCCCACGGTGAGGGGCCGGCGGCATAGACAACCTGCGGATAGCGTTGGATCCACTCGCCGGCTTTTGCCAGATACTTGGCCGCCTGTGCCGGCACCCGACCGGTGCCGTCCGGGCCGATGTTGAGCAGATAGGTCCCGCCGCGGCCCACGGTTGATACCAGCCGGTGCAGGATTTCCTTCGAGTCTTTCCAGTTCTGGTCATACCACGCGTACGACCACGAATCGTTAGTGGTGTCGCAGGATTCCCAGAGTCCATCCATGTTGCGGGGCGGCACTTCCATATCGCCCTTGCTTTCATAGTCGCCCATGCCGTGGCCGATGCGGCTGCACAACATTGCGTTAGGCTGGGTCTTGCGGGCGAGGTCGGCCAGTTCCATCACCAACTCCTTGGGCATCTCGCCGGGGGTGTCGAACCAGATGAAATTGAGCGGGCCGTATTGGGTGCAGATTTCCTTCACCTGCGGGAAACATTTTTCGCGGAAATACTGCTCGAAGCTGGCCTTTGAGCCATCGGGATTTTTCCTTGGGCCGCCATCGCCGCCGGGTGCGGTCCAGTCCTGATAGTGCGAGTAATAGAAACCGAAGCCGAGGCCGGCATCCTTGCAAGCCGCGGCGAGTTCCTGCATCGGATCGCGATTGAAGGGTGTGGCATCGACAATATTAAAGGGATGGGCCGACTTGAACATGGCGAAGCCCTCGTGGTGTTTGGAGGTGATGATGATCCATTTCATCCCGGCAGCCTTGGCCACCCGCGCAATCTCACGCGCGTCAAACGCACTCGGGTTGAACTCCTTGGCCAGTGCCGTGTAGTCGGCGGTGGATATGCCCATCTGGTTTTTGATCCATTCGCCGATACCGTAAAACGTTTGGTCATGCCACTTCCCGCCGAGATGCGAATACAATCCCCAGTGGATGAACATCCCGTAATTGCCGTCGCGGAATAGGGCCGCCCGCTCGGTGTTTTCCACCCCGGCCTGCACCGTGCGCTCGCCCCACATTTTATCCATGGATTCCTCGGCCAGGATTAAGGGGGCGCTGGTTGTTAGAATGGCCAGGAAAACGTTGATTCTTTTCATGATTGTGGGTGATGAGTTTCGTTAGCGGATGAATGAGGTGGTAGGTATTGCTATTATTATCAGCGGGCCTCGATGACCAGCGGAAACAGCTGGCAAATGACGGCCGCATAGAGACGGTGGCCAAAATCGTTGGGATGGTTGATATTGTTGCCGCTCAGGTCGGAGAAGGGTTTGTGCTTGAGCAACTCGGACCAGGGTGTTGTCACGTCGGCCAGCACGACGTTTATGCTTGTTAGGTTGCGCAAGGCATCGCGATAACCAGTGAACCGCTCGGCAGGGAAGCCGCGCGGGTTGCCGGTCATGGGCGCGACCAGCACGATGTCCGCCTCCGGGCACGCGGCCTGGACGGCATCGCGCAGTTTGCGCATCACCTCCTCGAAGGCCGCCGCCGCCTCGCCGTGATTCATACCAAAGGCGAGGATGACCAAATCGGGTTTCTCCTCCGCCACCTTGGCGACCATCTTGAGGCCCCAGCCGGCGCCGGTGCCGGCGCGACCAAGATTGGCCAAGGTCACCGGTGACCCGAAGCGCTCCTGCAGCGCGGTGGCAACCAACTGCGGATAGGCTGGCTGATTGGGTGGTGCCTCGCTCAGCTTGAATCCGGATGCGTTGTAGCCCTCAGTGATGCTGTCGCCAAGGGCCACGAGCTTGAGCGCTTGTTTGGCCTTGAATTTGGCCTGACTGCGGGGCATGGGTTGCGGCTGGGGCCCATCCGGCAGTGGCCAGGATGCGGCATGCGGATAAGTGACATGAACCTGCAGATCATGGAAGAAGCGGCCCTCGTGGAATAGGACTCCCATCATGGTATTGGGACTGCCCGGCGGCGGAGCCATCTCAGACGCCGTCTTGAACGGGATGCGCGAACCCGCGGTCAATTCAATCGTGTTAGAACCCGGCTGCCACAGATAGTCCCTGCCCTCCTCATAGGTCAGCGCGAGATCAGGTGATGCAACAACGGGTTTTTTGTTAGGTGCAAATAGCAGTTTTCCAGTGGCGACAGGTTTGCCCTCATCCCGGACAAACAGCACCGGCTCGTTCTCCATCACCTTGCTGTGCCAGAAGGGCAACCCCGACGGGTTCTTGTCCGCGGATTTTGCCGACTTGCCCATCAGCTTCTCCAGCGCCGGCATGGCCGCCTTGAAGATTGCCAGATGCCCGGCTGCGGTCGGGTGTTGGCCGTCGCATGTATCAAACGCCACCTGACCCACATCGACGAGATAAGTGTTCTCATCCTTGGCGGAGTTCTGATAGCTATTAACTGCCCGGGTCACTTCGCCCCGTGCCCGCCCGGATACCGGAATCATCACAAAGATCCGGGTGGCCGGATTGACCCGGCTGCGCAGCTTGACCAGCGCCTGGGTCACCGCCGCCGCGGCCGGCGCGCCATTTTCCCCCAGATTGATCAACACCACATCGGGGGACGGATTCAATTTTCCGCCAAGCAAACGACTCACCGTCGAGGTCCGTTGATCGATGAGTGTGTCCAGCGCGGGAACCCCGGCCATTCCCCCGCCCCAATTATATCCTCCGCAGGCGATCCGCGCTTCCCGGTAGCCGTAATGTTGGGCGAGCAGATAGCCATAACTCGCGCGGCCATCCTCCGCCGCGGCCCATGCGTCATCCGGCGGCCGCCCCTGTCCCTTGGCATAAGCGGCGCCATCGCCGGACATGATCGAATCCCCGATGTTCAACCAAACCTTGGCGGGCTGTATGGGTGGCAGGATCGAACCGCCCGCATCCACGGCAAAGCCGGTGATCTTGAGCGCATTGCCAGGAATATCACCTGTGTAGCGGTCCTCGAATGGCGACATGCCCTTGAGATACAATTCGATCTTCGGATCCGCACCCTCCGATGACAACACCACCGAGGTTTCATTGGCCGCAAGTTGGCGGGCTTGCGCGGCACCGCCATTGACCGACCACGCGATGATCGGATATCGCCGCGGCACTTTTGTTGTTAGATTATCAGTCGCCACCTGCACCGCCACCTGCCGGGTACCTTTAAACTTCAGCGTGACGGACGCCCCGTTCACCGCCGAGCTGATGGAATCCGCTTTGCAAACCCAATTGTAGGGCGAAAGGCCCGTGAGCAGGTTGCTATCAGTGACAGGGATGATGGCACCAAAAAGCCAGCCCGGCATGCCTAGGATTGTCGTAAGTGTGAGATGTCGTATCAGGGTGGTGTCAGTCATGGCTTGCTTCAAGTGGTTGAGGGCGGCGAGGAACCGGCTGGTTACGGGTGAATTGGAGAATATCTGTCAGTTTCATTTGCCTGTGTCTGGCCCGTGTTCATGCCCAAGATGAACGGCCTGTCTCACCTTCAGACAGGTTGAAGCTGGAGCTGCCCGGATTGCTTAGGATCTCCTAAATTGTCGGGATCTTGGAAAATCACTTAACCAAAGCGGCTGGATGGAATTGACTTGATAGTCATTGGCCACAACTGGATTATGCCGGTTGCTCTGATCGTGTCAACTGCCCGCGAAGGGTGACACTCGCTGGAAAACCAGCACGACAAAAATCAGGCATCACTGATCTAACATACAACAGGAGCAATCAAATGAATCCCGCCTCCTCACAGACGCTTGCTGCTTTGTGCTCCGGATTTTTCAAGCGGGCTCGCCTGCACGGTCATTTTCTAACAGTATTGACGGTCTCGCGCGCGCTGCTCGCCGGTTCTGCGCGGCTGCTCGCCGGTTCCTCCCTGGCGTTTCCGCTGGAGCCCGCATTCGAACTGGCAGCGGAGGCACCGCTGGAACCGGTGCCCCTGCGGTGGGCGGGCGGTTGGGTGCTGGCAAAAGTGACGATCAATGGTGCCGACGCCGGATGGTTTATGATCGCCACCGGCTGGCGTTCGTCCTGCATCGATCCCCAGGTGGCGGCACGGCTCAAACTGCCCGTGGTTTCGAATTGCGGTCTGATGACGGGTTTCATCGGGGACCGCGGCAGCGGCGAAAACAAACGCTTTCGGGTTGATGTTTTGCAGTGCGGCGCGGCAACGGCCACGGACGTTCATCTGGCTCCCTACAATCTGTCGGAAATGTCACAGGAGTCCGTCAAGATGTATGGCGAAGGCATTTCCGGAAGGCTGGGCTGGGACCTGCTCAAAACGCTGCCATTTGTTCTGGATGAGCCGACACTACAGTTAGAGTGGCAACGGGAGGCCACGCCCGCTGCGGGTGCCACGCGTGTCCCGATGATCGAAAAGGATGGCCGCGACTTCATCGAAATCACTGCGGGCAAGGGCTGCAAATCCATGGCCATACTCAATAGCGCCGAACCGTCCGTGTTCATCCAGAGGCCGTTTCTTAGAAATCACGCAGACCCGCTTTGGAGTGGTCCGGTGATCGCGCACCCTGCCACATTTCGCGCCTATGTGCCTGACGACGACGAGCTGCCACTCGGCAAAGGCATGGAGTCCTTGCCGTCTGGCCGCTGGCTTACCGTGGAATGTGCTGGCCTGAAGCACCTGCTGCCAGCGTCCATCGATCCGAGCAACGAACCCTCGTTCGGCGACATGGAAATTGGCTACGGATGGCTGCGCCAGACGCGGGTGGTTTTTGATGGGCCGGGTAAAGCACTCTGGCTGACCGCTGCCAAGTCAACACCTGAAGTCGAACTCCTCCGCAAGGGCAGGCCGGCACCCTCGTCATATTTGTTAGCGAAGGCACTCAAGTCGGCGATCTCTTTCAATGATCCCGTCGCGGTCAAGGCACTGGCTGCGGCGGGGGCGGATGTGAAGGGCACGCCAGATCAATTGCCGCTCGCCGA
>JBAXOF010000221.1:0-6568 GCA_037133375.1 Verrucomicrobiota bacterium | reverse complement strand
TGCAAGCCTTACAGGGATTTCCGCGAGATCATCGGCAACAAGGACATTGATGGCGTCGCCGTCTTCACGCCCGATCACTGGCATGTGCCGGTCGCCATCCATGCGGCCCGCAATCACAAGGACATGTATGTCGAAAAACCCCTCGGGGTTTCCCTAACATGGTCGTGGAAATTGCGCGAGGAGATCGCCAAGGCCAAGGTTGTGTTCCAATATGGCACCCAGCAGCGCTCGGCCAAGGTGTTCCGGCGGGCGTGCGAAATCGTGCGCAACGGCTACCTCGGCAAAATCACCAGCGTTGACGTGTGGTGTAACGGACTTGACCCCAAGACCCACGTTGCCACACGCGAAGACAAAGTGCCGGAGGGATTCGATTACGACTTGTGGACCGGCCCGAGCGCGCTGCGTCCCTATCAGCCGGAGCGGGTGGATCACACCGGTGCCTGGTATTGTTACGACACGGCGCTGGGCTTCATCGCCGGATGGGGTGCTCATCCGCTCGATATCTGCCAATGGGGGCTGGACATGGATCACACCAGCCCCGTCAGTTATGCCGGCACCGGACTTGTCCCACAGGCGGCGGATGAACTCTATAACACCACCCGCTCGTGGGACATCCAATGCGCCTACGCCAACGGCATCAAGATGCGCTTCATGGATGACATCACGGCCAAACCAGTGGTCACGGCATACCACTGCGTCTATCACGGCCACGGCACCGTTTTCCATGGCGAGGACGGCTGGCTCGGCGTGGACCGCGATGGCATGTATTCCCACGCTAAGAACAAGCTGCGTGCGGTCGAACTCAAGGACGGCGATACCCGCCTGCCGGCGAGCGACAGCCACTTCGACAACTTTCTCACCTGCATGCGCTCGCGTGAACAGACTGTCAGCCCGTTCGAGGCCGCCATCCGCTCAGACACCATCAGTCACCTATCCGACATCGTGGTGCGAACCGGCATCCCCCTCAAGTGGGATCCCAAGACCGAGAAAATCATCGATGCCACGCCGGCCCAGATCGCTATGCTGGATCGTCCGATGCGCGAGGCCTACATCAAGTAACCGTTCTTACTGCCAACTGGCGGGCCGTAAACAGGCGGTGATAGCTCGCCCCCTCTGCCGGACTCACCACGATCCGTTGCCGCCGCCCCTTCCAGGCCCGTGCAAACACCCGGCCAAGGCTGGTGCCCGTCGTCAATTCAATCCATTCCATGGGCGAGAGCACTCGTGGCTTGTGAGGCGAGGTGGTCGACAAGCTGGGAACGTGGAAGGTCTTCAACAAGGTGAATGGGCCAGCCGGTTCGGAATTGGGAACGCATCAGGATGCGGTGCCGAACCGTCTTGGGCCGGTGAGGTTTGAATTGGGGGTTGTTGCGGGGGATCGTTCTATCAATTGGATCAACAGCCTGATGGTCGATGGCAAGGATGACGGGAAAGTCTCAGTCGAGCGCACCAAAGTGGCAGGCATGAAGGAGCGTCTTGTGGTTCATGTCACGCATCCGCAGGTGCCGTGCCAGTGCTTTGCCGGTGGGGGATGTCGCGGATATTTCTAACGATGTTGGCGTTCCTTCGGCCACGAGTTGGCCGCCGTGGATGCCGCCACCGGGACCGAGCTCGATGACCCAGTCCGCAGCGGCAATCACATCCAGGTGATGCTCGATGACGAGCACACTGTGGCCAGCATCACGCAGGCGGAAGAACGCGGTGAGCAAGCGTTCGACGTCGCCGAAGTGCAGTCCGGTGGTCGGTTCATCAAACAGATAGAGCGTGTGCGGCGCTTGCGGACGGGCCAGTTCGACGGCCAGCTTGAGCCGTTGCGCCTCACCGCCGGAGAGCGTGTTGGCGGCCTGTCCGAGTTGCAGATAGCCGAGGCCGAGGTCTTCCAGAATCTCCAAGATCCGGTGGAGCTTGGGGATGGGCCGGAAAAACTGCCGCGCCTCGGTCACGGCTAGATCGAGGATGGCGGAGATGGGTTTCCCCTTGTAGGTCACTTCGAGGGTTTCGCGGTTGAAGCGTTTGCCGTTGCAGGCCGGGCATGGCACCCAGGCGTCCGGCAAAAAGTGCATCTCGATCTTGAGCCGGCCATTGCCCTGGCAACGCTCGCAGCGCCCGCCCGCGGCATTGAAACTGAAACGCCCGGGCCCATAACCCCGTTGCTTGGAAAGCGGCAGCTTGGTGAATAACTCGCGCACCAAATCAAATGCGCCGGTGAACGTCGCTGGATTGGAGCGCGGGCTGCGGCCAATCGGCGATTGATCAGCCACCACACATTTTCCTAACAATTCAATCCCGTCGATCCGGTCATGTGCTCCAGGGATTTCGCCGGAGCCATTGAAATGACGGGCGAGGGCGCGGCGCAGAATCTCATCGGCGAGGGTGGACTTGCCGCTGCCGCTCGGGCCGCACAGGCACACCAGCCGACCTAACGGAATGGCCACGTCGAGGTTGTGCAGATTGTGCTCGCGTGCGCCGCGCACCACCAGCGAGCCCAAGGGCGAGCCGGCGGGTGGTGTTCGGGCAGGCGTTGGCAGGTCGCCGCGCAACCAATGACCGGTGGGAGAATCGATTTCCGCCGGTGCGCCAACCCCCATCACGCTGCCGCCGGCCGCACCGGCACCGGGACCCATATCGATCACATAATCGGCGGCGTGGATGATTTCCGCATCGTGTTCCACCACCACGACCGTGTTGCCGAGGTCGCGCAAGCGGATCAGGGCACCGATGAGACGCGCGGTGTCGGCCGCGTGCAAGCCGATGCTCGGTTCATCCAACACGTAGATCACGCCGGAGAGACCGGCGCCGAGTTGGCTGGCCAGGCGGATGCGTTGCGCCTCGCCGCCCGCGAGTGTGCCGCTGGCGCGGCCCAGTGTGAGGTAGTCCAAGCCCACCTCCTCAAGAAACGCGAGGCGGCTGCGCACATCCCCCGCCAGGCGTTTGCAGACCGCAGCCGTGGCGGGATCCGGCTTGAAGCCATCCAGCCAGGCGTTGGCCTCGGCCACTGCCAGCCCGCAAAAATCCTGAATGCCTAACCAGCGGCCCGCCGTGCCCTCGATGCGCACCGCCAGCCACTCCGGCTTCAGGCGTTGGCCGCCGCATGCTTGGCACGGCCGGTGGGCCGTCAACCGGCCCGCATCACAAAACATCTCGGTGCCCAGTCCTTCGCAGGCGGCACAGGCGCCCACGTGCGAGTTGTAGGAAAAATGTTTAGGTGAAAGCTCGCCCACTACAAACCCGGTGTGCGGATTGCGATACGAGGTTTGGAATGAAATGTCCCGCCACACGTCCGCGCCCGGCTCTTGGATGGCCGCGCGCGCTTCGCTGCCGCACAGGCGCAGGGCCGTTTCCACCGAATCGGCTAGACGCGACGCTACGCCCGCGCGAATCACAAAGCGATCCACCACGATCTCCACGGCACCCGGCACCTCCGGCCACAACCTCGCGGCCTCTTCAATCTCTAACACATCTCCGGCCACCCGCACCCGGATGTATCCCTGCCGCTGCAAGTCCGTGAGCAAGCGCGCGGGCTCCGAGAGTTCCTCCGGCGGCAAGGGTGCCAGCAACATCACCTTGGTGCCTTCTGCCAGCGCCGCAAGCACGGTCACGATGTCTGCTGCACTCATGCGTTGCAGTCGCTCGCCGGTCTGCGGGTCATGCGGAATGCCCGCCGCCGCCCACAACACCCGCAGGTAATCATAGATCTCGGTGGCCGTGGCCACCGTCGATCGCGGATTGAGTCCGCCGCTGCGTTGTTCGATGGCAATCGCCGGACTCAGTCCCTCAATCGCATCCACAGCGGGCTTTTCTAACTGATCTAGAAACTGCCGGGCATACACCGATAGCGATTCCACATAGCGCCGCTGGCCCTCGGCATACAACGTGTGAAAGGCCAGCGAGGACTTGCCCGAGCCGCTGGGTCCGGTGATGACCACGAGTTTGCCGCGCGGGATATCGACGTCGATGTTGCGCAGGTTGTGCTGGCGGGCTCCGTGAATCCGAATGGCGTCCACCCGCCTAGAAGAATCTATGGTGACACAAGTTCCAAGTTCCAAACTTCAAAATCCGCACTATACTGGTGCCGTGACGCTTCTTGAACGCTTTCTCGACCCAGCCACCGTCTCGCTCAAAATCTGTGGCATCACCCGCCAGTGCGATGCCGAGCAACTTGTGACGCTTGGTATCGGGGCGCTTGGTGCCAATTTCTGGCCCAAGTCAAAACGCTATTTGCCGCCTGCCAACGCTGACTGGTTGCGCCATCTGGCGGGCAAGATCCTACGGGTTGGCGTCTTCGTCAATGCTCCCGCCGAGTTGCCATTGCGCCTTATTCACGAGGGCTTGCTGGATGTGATCCAAATCCACGGCGACGAATCCGTTGCGGACACCGCGCCCTATCGCGCCGCCAACATCCCCTTCATCAAGGCCATCGGCGTCAAATCGCGTGCTGACCTCGCCCACGTCACCGACTATGGAGCCGCCGCCATTCTCCTCGATGCCCATGCTCCAGGCGTCTATGGCGGCACCGGCGAAGTCTTTGATTGGAATGTTGCAGTTCAATTCCGCGAACAACATCCCGGTGTTCCCATCATTCTCGCCGGTGGCATCGTGCCGGAAAACGCCGCGCTGGCGGCCCGCAGCGTGCGCCCCGCCGCACTCGATGTGGCGTCCGGTGCCGAGTGCTCCCCCGGCATCAAGGACTTCGGTAAAGTTCAAGCGCTGCTGGAAGCGGTAATAGAAGACAGAAGACTCTAAGACAGAAGACAGAAGACAGAAGAAAAGATGCAGAGGTGCTGCGCTCTCTGCTGTAATGATCCGTCCGATCGGTCCGATCCGACGGATTCTTCTGCTCTTGTCTTCCCTCTTCTGTCTTCTTATCTTCTGTCTTTCCCCCATGCTCACCGATACCCACTGCCATCTCGCATCCCATCGTTTTGCTCCTGACGAAATCCCCGCGTTGATCGAGCGTGCGCATGCCGCTGGAGTCACCCGCCTGATCACTCTGGCCACTTCACTCGAGGATTTTGATGCCAACCTGACGCTGGCGCAAACTCCCGGCATTCACGCCTGCATCGGCATCCATCCCTGTGATGTCCACCATGCGCCGGACGATGCCACCATCCGGCTCGAAGCCTTTGTCAGAGATCCACGGGTGTGTGCGATTGGCGAGACCGGCCTTGATTACTTTCACGCCGCGCCCGCAGGTTGGGAGGAGGCCGCCTTCCGTGAACGCCAGCGCACGTTGCTTCGCCAACACTTCGAGCTCGCCGCCGCCGCCAAGCTCAACATCGTCATCCATACCCGCGACCGCAGCGGACATGCGTCGTTTGAAGACGCACTTGCCATCTACGCGGACTTCCAGCAACGCGTCCGCGCAATTTTCCATTGTTTCATCGGCCCATGGGCCCATGCCAAACGGGTGCTTGATCACGGCGGCCTGGTTTCCTTCGGCGGGGTGAGCACCTTTAAGAACGCCGGTGACGTCCGCGATACCATCGCGCATTGCCCTAACGGTGGCTTCATGTTGGAGACCGACTCACCGTATCTCGCCCCCGATCCACATCGCGGCCAGCGCAATGAACCCGCTTTCATGCGTCACACGGCCGAGCGCATCGCCGCTTTGCGCGATGAATCACTCGCCGCACTCGCCGCACACACGAATCTCGCCGCCAATGATTTTTTTCGATTTCCTTCCAACATGATTTGAATAAAGTGCGGCTGTCACAGCGTTTCAGCGTCGCGCGAGATGCGCCGCGCGGCACGGGTGTCCACCTCCCTCACCAACCTGCAAACCAACCAGCTCAATCCATTGTTATGAAATCTCCCCGCCTGCTCCTTGTCGCAGCTTTTGCCATTTCGTTGGTCTCCTGCGCGAACCAGAACAACGATTACGACACGGGCAATCTCGCGAACTCTCCGGACGGTGGCCGACCAGCGGCTGCTAACAACATTGCAAACCCGCCCGTGCAACCAGCCAATCCAACCTATGACACTCCCGCCGCGTATGAGGAGAGCACCGCTACGCCAGTTGCCGCTGTCACACCGGAGGCGTTGAAGCCACCGTTAGCAACGCCACTAGCGAAGCATCCGGCCACGGTTGATGCCGTCCCGCATGGAGCCACGGTGCACATCGTGGTTGCAGGTGACACGCTCGGCGGCATCGCGCGCAAATACAAAGTTCCGGCGCCCTCTATCATGAAAGCCAACGGCATGACCAAGGACACTGTCGTTCTCGGCAAGAAGTTGCAGATCCCTGCGCATTGAGCCCATCCCATCCATCGCCGGGAGTCACCGCGCTTCTGGAACCCAACATTTCAATCATGCGTTGCACCACTGCGGCCATCCTGCTCATCGCCACCATTGCGAGCGCGGTGGAGGCGGCGGATAAAACCCGGCAAGCGGCCGCGCCACCGGCGGCAGTTCAAGCGGCCACGGCCGATCCGCGCGAAGCCGCGCTCGCACGTTTGTTCTCCGAACGGGAATCGGCCGCCACCTTGCAAGCCGCCATCGAGCAAGCACGCAAGCAAGGCATCAGTGAGCAAGTCATTCTCGAAGCACGCTTCCTCTTCCTCGTGGATCG
>JBAXOF010000220.1:0-6597 GCA_037133375.1 Verrucomicrobiota bacterium | reverse complement strand
GGCGAGCTTTACGGCGGCCTCAACGGTTGCTGGGATTACGGTCCGCTGGGTGCGGAGTTGAAACGCAACCTCAAGGAGTATTGGTGGCGCAAGACCGTCCAGGAGCGCGATGACGTCCTCGGCATGGACGGCGCCATCCTCACCATGGAACAAGTGTTAGTCGCCTCCGGTCACGTCGGCGGGTTCTCCGATCCGATGGTCGATTGCAAAACGTGCAAGGGCCGGTTCCGCGCCGATAACCTGGAATCCTCACAGTGCAAGGAAAAACCGAGCGTCTGCCCTGGCCAATCGCCGAAATGCGAGCTAACCGAACCGCGCGAGTTCAACCTGATGTTGCAGACCAATTTCGGTGCCACCGGCGACCAGATCGCCTATCTGCGCCCGGAGACGGCACAAACAATTTTTTGCCAATACAAAAACGTGCTGGATTCTAACCGGGTGAAGCTGCCGTTTGGCATCGCCCAATGCGGCAAGTCATTCCGCAACGAGATCAACCCGCGCAATTTCACTTTCCGCTCGCGCGAGTTTGAACAAATGGAAATCGAGTATTTCTGCCATCCGGACGACGGCATGCGGCTCACCGACGAATGGTTAGAGGAGCGGCTGAAGTTTTACGGCGAGATCGGCATTCCGCGCGAGAAGCTCCATATCCTGGACGTGCCGGACGGCGAGCGGGCATTTTACTCGAAAAAAACCTACGACATCGAATACGAGTTCCCCTTTGGCATCCAGGAGTTGGAAGGCGTGGCCTATCGCACCAACTACGACCTCGGCGTGCATGAGAAAGGCTCCGGCAAATCGCTGGTGTATTTCGATGAGGAAACCAAGGAACGCTTTCTGCCGCATGTGGTCGAACCGTCCGCAGGGTGCGACCGGACGGTGCTCGCACTGATATGCGAGGCGTTCGACGAGGAGACTCTAACTGATGAAAAGGGCAAGGAGGACCTGCGCACCGTGTTGCGCTTCGTGCCAAGAATGGCTCCGGTGAAGGTGGGGATTTTTCCCTTGCTCAAGAAAAACGAGGCTCAGGTGGCCATCGCCCGCGACATCCAGAAGAAATTGCAGCCGTGGATGAACGTGTTCTACGACGATGGCGGGGCGGTGGGCCGCCGTTACCGCCGCCAGGATGAGATCGGCACGCCCTTCTGCGTCACCGTGGATTTCGATACCCTCGGCGAAAACGGCGACGCCCTGCAAGGCACCGTCACCGTGCGCCACCGCGATTCGATGGAACAGGAGCGCCTGCCGGTGGAGGGCTTGCTGACATGGTTGTTAGATAGGGTGCGGTAAAGACGGGAGCGTGACCTTTCACTCACCAGTCTGTCTTTTGACCGACATGCCGCGCCCTTCAGCATCTCTCTTCCATGATTTTACCTCAGCATGATTTTACCTATCTCTTCGATTCATCTACGCAGGCACGCCAGGAATGCCGTGATTCCCTATGACGCCTGAGGAATCACGCGCTGGGTCGCCGACGCGCCGCCATTGGGTGGGGTTTTGGAGCATGATCGTGCAGCAGACGCAGAATGCGTTCAATGACAAGGTCGCGCAATTCATGCTGGTGTCGCTGGGCGGCGCCGTGGGCGTTGCGGTGGAATCCTGGGCCGCCATCCTGATATCCCTGCCTTATGTGCTGTTCGCTCCGCTGGCCGGTTGGATGAGCGACCGTTTTTCGAAACGCGACGTGATGTTGGGTGCCGCAGTGGCGCAGGTGCTCATCCTCGCGTCCATCTGCGGCGCGGTGGTCATGCGCGACATGCGGGTGGCGATGCTCGGGTTTTTCGCCCTCGCCATCCAGGCGGCGTTTTTCAGTCCGGCGAAGATCGGCAGCAATAAGGAATTGTTAGGTTCAGCGCATCTCGGGTTTGCCTCGGGCATCCAGCAGATGACCACCATGTTAGGGATGTTGGCGGGACAGATTCTGGCGGGCTGGATTTACGATGCGCGCTACCGGGGCCTGGGTGGCACGGAGGCGGTGGCGTGGACCGCGGCGCTGCTGCCGCTATTGATTCTCACGCTGTGTTCGGTGCCGGCGCTGCTGATGGCGTGGGTGGTGCCGCGGGTGCCGGCACAAGGCGGGGTGCCCATGCGGGCGGGGCTGTTGGTCCAACATTTCGGCCACCTCAAAGACCTGTGGCGGGATGCCCCCCTGCGCCGGGCATCCTTTGGCATGGCATTTTTCTGGGGCTTGGCCACCTTCATCAACCTGTGGTCGGTGAAGCTGGCCAAAGCGATGACTGGCGGCCACGGCGGTTTTGGCACCTTGTCCTCGGAGTTCATGGGAGCGGCTTCGCTGGGCATGATCGGGGGCTTCGGGTTGGCGGCGTTTTTGTTGCGGCGGCGCATTGAGTTGGGCTGGGTGCCGGTGGCGGGGGTGGCGATGTCGGTGCTGGCCATGGTGATTGCCTGTATTCCGTTAGGTGGCATGGCGTTCATGGCGGCACTGGTGTTGATGGCGCTCAGTTCGGCGGTGTTTTTGGCACCGCTCAACGCGTGGGTGCAAGACCGCTATCCGGCAGACAAGCGCGGCGAACTGCAATCCGCGGTCAATCTCCAGGATTGTTTTGCGGGCATGCTCGCGGCGGCGGTGATCGAGGCGATTGCCTTCCTCACCCATGCGCTCGGCATGAGCATCATGCTGGGGCTGCGCGTGCAGATTGCGGTGGCCGGCGTCATCTGTGCGCTGATGACCCTGTTCATCATCCGCCTGCTGCCGGGACATTTCATCCGGGTGCTCGGTGCCACGCTGGTGCGCTCGATCTATCATGTGCGCACGGTCCGCTTCGAGCACTTGCCGCCAACCGGCGGCGTCTTGTTGTTGCCAAATCATGTGAGCTACGCCGATGCGTTTTTCATTGCCGCGGCGTGCGGCCGTCCGGTGCGTTTCGTGATGGATGAGGTGTTCATGAAGAGGCGCGCGCTGCGCTGGTTCGTGAGTTTTTTTGACACGGTGTGTATCAACCGTGAGCAACCGCGCGAAGCCATCCGCATCGTCATCGCCGCGCTGCGCCAGGGCGACACCGTATGCCTGTTTCCCGAAGGGCAACTGACCCGCACCGGCAGCCTGAGCAAACTGCAACGCGGCTTTGCGTTGATTGCGAAACAGGCCGGACATCCGTTGGTGCCGATGTGGTGCGACGGATCGTGGGGGTCAATTTTCTCGTTTGAGCGCGGCCGGTTTTTTGGTAAATGGCCCCACGCCACCTTCCGCCACGGCTTGACCGTGGCCTTTGGCCAACCCCTAGCACCCACCACTGCCGACCTCGCAGGACTGCGCGACGCCATGATGCAAGCGTCCGCAGCGGCCATCGACGCCCGCTTCAAGGCGCCGGGCTGGTTGGTTAGAATGCCGCGCGGCGCAGGAGCCGATCGGCTGTCCAGCCTCGGCGCGGAGGCCCGGCGGCGGATGTGGATCAATGGCTATCAGATCGGCCAGGTCAACGCGTTGCAACGGCGGCATGCCTTTGCCGTGCTGGCGGATGACCCGGCACCTGCAAGTTTGTTAGGGATGGCCGTCGCCTTCCCGGAGCTCTACAAATCGCTGCTGGACCTGCACACTCAAGCGCAGATCCATGCCGGCGGCACTTGGGTCGGCGGCGCGATGTTGCGCACCGCGCTTGCCGCCGCCACCCTCGATAAGCCTGTCGTGTTTTACGATTTCAGCAAGCAAGCGGTAATTCCGTTAGATATTCCAGGCGTGCGGCATTGCCCGTGCCTGGCGCTCGATGGCATGGTGGTGGCAATGTCGATGCCGGATCCGGCGGCGGTGCCTAACTTGAAGGATGTGCAGAGCGGCGGCAAACCCGGCACCTGGGGCAGGCTGTTGCCGGGATGGTTTTTGGTGCCAGCGGCGGACGGTCAACTGTTAGCCCAGGGTCCGGCCGCGCCCGCCGCCGGACTGGCCCTGCCGCACGGATGTTTCCTCGATGAGGACGGGTTCCTGGCGCAAGGCAGGGAGGCCCGCAGGGCTGGGCGATTGGCCTAAACCCGAACTCCGCAGTTCAAGTTGTGTCATCGGTTAGATTAATCACTGCATTACCCAGATTACACGGATTTAAATAGGTTCCAGCCTGTCATGCCAAATCCCCAACAGGCGCAACGCCCCGCTGCACCCATGCGGGATCCTCGTCCTGTCTTTTCCAGAATACGGAAGCAACGACACGCATGCCGTTGCTACTCACACCCGCCGCAATTCCTGATAGACGTCGAGCGTCGCCCGGCACATGGCGTCCAGTGTGAAGGGCTCGCCCACCGGTTGCGGGCAGGGCCGCTCCGCAAGCATGTCACGGGCCTTTTCTAGCAATAACTCCCGATCACCTAACGGCACGCGGCCCATGGGGAAAAGCCCGGCCAGCAGTTCTCCCACACCGCCGCAATCGTAGCCCAACACCGGCTTGCCCAGTGCCAGCGCCTCCAGCACGGTGCGGCCGAACGCCTCGGGTTGGCGGGACAGTGCGCAGACAACATCGCTCACCGCCATGATTTCGCGCAAGTCCTGGCGGTGGCCGAGAAAGTCCACTGCCGAGTCGATGCCGAGGTGTTGCACGAGGCCGTGGAGTTCATCGAGGTAGCGGCGCTTTTTCGCATGGGTGTCACCCGCCACCAGCGCATGCACGGGCAAGCCGTCCGCCTTGAGCGCGGCGATAAGTTCGAAAAATTCCTCGTGTCCTTTGAGCCGGGTGATGCGCCCTGGCAACAGCAACACCCGCTTGCCAGCCAGGCCGCCATGCTCCGCTTGCCAGCTCGCCAGCCACTCTGCCGACGGACGATATCCCGCTCCATAATGCTGCGGCTCCACGCCTCGCGGAATCACCCGGATGGCCGCCGCCGGAACTCGCGGATAGTTTTCCAACACATATCTGCGGACACTTTCGGAAACCGCGATGACCCGCTCGCCGCGTGTCATCACCGCCGAGTACGCATTCACCGAGTAGAACCCGTGCACGGTGCTGATCAAGCGCGGCCGCGTGGCCGGATCCATGCCGCGCCATGCCAGCCAGGCAATCCAACCGGGCACCCGCGAGCGCAAGTGCAGGACGTCCGCCCGCTCGGCAGTTAGAACACGCCGCAACCCGCGCACCTGCCACAGCGTGGCGAGACTCTTGCGATGGACCGGCAGCGTGATGTGTCGCGCCCCGCTGCCCTCCAAGTCGACCACCAGCCTCCCGCCATTGGAAATGACGACAGCCTCGTGGCCCGCCGCCACCAGAAAGGCGGCCAACTCCAGAGTGCCGCGTTCCACACCGCCGGCATTGAGTTCGGGCAGAATTTGGATGATTTTCATTCCGGGTCCGCGCGGCGGGCAAGCGTGAGGGCCAATCCAATCGAGCCGATGAAGAGAAAATAGCAGGCGAGCAATTCAAGATAACTCTTGCAAATGAGCGGGATCTCCGGCGCAAACGCCTTGCCCAAGGCCGCCTGCCAAAATCGCCGCCCGCCAATCACCCGGTCGAAGATAAACAAAATCAGCAGCGCTGCGGCAATCAATCCGCTGCCAGCGTGAGTGCCCACCGTGCCCACAAACTCAATCACCACTCGGCGGTGTCGGCACCCTGTGATCAGCGCCAGCAACAGAATCGCGCCCACTACCCAAGTCTCAGGAAATTGCCGACCCATGATCAGCAACGCCAAATCCTCCAACTCGCCCACCACCGCCGCCACCAGCACCAAGGCCAGAATGCGACACACCGGTCGGTAGGCACCAGCGTGCGCCATGGCTCCGAAAAAAACCGCCGCGGCCCCGGCTAACAGCAGTGCCTGAAGCAATCCCACAGTGCCCAGGCTCATGGGTGCCGAAGGCCGGTTAGGAAGCCAAGCCGGGAGCAGAATGGCGACCGTTCCCGCGCAAATGAGCACGCCACGCACGACGGTGCGCAGCCAGGAGGAACCACGGCGGGCGGTGGGGATTGCTGTATCCATTCGGGCTTTGCATAATGGGTTTTCACCCCGGGCGCAAGGCTGATGCGGTGGCCCCCGCCAGAACCACCAGGGCCTCCTGAGGCCAATCCCCGAAAATCCGCGTCAAAATCCTTGACAGCCCCCGCCTAACCCGCTTTTCTTCCGTCCCGCAGCAATGCACCCGTAGCTCAATTGGATAGAGCGTCTGACTACGAATCAGAAGGTTAGGGGTTCGAGTCCCTTCGGGTGTACCACTCTCAAAGCCCTGCAAATCAATGGTTTGCAGGGTTTTTTGTGCCCTGATCGGAAAGCCTCAAACGCCGCCGAAATGCGCGAAAATGCGGCCAAATGTCGATTTTATTGCAGGGTTGTTGCGGGGAGAACTTTTTTCATGGACGGTTCTGGAAGTTGTTCGGATTGGTTGACCAACTCCAAAATCCAATTCCCCGACAACCACCCCGAAACGAATTGTTGCAGGGTGGGGCATTTCCCCCGCCGCTTAACACCGTCCCCGCGCCCATCCGCACACGGGATTGACCAAGCGCGGATTGCAGCGCATTTTGCCCTCATGGATTGGCGGCACCGGATCATACTCCGCAAGTTGGCAGAGGGTTGCACCTTCGGCGAGGCGGCGGCAGCGGCAGGCGTGTCCCGCATTTCTGTCTGGAACTGGTGCCAAGCATCCCCCGAGTTCGCCCA
>JBAXOF010000219.1:0-6615 GCA_037133375.1 Verrucomicrobiota bacterium | reverse complement strand
CGGACAATCCGGCCTATTTCGCCGCGTATGCCATGAAATACCGGGGGGATCACCGCGCGTATCCGCCGGAGTTTCTGGAGACAGCCCGGCGCTTGGACCCGGACAATGCGTGGTTTACTTATCATGCGGCGGCGGACCGCGCGCGCGATTCGGTCAAGAAAGACCGACAAAGCGCCAAGTCCAAAAAGGCCGGTGAGGCACCGTCGTGGCAAATCCTGGATGCGGCAAAGCTGGGCCAGGCACTGGCATTGCTGCGGGAAGCCGGCAAGCAAACGCGCTTTGTGAACCGTCACAAGGAACTTCTCTCCGAGCGGATTCCACTGCTGCCGCAGGCGGATCAGATATCACGCTTGGCCTCGTCCTATTATCTCGGCGATCATCTCACATCGGACATCACCCTGCACCACTTGGTCAAGGCCATCGCGGCGCAGGCATGGCTGTTAGGTGAGGCCGGGAATGGGGATGACTTCCGGCAATTGCTTGGGGATGCGGAGGCTTTCATGAGGACAATCGGGAGGCTTGAAAATCCAACCCTCATTGAGGTGCTGGTTCTAAAGTCAAACGTCTCACCCATTCTCCGCAATTTGCAGGCTGCGGCGGAGAAGTTGGGGCTGGTTGAAGAAGCCAGTCGGTTCAAACGCATCAATGGCAAGCTTGACCAGGAGGCGGCGGCACAGAGCAAGCGCTTTGAATCCCGGGGCCATGATGGCATTGAGGCGCGGTGCGGTTGGTTCACCAGCGAACTTGTCAGACTTCGGATGCAGGTGAAATCCCCGCCACCGCTCGCTGATGCCGACCTGCGGCCCGGTCGCATGGCCGAACACTTGATGGTTGCGCGGCTTGGCTCGCTGGCGGTGTGGGTGGTGTTAGGGTTGGGGTTGCTGGCCGTCGCGGTCTATCGGTTTTGCCTGCCGCCGGTGGTGTTGCGGCTGGCGCAGCGGGTGAATGCGTTGCTGCTGCCGGTCGACTGGGCGTGGTTGTTAGGTGCGGGCGTGCTGCTGCCCTTCGGGTATGTGACGGCACTGATGCGCTTGACCCCGCTGGGCGGTCAGGACCGAGGGATCCATGCCACGGGAGTGACTTTGCCCGCGGCGGATTTTCTGGCGTTGGCGTTGTTGTTGTTCGTTGTGCCGGCGCTGGTGGCGCGGTGGCGGTTATCGCTGCGGGCGGCGGCGCTGGGGGTTGGCAGTGGCAACCCGCTCATCGGCTGGTTGGCGGTGGCGGCCGGGTTGGCCTTGGTGCCGGTGCTCGGACTGAGCGCGCCCATGTGGATTGATGAATGCGGGCTCTGGCGCATGGATGGGAATTTCAAAAACCCTTTGTTCATCTGGAAGTCGGTTTTGTTAGCCCCGCTGTTGCTGCTGATATTGGCCAGTGTGGTGCGGGCGTTGGCGGTGCCTTTTACCCGGCAGTTTTCCCGCGCGGTGGTGGCGTTGGCATTGGTTCCGGCTTATGCCTGCGGGATGTTGCTGGTCATGCTGTCGCTGCCGGCTTACCAGGTCGCACAGGCATCTTGGGAGCGCCGCGATGCCATGACCGAAATCACCGCCAACGGCTTCACCCGCTACGAAGGCGAGGTGGCCAGGCAGATGTTGCGGGAAGTCCGGGAGTTGCTGGAGTTGGACGGCCGGCCTTGACCCGCGCCGTTGCAGTGGCTAGACCACGCCATGCATCCGCCCCACTCCACGACGACGCTGCGCCTCTCGGTGATGATGTTTCTGCAATATTTTGTGTGGGGGGCGTTTTATGTGCCGCTGGGTGGGTATTTGGGCAAGATCTTCAGCGGGCAGAACGTGGTGGGCTACATTTATTCGACCTGCAATTGGGCGGGGCTGCTGGCACCGTTGTTTGTAGGCTTGGTGGCGGACCGGTTTTTCAATGCGGAGCGGGTCAACGGCGTGCTGCATCTGCTAGGCGCGGCGTTGTTATGGCATTGCGCGCAAATCACGGATAGCCCTGAGCACTTGTTCAGTTGGTTGCTGGGGTATTTCCTGTGCTACATGCCGACGCTGGCCTTGGTCAACACGATCACGTTTCGCAACGTGGCCAATGAAAGCGAGGAGTTTCCAAAGATCCGGCTGTGGGGGACCATCGGCTGGATTGTGTCGGGCCTTGTGGTGGCGCAATCGGTGTTCGGACTGTTGCCACTGAAGGTGCTTCCGGGCATTGCGGACGCCGGAGCTTCGGCATTTCCAATGAAGCTGGCGGCGGTGGTCAGCTTGTTTTATGGATGTTACAGTTTCACGCTGCCGGCCACCTTGCCGAGTGGTCGTGGCACGCCGGTGAGCATTGCCAAGATGTTAGGATTCGACGCGCTACGGATGTTGAAGGAGCCGTCGTTTGCGGTGTTTGCGCTGTGTTCGTTTCTGATCTGCATCCCCCTGTCGTTCTACTACGCGATGACCTATCCGTTTGTGGCGAACACCGCGTTTGGCGACAAGTCCGCCGGGGTGATGGCGCTTGGGCAGGTCAGTGAGATCGTATTCATGGCGCTGGTCCCGTTTTTTTTCCGGCGCTTCGGCGTGAAGTGGATGCTGCTGGTGGGCATGCTGGCGTGGGCCTTGCGCTACGGGGTGTTCGGTCTGATGCCCTCGGTGCCCGGCATGCTCGTTTTCGGGATTGTGCTGCACGGGATTTGCTACGACTTTTTTTACGTCACCGGGCAGATGTATACCGACCGCAAGGCACCGCGTGAAATTCGCGCTTCGGCGCAAGGCTTGATCGGATTGTTGACCTATGGTGCCGGGATGTTGGCGGGCAACAAGGTGCTCGATTGGTGGGCGGGGCAGACCGCATTGCAGGCGGGCACCAAGGACGGCTGGTTGGCGGGAGCCAAGATGTTTTGGTTGATGCCGGCGGGGATTGCCATTGCGGTGGCGGTGGTGTTTGGAATCGCGTTTCGGGACCGCGGCACCGACAAGGGCCAAGCCCCGGACGCCGGTAAGTGACCGGGAAAGTCGCCCTTGACTGGACAATCTGTGTGCCTTCGTCTATTCTGGCACACCAATTGCCCTGTTGCGGTTGCCTGCCGCGCTCATTTAATCCGCTTTTTGCCCCCGTCATGCCTGAATCATTCTTACCCAAGCCGTTTGCCCATACCTACGAAATAGACCCGCAATATGCCAAAAGCGCGGTGTATTTTTCCTGTGAATTCGCCATTAGCCAGAGCTTTAAGATTTACTCCGGCGGGCTGGGATTTCTCGCGGGTTCCCACATGCGCGCCGCTGCGGATTTGCGCCAAAACCTCTGCGGTGTCGGGGTGCTCTGGAGTTACGGTTATTACAACCAATCCCGTGGCGAGGATGGGGAACTGGCCATTCAATTCCGCAAACAGCAATACGCCTTCCTCAAAGACACCGGCATTCGCTTCACCGTCCCGATCCACGGCCATCCGGTCTGGGTCAAGGCGATGTTCCTGCCAGGCGAGGTTTTTGGCACCGTGCCGATGTTTTTCCTCAGCACCGACATCGAGGAAAATGACGATCTGTCCCGCGCCCTGACCCACCGGCTTTACGACAACGACCCGCTGCGGCGCATCGCCCAATACATCATTCTCGGTGCTGGCGGCACGCGCTTGCTCGAGGAACTCGGCGTGGATCCGCAAGTCTGGCACCTCAACGAAGCTCACGGCCTATCCGCCGCCTTCCGTATCTACGAAAAATTCCGCCGTCTCGACGAGGTGAAAAAACGCTTCGTGTTCACCACCCACACCCCGGAGGAAGCTGGCAACGAAAAGCATGACTTCAAGTTGTTGCGGGAGTTTTCCTTTTTCGGTGAGGTGTCCGAGCCGGAAATCCGCGCCATCACCGGCATCGGCGGCGATGTTTTCAACCACACGCTGGCCGCGCTGCGCCTGAGCCATTCCGCCAACGGGGTCTCCAAACTCCATGGCGAGGTGTCCCGCCACATGTGGAAGGAATTTCCTAACATCTGTGAGATCACCCACGTCACCAACGCCCAGAACCAGAAATACTGGGGCGACAAGGAGCTCGAGGCCGCGCGTCTCGCCGATGACATCGAGGCGCTGCGCCTGCGCAAGTGCGAACTCAAGCGCAAGCTCTTTACCCATGTGGCCAACCAAACCGGCAAGCTTTTCAGCCCCGATGTTCTCACCATGGTGTGGGCGCGCCGCTTTGCCGGTTACAAGCGCCCCGATCTCATCGCCCGCGATGTCCAATTGTTCCGCAGCTTGGTTAATAACGCGGAACGTCCGATCCAGATCATTTGGGCGGGCAAACCCTATCCGTTTGATTACGGCTCCATCGACACCTTTAACCACCTCATCCGCCTCACCAGGGATATGCCCAACGCCACCGTCGTGGTCGGCTATGAACTCGGCCTTTCCCGCCTGCTCAAGGACGGTTCGGATATCTGGCTCAACAACCCGGTGGTCACCCGCGAGGCGTCCGGCACCTCCGGCATGTCCGCCGCCATGAACGGCTCCCTCAATCTATCAACCTACGACGGCTGGGTCTGCGAGTTCGCCCGCGACGGCGAAAACTCCTTCATCGTGCCCCCTGCCGATCCCGCGCTCGATCCCAATGAGCGCGACCGCCAGGATCAGCTCGGGATCTATCAGATTCTAAACGAGCTGGCGCTGCCGCTCTACTACGAAGAGCCGGATGCTTGGTATCGCATGGTGCTCAATTCCATGAACGACGTGGTCCCGTTCTTCGATGCCGACCGGATGGCCGACGAGTATTACAAGAAGATCTATGCCATGGGTGATGTTGTCGCGCGCCCTGGCGCAGTCGTGTCCGCCGCAGCCACGGTGACCGCCATGGTTCCCAAGACCGCAAGTCCCGCCAGTCTGGCCGCACAAATCGCCGAACTCATCGGTGCGGGAAAAGTCTCCACGGATCCGGACGTGCTCGCCAGTCATGCCACCGACAAATGGTCAGCCAGTCACCTGCCGGACCTCGTGGTGTTTGCGGAAAGCACGGCGGATGTGGCCTTGGTGTTGGCCCTTGCGCATGGCCGGCGCGTGTCGGTTACCACCCGCGGCGCGGGCATCGGCTATGTCGGTGGTTGCGTGCCTGTCAACGGTGGCATCGTCCTCTCCACTGCCCGCATGAACCGCATCCTGGGCATCCACCCGCAAGATGGTGTCGCCATCGTCCAGCCCGGCGTCATCACCAGCGCTTTGCAAGAGGCGGCCCACAAGGTTGGTTGGGAATACCCGCCCGACCCGGCGTCGCTCAAGGAATGTTCGATTGGTGGCAACATCGCCACCAATGCCGGAGGTCCCCGCTGCTTGAAATATGGCGTGACCCGCGCATATGTGTTAGGTTTGGAGGTGGTGCTGGCCGATGGGCGCATCATCCGTAGCGGCGGACGGCTGCACAAGAACAAGACCGGCTTTGATCTGATCGGGTTGTTCACCGGTTCGGAGGGCATGCTTGGAGTCATCACTGAAGCCACCTTGCGGCTCATTCCGCGGCCGGCCAGTCGTGGCATGCTGGCCGCGATTTTCCCGGACATGGCACGCGCCGCGGCCGCCGTTCAAGCCGTCCTCAACTCCGGTCATCTGCCATCCGCTCTCGAAATCACTGACGCCTTCACTTTGGCCGCCGCCCGCCGCCGCCTCGGCAGCGGGGTTTTCCCGCCGGGTGATGCCTATCTCATCGTGGAGATCGACGGCCGCCCTGCCGCCGTGCTCGCGGAGCTGGATGAACTCCACGCGCGGCTTGTCTCACTCGGTGCCACGGCCGTCGATCGCGCGCTGGATGAAGCGTCTTGCGAGCGCATCTGGAACCTCCGCCGCGAGTTCTCCTATGCACTGAAAGACACCGGTCTAACAAAACTCAACGAGGATATCGTGGTGCCCCGTTCCAAGTTGGTCGAACTGGTCGAGTTCGCTAGAGTGTTAGAATTGGAAACCGGCATCCCAGTCGCCTGTTTCGGGCATGCGGGTGATGGCAATATTCACACCAACCTGATGGTCGGCGACTATGCGGATCCCGCCGTGCGGGCGCGGGCGGATGTTGCGCTCAACCGGCTGTTTGCCTGGGTGCTGGCCAACGGTGGCGCCATCACCGGCGAGCATGGCGTGGGGCTGGCCAAGAAACCCTGGATTAAAGGCGCGCTCGGCGAGGTGGCGATGAATCTTCACCGCGCCCTCAAGCGTGTGTGCGATCCGCGTCACATCCTCAACCCGGGCAAGTTCCTCGACCCCTGACTTGTTAGCGGCCTTCGGGGGTGGGTTCGTCGCCGAGGAGCTTGTCGAGTTCCACGACGCGTTCCCACGAGCAGCGCCGGCGTTGGTATTTGCGCCAGACCACGTCGCGCAGCGCGCGCCACAGGACCTCCGGGACTTGTGCTGACTCGAGTTTCTCCCAATCCGGGTCGGTTTTCAGGGTGGTGAGGATTGTCCAGCGATCCCCATGATGGGAAGCTCTGAAATATCTGAGTCCCTCGTCGGTGTGTTCGTGCCATTCGTGGCTTTCCATGGCCGGAGCGTGCGCCAACGCCTGCCGCGATGCAAGGCCGGAGAAGTCAGGCTGGAGAATTCGACCGCCGGAGTTATCCCGAGAATGAACGTTGAACCCCGGGATTCGTTCTTGAAACCACGGATTGCACGGATTGCACGGATTGCACGGATTGCACGGATTGCAC
>JBAXOF010000218.1:0-6692 GCA_037133375.1 Verrucomicrobiota bacterium | reverse complement strand
GCCCCCAACGCGTTGTCACCAACGCGCCTACGAAGAGCGCGCCTACGAAGAGCGCTGGTGCTCGTAGGCGCATTCGTGAGAATGCGGTCTTGGGTGATGGAGCGTCCATGAGTAGCCGGGCCTAGCCCCAACGCGTTGTCACCAACGCGCCTACGAAGAGCGCGCCTACGAAGAACGCGCCTACGAAGAGAGTTGGTTATTAGCTGGCGCAATCGCGCAGGCGCTGGTGGATGGCGGTATCGGTGAGGCCGTAGGCCCAGGCGGCGGCGACGGCGGCGAGGACGTTCTCAAGGTGGAAGTCAGCGGTGCCGGTGAGCGCCGCCGGTAGATCTGTTAGATAGCAAACAACGCGTTCCGCCGCGCCCTCGGCAAGGTGGATGCCATCTTCACGCCGCAACACGGCACGTCCCCCTTCGGCGCGATGAGCCATGACGACGGCATTAGCGGGTTGGCATGTGAAATGGATCACCTTGCCTTTGCAATGTTGTGCCATGGGCGCGACCAGTGGATCGTCGGCATTCAAGATGGCGGTGCCGCGCGGCAGGATGGTATGCACCACCGCGAGCTTCACCTTGGCCATTTGGGCGAGGGTGTCGATGTGGGCGCGACCAGGTGCCTCGGTGCCGACATTAAGGACCACGCCGATGTGGCAGCGGTCAAAGCCGAGGCCCTCGCTGAGGATGTTTTCCGCGTTGGCCTCGCAGAGGGCGATTTCGGTCCATGGGTGGAACAATACGCCCCGCGCGCCCTCGCTGCGCTCGCCGCAAACCGAGTGCGAGTGGCGCGGGCCGAGTTGCAGACCGTCGCTGGAACTCATCGCCAGGAATTTTCCCGAGGCGGCCAAGAGGTGGCTGAGGAGGCGCAGAGTGGAGGTTTTGCCGCAGGTGCCGGTGACGGCGATGAGCGGGATGCGCCCGTCATCACCGGCAGGAAACAACAGATCGATGATGGCCTCACCCACGGGGCGGCCTTCGCCCACGGCTGGTTCCAAATGGATGTGCAGACCCGGACTGGCGTTAATTTCGACGATGGCGCCGCCCTGTTGCTCCAACGGTTGGCTGATGTCGCAGCACACTACATCCACGCCACAGATATCGAGACCGGCGGTTTGTGCGGCGATTACGACGTGCTTGCGCACGCTTGAATGCACCTCATCGGTGACATCGACGGCAGGGTTGGCGAACCGTGAGACGAGCACCCGCTCGCCTTCACATGGGACGGTGGTGATATCGTGACCCTGCTTTTGGAGGTCGGTCATCAAGGTGGGATCCCAGTCGATAGTGTCGATTTTTGCCCAGGGAGCGGTATCGTGTGAGCCGCGGCGCGGATCGGAGTTCAATTGGGTTTCGATGAGTTGGTGGACGGTGTGTTGCCCATCCCCGACGATGGTTGCCGGTTCGCCGCGGCTGGCCGCGACCATGCGGTTACCGACGACGAGCAAGCGGTGGTCCACGCCCGGGATGTAGCGTTCCACGATGACCCCGTCGCCATACTTCGCGGCGTGCGGGAAGACCTCGGCGATTTGTTCGCGCGTCTTCATTTCGAGAAACACCCCGCGGCCATGGTTCGCGTCGCGCGGTTTGACCACCGCCGGCAGGCCAATGTCTTGTGCCGCGGCCCAGGCGTCGTCGGCATCGGTCACGATGCGGCCGAGGGGCACCGGTACGCCGGCCCGGCGCAGCGTGGTGCGGGTTAGATCCTTGTCCTTGGCTATGTATTCCGCAATCGCGCCGGTCCGGTCGGTTTCCGCAGTCCAGATGCGGCGCTGCTTGGCACCATGGCCGAACTGAATCAAACTGCGGCCCTGCTGCAAGCGCCGCCATGGAATGCCGCGTCGCTTGGCCCCGTCCACGATTGCCTTGGTGCTCGGGCCCAGGGCATGGTCATCCACGACGTCATGCAGGTGGTCTATTTCCGCAGCCACATCGAAGGGTTGCGCACGATAGGCGGCGAGTAGCAACGCCCGCGCGCTGTGCAGACAGGCCACGGCCACCGTCTCGTCCTGATAGCCGACAACCACCGTGGCAAGTCCATCCGCGCCAGCATGCAACGTCTTGCCAAAACTTTCGCGATGCCCGGCCTGAGCTTGCAACTCAAGCGTCACGCATCCGAGCAAGTGTGCTGGGCAGGTGCCGCTGTCGTGGCGCTTGGTAAAGCCGCCGTGCTCGCCCTCGCCGCCGGGTTCGAGCATATCCGGCAGCCAGGATTTGAGCCGCTCATGGCATTCGCGCAAGTTCAAGCTGGAGGTTGCGGTAAGACTGCCGAGATCGACCCATGCTTCCAGCACCGGCTGGTTGGTCCAGCGGTTCGGGCCACGTAGGGCGTGAATGGCACGGATAGTGAGATCGGGCATGCGGGGGCTGCGGTGAGAAGCTGCGCCTTATACCGAGGCAAAACCCGGAATATTTCCCCAGGATGGCGCATGGCCGCCGGAATCGTTAAAAATACAAATCATTCCAATTCGCTGAAAGAATCCAGACCGGCCTCGCCGTAGGGATCCAGCCTTGAAACCTTCATCTTCCTCCAACTGTCGCGTCGCGAGTCTCATGGCCATTTTTCTCGCGGCTGCCCTTCACCCCGCTGCTGCTGCCGATACCCATTCGGCCCTCACCACCGCCTTTGCGCCCGATGGCAAGACCCTCGCCGTGGCCGATGCCACCACTTCCTCTGTGGTGCTCATCGACCCCGCCCAACGTAGCATCCTGCGCAGCGTCAAACTCGCCGGCCCGCCTGGCGGCTTGGCTTGGTCGGGCGATGGTCGGCACCTGTTTGCCTCGGAATCCGGCACCAGTCGCATCGCCGAACTTGACCCTGCCAAAGGCTCCATCACCCGCCGCTTCACCACTGGTCGTTTCCCACGTGGCCTCGCTGTGGCCTCCCGTCGGCAACTCTTGCTGGCGACCGATTGGGGGCTTGACCGGCTCACCGTCATTGATCTGGCCACCGGGGCCACCAAGGCCAACATCCCGGTCGGACGCCAACCCACCAGCGTGGTCATCACCCCGGACGAATCGCTCGCCTTTGTCAGCAATCTCATCCCTGCCACTGCCTCCACCGCAGCGGACACCGCCACCGAGATTTCCGTCATCGACCTCCAAGCACTGAAAGCCAAGCCCGCCATCCGCCTGCCGCTCGGCTCCACTGACACCCACGGCATCGCGCTCAGTGGTGACGGTCACACGGCGTATGTGGTTCACGTGCTCGGTCGTTTCAACCTGCCCACCACCCAGCTCGACCGTGGTTGGGTCAACACCAATGCCCTCACTCTCATCGACACCGTATCTAGCAAGATAATTGCCACCGTGCTGCTCGATCAAGTCATGGATGGTGCCGCCAATCCGTGGGGCGTCGCGCTGGACCCGTCGGGCCTGCGGCTCTTCATCACCCTCGAAGGCGTCCATCAACTCGCCGTCATTGACCTGGAGCGCCTGCCGGAAATCCTCAAGCAAGCGCCTGAATTGCTTGTCAACGATTTGGCGGCGTTGCACCGCAATAACCTCATCCGCCGCATCGACTTGCCGGCCCAAGGCCCTCGCGGACTTAGTGTCTCGCCCGATGGCAAGCTCGTCGCCATCGCCGGATATTTTTCGGGCAACGTCGTCTTCACTGATAGCAACGGTGGCACACCCACCGCCCTTGCGCTCGGCCCCCAAGCCGAACCCCATCTCTCCCGCCAAGGCGAAGCTATCTTTCACGATGCCGGTCGTTGCTTCCAACGCTGGCTCAGTTGCTCAACCTGCCACCCTGACGCACGGGCCGACGGCCTCAATTGGGATTTGCTCAACGACGGCATCGGCAATCCGAAAAATGCCCGCTCGTTGGTGCTGTGCGATCGCACCCCGCCGCTGATGTCGCACGGGGCGCGTAACAATTTGGGTGCCTGCGTGCGTGCCGGCTTCACCCATATTCTTTTCACTGAGCCCAAGGACGCGGATGCGGACGCCGTCGCCGCCTACATCAAGTCCCTCCAACCCGTGGTCAGCCCCTATCGCAAGGAAGACGGCTCCCTAACTGAATCGGCGCTGCGTGGCGAGAAACTCTTCAAAGACCCGCAAGTCGGGTGTGCCAAGTGCCACCCAGACCCGCTCCTCACCGATTTGAAAACCTATGACGTGGGCACCGTTCGGCCCTTTGACCGCGGTGCGAATGCTTTCGACACTCCCACCCTGGTTGAACTCTGGCGCACGCCGCCATACCTCCATGACGGCAGCGCCAACACCGTGCACGAAGTCCTCGTCGAACAAAACCGCGGCGACAAACACGGCGTCACCTCCAAGCTCTCGCCCGCCCAAATCGACGACCTGGTCGCCTATCTGTTGTCACTCTAACAAAAAAGGATCCATGCCCGTGATCCCGCTTCGTCTCTTGTCAGGCATGGTCGCGCTGGCAGTCGCGAGTCATGCCGCTGCGGACGTGCGCAGCGAGGTGCTCGCCCGCGTCCCGGCGCTCAAGGAGATTGTGTTTGCGGTGCGCAAGCCCAACGGCAGCGACCCGCATTGGTATGCCAACTTCGGCTACTACGGACCGGATGAGAACCGCCGCGCCTATCAGCCGGGCGGGCGCTTGTGCAAGCTCGACCTGGCGAGTGGGGTGGTCACCAACCTGATCGACGACCCGCAAGGCGGCATCCGTGATCCGGTCCTCAACGCCGCTGCCAGCCGCATTTTGTTTGCGTGGCGCAAAGGCAAGGACCCGTATTACCACCTCCACGATTGCCGTCTTGATGGATCGGATCTGCGCCAGCTCACCGACGGCCCGTGGGATGACTTCGAGCCGAGTCACCTGCCCGACGGTGGCATTGTGTTTGTTTCCAGCCGCTGCAAGCGCTGGGTCAATTGCTGGCTCACCCAGGTAGCCACCCTTCACCGTTGCGCTGGCGATGGCCGCAACATCGAACTGCTTTCCGCCAACCTCGAACAGGATAATACCCCGTGGCCGCTCCCCGACGGCCGCATTCTCTATCAGCGGTGGGAATACATCGACCGCTCGCAGGTCCACTACCACCACCTCTGGACCACCAACCCGGATGGCACCAACCAGATGGTATACTACGGCAACCAAACCCCGGGCATCGTGATGATTGATGCCAAACCGATTCCGGGGACCGATCAGGTGGTCAGCATTTTCTCACCCGACCACGGACAGTTAGAACACGCAGGCAAGGTTGTCACGCTCAACCCGCAGTCGGGCCCCGACGACAAGACCGCCGCGCATGTCATCAATCCTGCGGCGAATTTCCGTGACCCGTGGCCCTTGGCCAGTGACGCCTTTCTGGTCGCCCGCGGCACCGAACTTCTCGCCATGGATGGCAAGGGGGGCACCGCCCCGCTCTTCACTCTAACCGAGGCAGAGCGCCAAGCCGGGTTCTTGCTCCACGAGCCGCGGCCGGTGCTGCCGCGCCCGCCGGGGAAAATCCTCACCAGCCACACCAACCCGGCAAAAGCCACCGGCAAGTTGATTCTATCCAACATCCTTGAGGGGCGCAATATGCAGGGCGTCAAGCCCGGCGAAATCCGCAAACTGCTGGTCATGGAACCGCTCCCGAAACCTATCAACTACACCGGCGGCATGGACCCGCTCACCTATGGCGGCTCCTTCACCCTCGAGCGCGTGGTGGGCACCGTCCCGGTGGAAACCGACGGCTCGGCCTATCTGGAACTTCCCGCGCGGCGCAGTTTCTTTTTTATCGCGCTGGATGCCAACGATCTGGCGGTGAAGCGCATGCAGAGTTTTCTAACGGTTCAGCCGGGCGAGGTCACCAGTTGCATCGGCTGCCACGAACAGCGCACCCAGACGAGCCTGCCTCCCCTTAACCTAAAGGCCTTGGGGCGCCCGCCGAGCACTATCACCCCGGTCCCCGGAGTCCCCGAAGTCTTCGACTATCCGCGCGATATCCAACCGATTCTGGACACCGCCTGTGGCGCTTGTCACGGGTATGAGAAGACTGCCCGCGGCGGCCCCTATGCCGGCAAGCTCATTCTAACAGGTGATCGCGGGCCGATGTTCAGTCACAGCTATTTCATGATGACCATTGCCGGGCTGTTTTCCGACGGCCGCAACCGCTCGCAAAGCAACTATCCGCCACGCACGCTGGGGTCCTCGGCCAGTCGCTTGCTCAAACTCATCGACGGCTCCCACTACGGCGCCACCGTCACCCCGCAGCAAGCTACCCTGCTGCGCCTCTGGATCGATGCCGCAGCCACCTATCCCGGCACCTATGCGGCGCTGGGCACCGGCATGATCGGTGGCTATCAGGAAAACCAGCAAGTCCATACCGACCACGATTGGCCGAGCACCCGTGCCGCCGGGCAGGTGATTGCCAACCGTTGCGTTGCCTGTCACAACGGCAAGGGGCCGTCGCCGTTGCCGAGTTCGCTCTCCGACGAACGCGGCACTTCGTTCTGGAAGCCGAAGATTCCCGACCGCGCGCTCATCACCAGTCGCCATCTGGTCTTCAACCTCAGCCGTCCGGATAAATCCCTGATGCTGCTTGCCCCGCTCGCCAGCGCGGCCGGCGGTTATCAACTCTGCCGCAAGGCGGACGACTCCACACCGGTCTTCTCTAACACCTCCGACCCGGGCTACCAAGCGCTGCTGGCAATGGTCACCGCCGGCAAGCTCGACCTTGAGGCCATCACCCGCTTCGACATGCCGAACTTCAAGCCCCGCGCCGCCTATGTGCGCGAAATGAA
>JBAXOF010000217.1:0-6740 GCA_037133375.1 Verrucomicrobiota bacterium | reverse complement strand
CTTGGAGATCTACCAGAACCGCAGTTCACCCACAGATTCTGCTGAAGAGCCATTTATTTACGCCGCCTAAGCGCTAACTTAACCAAGCAAAACTCGAAACGGAGTCATCTGAAAACCATGCGCTCCACAATTTGATTGATGATTGACGACTGATAATTGCTGATTTTTGATGTGTCAATGGGGGCACCCCGGAGTAACGATGGGGGCCTTGCCGGGCACCAGCGGCACGTTGACCAGCATGGTGCCCTGCAATATCAAGCGATCCAATTTATTCAGGACTCCGGGCTTTGCTTGTCCTTGAGCAGGTTTTTAACTTCCGTTAGTGTATCATTGATGGAGAAGATCACGATAAGGATTTCGCAATATATCCTGGTAACGATTGGCCCAAGTAGAATCAACAACAGACCCATAAACACCATCGATCCACCGCCATAATGAGCGCTTGCCCCGCCCACCATAGAGACAAGCCCGGCGATGACTGAAACTACTGTGCCGATCCAGAAGAGAATCTGGATTATAACTGGGGTGATCATTTTTTTGAATTTTATGAAGTCTTCCATTTTGTGCCTTCCTTTCAGTTGTTATTGGTTGATGGGCGTCTTCAACTCGACATCACGCCATCTATATGATGCCGACAGTGTTCATGCTCCGCGTGCGGTGTTGGCTTCGGGTTGGGCCGCCAGCGGTATATCAAAGGCAATAGTCACTCGAAAGCGCGGACTGAGTCCGACGATTCTTTGCCAAGCAGCTTTCATGTGCGACCTCTATCACCCCAGCGCCCTCCCCGGCAAGTGAATTCTGCAAAATCTTTTGAGGGAAAACCTGATCTGATAGAATACGCGCCGGGCTATCCTGCATGGTCACATACCACAGCGGTCCTGCGGCTGAGGCGGGCTTCACCTGTCATTGGTGGCAGCCGCGGCGACGGGCACCTCCCTGCGGAACAGCTCCATCAGATAGGAGGCGGACAGCAACTCCGGAGTAACGACGGGGGCCTTGCCAACCCCCTTTTCCCCGCCCTCCGGTCCGGCCACCGGCTCTTTCAACGGCCTTCACCGGGAAAGCAATTTCCTAGCATTCAAGTAATTCACAACTCTTTCATTATCTGTGTAATCTGTGTAATCTGTGGTTCCTATTTTCCTTTCTAGGATGACGCGCGTGTTGCCATGCGCGGGACGTCGGCGGCTGGCAGGCCCTCACTCATCGCCATGGCCCCACGGCACAAACAGCAGGTGCCCGCCGGATTTTCTGGCCTTGGAGGTATGCCAATCGAGCATGTTCCAGAGCAATGAAACATGGGTGCTGTCCGGGCTGGAATCCCAGCGCAGGAAGGGGAAAATGTTGCGCCGCACCGTGGCCTGCTGGCCATCGCCCTCCTGCTGGCGCTCGTAGATGCGCCACAGCAAGCGGAAGCTCGACTCGCTAGGGTTGCGTTTGTAATCCCACAGCAGTCCCCACAGCGCCTCATCCTTGACGGCTTGCCCGCCACCTTCGCGCTCCTCCGAGCGCTGCCAGAGGGTGACCAGCGGGTCGAGGCGCCGCAGCGAGGTGTCCCAGGTGATGGCGGAATCGCGCAGGGCTTTTTCCAGCCGCTGGCGGTCTTGCTGGCGGGTGCCGGTCGCGGCCAGATCGGCGGCGGCAGGCAGGTTTTTCACGCCCAGGGTGGCCAGGGTGGCGCGGATTTCGCGGGCCGACGGGTAGGGCACGGCACGGGATTTGGCGGCGCTCGGCAGCTCGTCGCGGCGGGTGTTTTGGCACCACTGCCAGGGGATGTCCTGGTTGGTCTTCCAGGTGGGGCCTCGCGGACACATCAGCCAATGGCCGAGCCCGACCCAGGCGTCATCCGCCGGGCGCGCGCCTTTCGGCAGCTGTTGGTGGGTATCGCGCTGGTGGTGGCTGAGCAAGGTGGCGAGGGTGTCCGAGGTGACGATGCCGCCATCCGCTTGTGCCACCCAGGACCAGTTTTGCGCGCCGGGCAAGGACTGGGTGTGCTCGGTGCGGTACACCAGGCGGTGGTGGGAGTCGCGGGACGTGCCCTCGGCGGGGTCCGTCTGATGGGTGTCGCCGAGCAGCCCGAGCAGGAAATTGGCATCCTGGTAGGTCGGGCTGTGTTCGCCCCAGGCGAGCAGCGGCCAGCAGTGCCAGGAAGATTGTTTGTCATTGGCACCTTGCCAAAACAAACTGGTCGACTGCAGGAAGCCGTCCGACTCCCCGCTCATGCCGGGCCCTTTTGCGCCGCAGGCCAAGGGCCAGGCGCGCCAAGTGGTCCCCTGCGCATTGGCTTGTGCCTTGCCCAAACCGAACAAGACATAGTGGGCGTCGCCGATGCGGTCATACAGCCCGGCCACGTTGATGATGCGTTGCTGCGGGGAGCGGTAGTCCCAGTAGAGCGGGCCGAAGAGATTGAACAGACGGGTGTCGCCGGCGCGATTGCCGCCGGATCCAACCACGGGGGTGATCCAACATGAAAAGCCATCGGCGGTGTCGCTTTGCTGGTGCCACAAAGGAAACAGGGTGCGTGAATGCGCATTTTTGGACTCGGATTGCCACCACAAGGGAAAGGTCACATGGGTGAGGTTTTCGCCTTGCCGGTCGTGGTAAGTCAACAGGGGCAGGGCCCACCATTCGCGGCCTTTGGCGGTGGTTTCCCCAAAAGCCATCAGGCCGAACACGGAACGCCACTTGGCATAGCCGCCGGCCGCGCGCTTTTGGCCGTAGAAAACTTCCCCCAGCCACAGGGAGTGGCGGTCCCAGTAGGCCAGCGGCAGCACGAAGTTGGCTCCGTCGTCAAAGTGCAGCCACGGGCCGGCCGCCCACCACGTCCGGCCCTTTTCAAACAGCGGCACAACCCCCTTGGAATCCTTGCTCCACCAGCTGTTGAGCACCCACACGCGCTCCTTGTCCCAGTAGGCCACCGGCACCAACGCCGTGCCTGGATCCTTCGACAAGGTGTCGCTGCGCACCAGCGGCCCGGCAAACCACCAGTCGCGGCCCTTGCCGCCAAGCGGCAGCACGCCAAACGAGTGCTTGTCCCACCAGGACGTCAGCGCCCAGCCATCGCCGTTTTTTGTATTCCACGAGGACAGCGGAAAGAGCACCGAAATATCTTCGTCCTGCTTGTTGATAAGGGGCCGGACCGCAAACCCGTGTTCGTCCCAGTCGCCGATGGGCCACAGCACCGAGTGCTTCTGGCGGTTCGCATAATACAGCGGGAAGAGGTTGACGCGCTGGTCCGTCAGGCGCTCGTTGCCTTCGCCAAACACCGACACGTCGAGCATGCGGCGGGACGAGGCACAGCCGGGACCGGAGACAACAGCGGCCACAAGGGTGAGCAAAACAAGCAGGCGTCGGAGGTGGGTCATGGGAATTCGGGTTGGAACGGAGTGGGTTTCTGAGTCTGTCTGACAAGCTTGGCAAGCCCAAAGACCCCGCATGGCCGGTAGGCCTCGCGGTAGCGGAACACGCGGTCGAGGGCGGGCGTCAACATATATAATGTCTGGCATTATATATGCGTCCGCACCCGTTCACGGCCGGTAGGGGCGGACATACATGTCCATCTGGCCGATGCCCTGATGGGTGAGTTCGGCGGTCTTGAGATCGAAGAGGACGAAGCACTTGAGCAGGTAGTTGTAGAAGACGAGATCGAGGAAGAAATCCTTGGATTCGGTGCTGATGCGCTGTTGGCGGGCGACGAAGGCAAAGCCCTTGCCGAGTTCCAGCAAGAATGCCTGGAGGTTATCGAGCAGGGCGTCTTCCAATCGCGATTCCAACAATTTGCCAGTGCCAGGCAGACCGAGGAATTCGAGCATGACGGGGTCACGGACGAACTCACGAGGCGTCCTCTGGGTAGGTGTAGGTCACCCCGTCCTCGGGATTGATATATACGATGCGCCGGAGCTGCACGCCGTTGGAAGTGACCGAACACGCAAACAGTACCCTCAGCAACGACACAATCAACCTCCTTCTTCAAAACGGCCTTTATGAAGGCATTCCACTCATCGCCGAAATGCTCGCCAACGCTGCCATGATCCTCGAACGCGCCGAACACCTCAAAGTCGGTGCCTACGAACGCAGTGATGTTAGGGATGGGCAGGAATACCAAGTCGATCCCATCACGACCACCGCCCCGTTTGCCCGAACTGCCGCGCCATACTGCACCAGCGGAAGCTGGCCTATTCCATCGATGCTCTCAAGGAATTGATCCATGCGCAGGCCCAGCCAGGAAATTCCAACGCCACGCCTGACCTCACATGACCCTCGCCAAGGATCACGATCCCCGATCTTTGTCCGCTCTCTGCTGAAATCTCCAAGAATCGAAATAAAAGCTTGCAAAAACATCCAATCCGGACATTATGGCGCTCTTCTTTATGGAATTGAGTCAACAAAATCTGGAGGAAGCTCTGCGGCTCCTTGGAAATCTGCTAGCCACCCGGAAGGGGGCGGGGTTCTGGCTGGTGGTATGTGGTGGCTCCGCCCTCCTGGCTCAGGAGATCATCACACGCTCGACCGAGGATGTCGATATTCTGGCCATGCGGGACTGGGACGGCGGGGTGGACCGTGCGTTCCCGATGCCGGAAGCGCTCAGGGTGGCTGCGGCTGAGGTGGCGGACGAACTTCATCTCGGCGGAAACTGGCTCAATAGCGCTGCCTCATTGCATTTCCCAGACCTTCACCTGCTGCCTGCCTCATTCTGGCAGGAGCTGGAAACCCGGGAGTATGGCCAATATTTGAAAATCAGTTTCGTAACCCGGTCCGGCCAGATCCAACTCAAGACTTACGCCGCACTAAACCGCGCCAAGCCCCGTGACCTCGACGACCTCCGGACCCTGACTCCCACCAGCGTCGAAACTGAAGCGGCCGTCCTCTGGGTCCTCAACCACATCCCAGTCCTCTCGCACCGCGACAAACTTCCCGACCTCCTCACCCATCTCGGACATGCACACCTCATTCCAACATTCCAAGGATAGGCTCCTCAAGCACTTCCTCGATTTCCTGTGGCACCAGTGGTCCGCACTTGGAGTCGCTGGGCAGCGTGGCGGCGATGACGACCGCATCATTGATCCCGAGTCCCTCTTACTTGCCACCACGCGATTCGGCCGCTACGACCCGCGCCTGCTCGACGAGGTGATCGACTGGCTGAGCTCGAACGGCAAGCGCATCAACCTCCAGAGGCTCCGTCGCATCCACGACGAGTGGCCTGTGGCAGACCTGCGCGTACTCGCCGCGATCAGCGGCGGACTTGCCACCCAATCGATGATGAGAAAATGGATCACGCTCTCCGCTCCGTTGCCTGCCGAGGCAGAACCGGAGCCGCTCTTCATTCGCTTCGACGGCAGCGCCTTGCCCATCTTCCACAAGCCTGATCCGGACTTCCTCCGCCACGGCTTGCTGCGCGATCCCATGGAACGCCGCCGCATGAGCCAGTCACCGGACCCAAGCCGGGCCGCCAACCTGCTCTGCTGCCTGCGTGCGCTCTTCGGGGTCAGTGCCCGTGCGGAGATCATAGCCTGGCTGCTCACTCACGAGTCCGGTCATCCGGCTGCCATCGCCCGGGACACCGGCTACTTTTCCAAATCCGTTCAGCACACTCTCAATGAAATGGAGGACTCCGGTCACATCCGCTCCCGCAGGGATGGCCGCGAGAAAATCTTCTGGATCAAACCGGGCGCATGGGACGTCCTCATCACCTGGTCCCAGCCCTTAGGCTTCCCACGCTGGGTCGATTGGATGTCCGTCTTCTCCGCCATCACCACCTTCATCGACGCCTTCGGCCAACCCGGTCTCGACGACGCTCCAGAGCAAGTCCAGTCCATCCAGCTCCGCCAGGCCCTCGACGCCGCCATGCCCGCCCTGTCCCGCGCAGGTCTCGCCGAAAGTCTAACCGCATCCCGGAAACTGACGGGCACCCAGCTCATCAACGCCATCCACGAGGATTTGAACAAACTGGAGAACACCCTCGAAACCGCCTCGGCGCCCCGCAGCAATGCGAAACCGGGGAATCGGACCAATTCTCCCATCTCCGCCCACGCGCTGGTTGTGAATCCGAGAGAACTGGGCCATTCAAGTGCTTGAGCAGAAGCGGGAAATGCGCTGAACTTCACTAACATGAGTGCTAGCCAATTGAACCCGAAGTCCAATCCTCAAGACGAAGAGGAGCAATGTCATTTGGCAGGAAGGCTGCCTATGACCGACGCAAAAGACGATTCTCAAGACTGAGTCAGCCAGGGGATAAGAATTCACCTTCAGCATATCAATAACGCATTGTTGAGCTAAAGGCAACCGGGGAAGATGGATTCGAAGGATTTGTCGGAGTCGCCCTCCGGGAACTCACTGGCATGCCTTTCCGTCTGGCCAAAAGCGGCTCTCAGCGGGGGATCGATGGCAAATTCGATCAGACTCAAATCTCTTTCGAGACCAAGCGCTATTCCGACAAGATCAAAAGGAGCGAGCTGCTAACGAACATTGCCGACCTCGCACGAGGCTGTGGGCGGCGGCGTGAACGTCGGATGGAACGGGCGGTTTGAAAATCGGATGGTTAGACACGGTTAGAACGGGCGTCTGCCCGGGGCTGGCCGATCAGTTTTCGATGCGGTCTTTCATGCGGTAGCTGGGAGGGTGATGCTCTGCGAGGCGTAGCGGGAAGGCACGGAGTAACGGTTGGTGTCCAGCACGACGCGGCAGCGGGCGGTGACTCCAACTTCACGCGTGACGGAGGTGTCGGCGGCCACCGGCGGCAGCGG
>JBAXOF010000216.1:0-6810 GCA_037133375.1 Verrucomicrobiota bacterium | reverse complement strand
ACTGCGCACGATGTGATCGAATGCCTCGGCCTGCCACAGGCTGCCCGATCGGTTGCAAGACTGGTTGATTTTTCGGGCGCTCGTCCCCTTCCATGTCTTCATCACTTGGCCGAGGGTGATGCCTGCCATGGGTTCGACTAGAGCATGGAAATGATTTGGCATGATGACCCAGACATCGAGATGATATCCGTCCGTCACATGCCGCCGTAGGCCATGCCTTCAAACTTGAGATATTCCACTTGCGGACAGGCTGCTCAGCGGTTAGCCTCCGCCGTGGTTGATCCCTTTCAGGAACCGCTGAAGAAGAGAGTCGGCGGCAGTTTGTCAAAACTGCCGGCGCTACGCCGACTCGAAATGCTACGTCGCAATGCCTGGATGCTCCGTAAGGGCTCTTGGTCGCCGCCCGATGATCATGGAACCGTCGTTCGAAAAGTTGTTGGTCCTGCTCGCTAAGGCAGATGTGAGATTCATCGTGGTCGGTGGCATCGCCGTCTCTATACAAGGCTACGTGCGCCTCACGGAGGATGTGGATTTGCTGCTCGAAGACAGCCCGCAAAATGTGCAACGTCTGTTGCAGACACTAGCCGGATATGGCGAAGGATTCGCACGGGAGCTAAGCGTATCCGATTTCACCGATGAAGAAGGCGCCATCCGGATCGTCGAAGAAGCCGAGCAATGCCAGATTGATTTATTCACACGCATGTCTGGCAGACGATACATGGATGTGCGTGAGGATGCCGATCGATTTGAAATAGGCGGGTATGAGATCGCCGTGGCCTCGAAGGCTTCGCTGATCGGGTGGAAGGCCAAATCGGTTAGAGAGAAGGATCAGTTTGACGCTCTGGCCTTACGTCGTTTGCAGGAAAATCCCAGGGCATTTGATTGAAAGCGTCCAGGGCAGCAATCACCAATACATGTTCAAATCCCGCCACTCCCTGCCAGGCACCCCGCCCGCCACTCTCACGCCGCTCGCGCCCGGCGAGGCCGGCCTGCCGGTGATCCGCTGGATGGAATACGATGCCGCCACGCTCACCGAGCACGACGTGGGCAGCGTCGCTGAACTCCCGGACGTCAATGGTGGGACTGGCAAGGTCCACTGGATCGAATTCAACGGCTTGGGTGACCTCGACGCGCTCAAGGCGCTGGGTGAGAAATACGGCCTGCATCCCCTCACCCTCGAGGATATATTGCACGCCGGCCAACGCCCAAAAGTGGAGCCATACGACAACCATCTGTTCATCGTCGCACTGATGGTCTATCGGGATGACGACCGGATGGTCGGCGAACAAATCAGCATGATTCTGGGGAAAGGATTTCTCATATCCATCCAGGAAGACCCGGAGAGCGACGTGTTGGAGCCGATCCGGCAACGGATCCGCAGCGGCAAGGGCTGGATCCGCAAGATGGGACCGGACTATCTGACTTACGCGCTGTTGGACGCCATCATCGACCATTGTTTCCCGATCCTCGAATGCCTCGGCGAGGCGCTCGAAGACCTTGAGACCGAGATGCTGCAGCGACCGAGCGCCCAATGCGTCGCCACCCTGCACGACCACCGCCGGACGTTGGTACAAATGCGCCGTGCCGTGTGGCCGGAGCGCGATCTGCTCAACTCGCTGCTCCACGACGAAAGCCCGTTCATAACCGCCCCGACCCGGGTGTTCCTGCGTGACTGCTACGACCACACGGTGCGGATCATGGATCTCATTGAAAGCTACCGGGAACTCAGCGCCGGACTGCTGGAACTCTATCTATCCGCCGTGAGCATGCGCACCAATGAAATCATGCGGGTACTCACCGTCATTTCCGCGTTCTTCATTCCCCTCACCTTCATCGTCGGCGTCTATGGCATGAATTTTGACAACAAGGACGGCGAGCATTGGCTCAACATGCCCGAGTTGCACACCCGGTATGGCTATGTCTGCCTGTGGGGGTTCATGTTTGCCGTGGTCGCAGCCATGTATCTGTTCTTCCGCCGCAAGAAGTGGCTGTAGGAAACAACTCACCTGCCTTTTTTGAAGATCGGCCGGGCCTCACGGGTCAAAGTGGCATCGGTCTGCCCGAGGTCGGCGCGCAGCTTGGCTACCACCTCTGGGTGTTGTGCCGCCACGTTGCGGGTTTCACCGATGTCGCTTGCCAAGTCAAACAACCAGGGCAGCGGCTCTTGCGGGAGTTTATCTAACAATGCTTCCGGCGGCAGCTTGCCGGCCCATTTCATCACGGGTGCCACCAGGTGCAACTTCCAGTTTCCCTCGCGGATGGCAGACGGCAATCCCTCACGGCTGTAGTATACAAACGATTCGTGCAGCGGTGCAGCTTGTGGCTTACCCTCCAACGTCGGCCATAGGTCGCGGCCATCGATCGGGCGTTCGTGAGGGAAACGGCCGTCCGCGCACGCAGCCATGGTGGGTGCCCAATCGAACATGACGGACATCTCACGGGTCACGCTGCCGGCGGGAATGCGGCCGGGCAGGCGTGCGATGCACGGCACCCGGTGACCAGCCTCCCAGGTGGAACCCTTGCCGCCATGCAACGGCGGTGCCGCCACGCCGGCCTGGCCGTTGTCTGAGGTGAAGACGACCAGCGTGTTATTTTCCAGATTGAGTTCCTTCAGCGTATCTAACACTTTTCCCACGCTCGAGTCCAACTCCTCGGTCATATCGCCATACAAGCCGGCGGCGGACTTGCCGCGGAACTCGTCGGAGGCAAACAATGGCACATGGATGGCGCTGTGCGCGAAATAGAGAAAGAACGGCCGGTCCTTGGACGCGCGGATGAAGTTGATCGCCTCCTCGGTGTAACGCTTGGTGAGCTGATTTTTGTCCACGTCGCGGTTTTTATCTATCAGAGTGGTGGCGCGATAAAGGTCGGACATGCCGTGATTTTCGCCGCTCATGCCGAAGTAGGAATCAAACCCCTGACTGGTCGGCATCACCTCGGGAAAATCACCCAGATGCCACTTGCCGATGCAGGCGGTGGCGTACCCGCGCTCACGCAACACCTCGGCAATGGTGGTTTCCGCGGGATTCATGCCTTTGCCACCGCCCTGCTGCAAGACGCCCACGTGCAGGCCGATGCGCTTCGGATAACATCCGGTCATGAGTGAGCCGCGCGTCGGCGAGCACACGCAACCGGTGGCATAAAAGTCCGTGAACTTCATGCCTTCGGTCGCCAAGTGGTCGAGATGCGGCGTCTTGATCTTGTCCGCGCCGTAACAAGACAGGTCCGCGTAGCCGAGGTCGTCAGCAAGGATGAAGATGATGTTGGGCTTGGCTGCGGCCAAAGACGCAAGACTTGATGACGCAAGACACAAGAGGAGAAATGATCGGAGTGACATGGCGGTGGTTATTTCCTCAACTTGATGACAACATCGTTCTTCTGCGGCGGTCCGGGCGTGCTGCGGCCATCGGCTAGATATCTTTCCATCAGTTGGGTCAAACGCGCCACCTCGGCCGGGGCGTTGCCCTGCCGGTTCTCACGTTCACCCAAGTCCTGGCACATGTCATACAACTGCAGCGGTGCCTTGTCGCCATCGTTCTTGCTCCAGCCACCGGAACCGGCACCAAAGATAAGTTTGGTGTTGGCCTGGCGCAGCGCAAACATGCCGTTGATCGAATGATGCACGACGGCCTCACGCACCGGTTTGTCCAGCCCATGCAGCAATGGCAGGATGCTGACGCTGTCCTCGCCGGCGGTATCCGGCAACTGCGTGCCGAGGATTCCGGCACAGGTCGCCAACAAATCCGTTAGGCACGTGAGCTGGCCACATTTACTGCCGGGTTGGGCGACCCCCGGCCAGCGGGCGATGAACGGGATGCGATGGCCCCCATCCCAGATATCGGCCTTGTAGCCGCGCAGATCCGCACTGGGAAAATGCCCTTGTTTTTCCAGATTGGCGACATCCGCCGCGGGTGAGCAACCGTTGTCGCTGGTGAAAACAAGCAACGTGTTGGAGGCAATCCCGGCTTGATCGACCGCAGCCATCACCTGCCCCAGCGCCCAGTCGGTCTGCATAACAAAATCCCCATACTTGCCAAGACCACTTTTGCCCTGCCAATCCTTCGTCGGGACAATCGGCGTGTGCGGCGAGGCCAGCGCCAGATAGAGGAAAAACGGCTGCTTAGCCGCAGCTTGGCGGCCGATCGTCTCGACCGCATTGCGGGTGAGGGTGGGCAGCACATCCACCGCTTCAAAACCCGGTGCGGCCGGACCTTTGCGAATCCATTGTTTGGTGGCGGTGGGTGCCTCAGTGTAGTGGTCGTTGTCGATGAAGGCAAACGGCGGCATGTCCAGCGAGGCGCTGATGCCGAAGAAGGAATCGAAGCCGCGCGTGGTCGGGCCATCCTGGATTTGACCAGTTAGATTCTTGGCATCCGGCAGGGTCATGCCGAGGTGCCATTTGCCGATACACGCGGTGGCATAACCGTGTTGCCTCAAAAATGCCGGCACCGTGAGCCGGTCGCGGGCAATGAGCGCACGACTATCACCGTCGAGCACACCAGCTTGCAGGTGTGTGCGCCACGCGTAGCGACCGGTGAGGATGCCGTAGCGCGTCGGCGTGCACACCGACGACCCGCCGTGGGCGTCGGTGAAGGCCATGCCTTGCGTCGCGAGACGATCCGCATGGGGCGTGGCGATCTTGCCGCGCTGCGGGTTGAGGCATTGGATGTCTCCGTAGCCGAGGTCGTCGCAGAGGATGTAAATGATGTTGGGCTTGGCTTGGGCCAAAGACACATGACTTGAAAACGCAAGACACAATAGGCAGAAAAGGCGGCTAAGCAGGCGCGTTGGTGACAACGCGGACGGACGGTAGGGCGTGGCGGCCGCGCCGCGCCCCAATCCCCCCCGAGGGAGAATCCATTCAAGTGCGGCCCGTCTTCCGCGCCGCAGCACCGCCCATACGGGCGGACATATCGGCGGCCCGAGGCCGGGCCGCCCTACCAGACCGCGGAGTCCGATACCCTGCGATCTAACGAACGTGCCTACGTTGAAGAATAATCGGATCATTGGCATGGGGATAGGCTATGGCGCAGGTGGCGGGGCGACCGCTGGCGCGGGTTCTGCCAGATAGAGTCCGACCGGTTGTTGGACGCGGCCCGGCGGGCGCACGCCCGGGCCCACTTTGGTCACGCCCAGATCGGCGTCCATGGCCGCAACGAATTTCTGCAAGCGTTCGACGACGTCGGGGTGTTCAGCGGCCACGTTGCGTGTTTCAGCGATGTCAGTGTCGAGGTTGTAGAGTGCTGGTATGTCTGATGCTTTGGATTTGCCGCTGCCCATGTTTTCCGCCTGCGCGACGATGGCCAGCTTCCACGGACCGCTGCGGACCGCTTCCAGCCGGTTGCCGGAAAAATAATAATGCGCCTCACGCGGCGCTTGTTGCGACTTACCTAGCAATATCGGCGCGATGTCCCCGCCATCAATTTTCACTCCATCGGGCAATTTGGCGCCGCCCAGTGCGGCGAAGGTCGGCAACAAGTCGATGTTGCCGGCCACCGCATCGCAGGTGCTGGCCGCGGGCACCTTGCCCGGCCACCACGCGACGGTCGGCTCGCGCATGCCGCCTTCAAAGGTGCCGCCCTTGCCGCCGCGCAGCGGGCCGGCGGTGCCGCCATTTTTGCCTTGGGTGAGCCATGGGCCGTTGTCGCTGGTGAAGATGACAAGGGTGTTAGAGTCGAGCTTGAGATCACGCAGGGTATCGAGGATCCGGCCCACGCTCCAATCGACTTCCTCAACCCAATCGCCGAAGGCACCGTTGGCCGAGCGGCCTTTGAACTTGTCGCCGGGATGAATGGGCACATGCACGGCAGTGTGCGGCAGATAGAGGAAGAACGGCCTGGCCTTGTTGTCAGTGATGAACTTGACCGCCTCGTCGGTGTAGCGTTCGGTGAGGCGGTCCTGCGCGGCGGGCGATACCACTTCGATCACCTTATCGTCGCGCACCAAGGGCAGCGGTGGCTTCTTGCCATTTGTCGCGTTCCCACTTTCGCTGCCGCCCATATCGTTAGAGTAGGGCAAGCCGAAATAATGGTCGAAGCCATGACGCGTGGGAAGAAATTCCGCTTGGTCGCCGACGTGCCATTTGCCAATGCACATCGTCGCGTAACCCGCGCTCTTGAGCAACTCGGCCACCGTGTGTTCTTTGGAACTGATACCGATGGGACATGCCGGAAAGATGACATTCGGCAGCGACACGCGCTTGGCATAGCAACCGGTGAGCACCTGCGCGCGCGACGGCGTGCAAACCGGCGCGGCGTAGAATGACGTGAGCTTCATGCCTTCCTTCGCCATGCGGTCGATGTTGGGCGTGCGGTTCTTCGTCGATCCGAACGCACCGACGTCGCCATAGCCCATGTCATCAATAAAGATGAGAACAATGTTAGGTTTTCCCGCGGCCGGCAGGGCGGCCGGCAAAGCGATGCAAATCGCGGTGAGGATGCGCAACAGGGGCTTCATAGGTGGTGATAGCGGATTGGGCAACTCCATCACGGTGCCGCCCTCCGCACGAGATTAGATCCCCCCCATCCAAACACCACGAAAAAGTTCACGCCATGATTCCCGCTGCGACGTCGCGGGCCACGGCATCCCCGGCCAACCTGCGCACCAAGGCCAGGCCGAAGTCCACGGCCGTGCCCGGCCCGCGCGACGTGAGGATCGCGCCGTCTTCAACCACGCGCTCATCGAGCACGCCGGGCAAGTCCCCGTGCACGCTGAAGTGCGCGGTGAAGCGGCGGTTTTCTAACAACCCAGCGGCCTGCAAGATCAAGGGCGCGGCACAGATGGCGGCCACGGTTTTGCCAGCCGCATGAA
>JBAXOF010000215.1:0-6840 GCA_037133375.1 Verrucomicrobiota bacterium | reverse complement strand
CCTATCTGCTCATTGGTCACTGGTATCACAAGGCAAGCGCCGCGGATGCCGCCAAGAAAGCGTTCATCACCAACCGCATCGGCGACTTCGGCTTCATGATCGGCATTCTCATGTTGTGGGGCATCACCGGCCATTTGTCATTCGACAAGATGCAACCCGGCCTGGCGGCCTTCCAAGCCGCCAATCCCGCCATCTGGGTCGGCGTGGTGTCCGCCACAGTGCTGTGCATCTTCTGTGGTGCGGTGGGCAAGTCCGCGCAAGTTCCGCTGCACGTGTGGCTGCCGGATGCCATGGAAGGCCCGACGCCCGTATCGGCGTTGATCCACGCGGCGACCATGGTGGCTGCCGGTGTCTATATGCTCTTCCGCGTGCAAGTGACACTCGGCTTCGAGGTTTTCCAGCACCTTCCGGCCAGTGATGTAATCGCCTGGACCGGCGGCATCACCGCGTTGTTAGCCGCGCTGATGGCCACCCAACAAGACGATATCAAGCGGGTGCTTGCCTACTCGACCCTGTCCCAACTCGGCTACATGGTCATGGCGGTCGGGTTTGTGGCCGGGGATGCGGGGATGTTCCACCTGTTCACGCATGCCTGGTTCAAGGCCTTGCTGTTCCTTGGCTCCGGTGCCGTCATCTTCGCCTGCCACCACGAGCAAGACATCTGGAAAATGGGCGGCCTGATGAAAAAAATGCCGGTCACCACCCTGACTTTCGCGGCCGGTTGCGCCGCACTCATCGCGGTTCCCGGCACCTCGGGATTTTTCTCCAAGGAATTGATCCTGGATGCCGCCCACAAAGCCGGATCTCCATTGTTCTGGGTCGGCGCGTTCGTCGCCGTGCTCACGCCGTTTTACATGACCCGCTTGTTTGTCGTGGCGTTCCTAGGCAAGCATCGTTCTGACAACGCCGGACACGCCCATGAGGTCGGTCCGGTGATGCTGGTGCCGCTGGGTTTGTTAGCCATGCTCGCGATTTTTTCTGGTCTCCCATTTATCAACAAGTTCGCCCCTGCCCTGCCGCATCATGCCGGTGAGTTCCACTTCAATTTTGTCGCCATGGTTTCCCTGATAGCCCTGGTCGTCGGCGTGGTGGCCGGTTGGGCTCTCTATACCGGCAAAGACAAGGATCCCGTGTGCATTCCCTTGCTGCGGGAGCGCTTCAAGTTTGATTGGCTCTACGACACCATCCTCATCCGCTACTTCCAGGATCTATCCGCATCCATCATTCACTTCTTCGATGAATTCCTCATCAACGGCCTGTTGGTCGGCGGTCTCAGCCGCAGCGCCGAGGGGGTTGGCAATATCTTCCGGCGCGTCCAGTCCGGCAATCTTCAAGGCTACGCCTTTGCCTTCGGTCTTGGCGTGGTTTTGATTATTTATTTGACCGTGTTTATCTGAGCCCACCTTCATGAATCCATTACTCAATTTCCTGCCTCACCAAGTTGACGTTTCCTACAAGGCTCGCGCCTCCGAATCAAAGTGAGCGAGTGCTGTTTTCAAAGTTTCAGCTGGGTCATGCCCGAAAGAATGCACACAATGCAATAAATTGCATATAAAGTCTGATGCTATTACCTCAAGATTGTCTGATGAAAATTGGTTTCGTTGAAAATTCTTCAATAAATGCATAACAGAATCCGATCTAACTCCATTTGTTTGATCGGAGCTTTCAAATCCGTCAGTAGTCTTGAAACGACTCGGATCATGAGGTGGATAAACTACTGCACCAGCCCGTAAATCAACAAGATTCTGCGAATCAAGTGGTGGCGACGAAAATTCCAGAATTTTGTGAACGTATGCCCACCTGCCGTGAGGATTTTCATTCGGAGTTGGATTGCGTGATCTCCAATCCAATGGCATTTTGCCTTTGTATAGAACTTCGTGAATGAATATATCGATCGGGCTTCTGTCTCGTTCTGCCTGAATATATGACATCGTCGTAAACGATTCCCTACCCGGTATGCTCCCACAAACAACATAGTGGCGTTTAGACTTGGTGTTCATGAGGAGAATCATATTAAGGAAAGAACAGCTGTCAAATAAAAATGTGCTAAATTAGAACACTATTTCAAGGGCCGTCTGCCAGTCTCAGCCATGAACCGGCCCGCAAGGCAAACTGAGCCTAGAAAACCTCCGAAAAACATCGTCGGAGCGAGAATTAGAGCAGCTAGACTCCAGGCCCCTGGGAAACTTACTCAAGACCAACTATCAGGCCGCCTTGCTGTGGTTAAAGTATCCGTTGATCGGGCTGCAATCGCCAAGATTGAGTCTGGTAGACGGCATGTCTATGACTATGAGTTGCTAGGTTTTGCTCAAGCGCTGAAAGTCGATGTGAGCTGGCTACTTGGAACAAATTTATGAATTTCGACCAAGGACAGCTTCTTAGGAAGGCAACCTTACGCGCCAAGTCGGATGTGGCCAATAAATTGGTGAGCATGTTACTTCACGAATTGAGCCGGCGCGTAAACCAAGAATCTGGGCTGGTTGTCAATGGCATGGTTTACTCGAAACTGGCATCTAGTCTTTTCGGTAATCAATGTCCATATTGTTCACGTGAGCTCTTGGCGAAGCATGTGGCAGTCGAGCACCTTGACGGGATGAACAGATTGCGTTGTGGATTACACATTCCAGGGAATGTTGTGGTTAGTTGCAGCGACTGTAATCGAGAGAAAAGGCGGGATGATCAATGTCCGAATCTGTATTTGGCACCTAGTGGATGGGAGTCGTTTCTGTCTCATGACTTCTCAGCCTGTGACAAATCATGCAAGACATGCGGCTATTGGATTAATCTTTTCAAAGAACCTGAATTATTGAGAAATCACTTGCATAATGCCAAAGAGAAAATCCATCGTTTTCGCCACATACCTGAGATTGCTGCGGCACTTAAAGTAGGACAACAGGTGCAGACTGCTGCGAGGGAAACTCTTGAGAGTTTTTATCGGGAAGGTCAAGAATACGCACAACGCAGAATTTCAGAATTGGCCGATGCTGCATGGCCTCGAAAATCTCAATAAAAGTTTACAATTGGAGTAAATCTCGCTGTAACGGTTGAAGAATGCGTGCAGATTGAACTGTTTTGCCTTCCAAGTTCTGTTTTCAAAGTCTATTTCTTGCCGCGCGCATATTTTCTGTTTTTTCCGCCAGACTCTTATCCTGCACCCGCCCGCCCCCATGCTCGCACTCCTCGTATTTCTCCCCATCGCCGCGTTCATTGCGATTCTGTTTGGCGCACCCGCCAGGCTGACAGCCATCGGCGCTGCGGCGACCAATCTGGCACTCGCGCTGTATGCCGCTGGCACCTGGCATTGCACCTGTTGGGCATTCTCGGTGCCGGTGCTGGCCAAGCCCGCGCTCAACCTCGCCTTTGGTTTTCCTGATGGCATGAGCGTCATCATGGTGCTGCTGACCGCCATCGTCACCCTCGCTGCAGTGCTCTCCGGCAAGGCCCCGGAGGGCCGCGAAAAACTCTACTTCGGTTCGTCGCTGCTGCTATCCGGTGGTGCGCTGGGAGCCTTTGCCGCCACCGATTTATTTTTCTTCTATGCCTTCCACGAACTCGCGCTTATTCCCACGTTCCTCATGATCGGCATTCTCGGCCGCGGCGAGCGCCGTGCCGCCGCCTGGAAAATCACCATCTATCTCGGCCTCGGTTCGATCGTCCTGCTGGCCGGCCTGGTCTGGCTCGCCAATCTAACCGGCACCTTCGACATGGGTAAAATGGTGGCCGCCGCAGGCAGCATCGATCCCGCCGCGCAAAAAGGCATTGCCGGGCTGCTCATCATCGGCTTCGGCACGCTGGTCTCGCTGTTTCCGTTCCACTCGTGGGCCGCACCCGCGTATGCCAGCGCACCCGCCCCCATCGCCATGTTGCACGCCGGGGTGCTAAAGAAATTCGGTCTCTACGGGCTGCTGCGCCTAGCCATCCCGTTGGTCCCGGATGGCCTGCAGGTTTGGCTCAACCCGCTTCTGATACTTTTGTTAGGCAACATCCTGTGGGTCGGCTACGTCACTGTTTCCCAGAAGCGGCTGGATCTGCTGTTGGGCAATTCCTCGGTGATGCACATGGGATATATCTTCCTAGCGATAGCGGCGCTCATTGCCATGCCGGACAATCCGCTGGCCAGGTCCGCCGCCATCGTCCTGATGTTTGCCCACGGCATTTCCATCGCCCTGTTGTTCGGTCTGGCCGACCGCATCGAGCGCAGCACCGGCTCGATTGATCTGGCCGATCTCGGGGGGCTGGCCAAAGCCACACCGGCGCTGGCGTTCATGTTCGGGATTGCGGCAATGGCCTCCATCGGTCTGCCGGGCTTGGCCAATTTCGCCGGGGAGGTACTCGTCTTCCTGTCCGCCTTCAAGTCATACAACGGCACCGGCGGTCTCGGTCCCGTGCAAATCGCCTGCATCCTCTCGATCTGGGGCGTGGTCATTTCCGCTGTCTATATGCTGCGCGCCTACCGCAACATCTTCCAAGGTCCGGCGGTCGGACTCACCGCGAGCGCCCCGGACATTTCCCTAACGGACAGAATCCCAGCCATCCTGCTGATTGTCACCCTCTTCGCCGTCGGTCTCTATCCGAACCTGCTCCTCAACATCCTTAATTAAAGCACTAAATTCGAAACCAAGGATCTGTCTCTTCTCTTACTCTTCCATTTAGAATTTAAAATTTAGAATTTAAAATTTTCTTCCATCATGCCCGCCTACTATCTTGAAGCCCTGACCGTCACCCTTGGCATTGTGTTGCTGATGGCTGAAGCCTTCGTTCCGTCGCAAAACAAGGGCTGGGTTGGCATGGCCGCCGCCATTGGGCTCGTCGGCATCCTCGGTCTCACCTGCATTGCCATTGGGCCCGACGCCAAGCCTGCCGCCGCATGGGCGCATTGGCCGCTATGGAACTTCTACAGCTTCGACACCCTGGCGCGGTTCTATAAGATATTTGCGCTGGTTAGCACGATTCTGGTGGTGTTGATGGCAGTGGACTACCGGAAGATTCTTGCGCGTTTCACCGATCAACCCGGTTCGGAAGCGGGCACTGGCGAATACTACGCGTTGCCGGTGTTTGCCTGCGCCGGCATGATGTGGCTGGCATCCGCCAGCGATCTGGCAGGTGCCTTTGTTGCCCTCGAACTGGTCACCATCACGTTTTATATTCTCGTTTCTTACATGCGCCGCAATGTCGGGTCGCTCGAAGCGGGCGTAAAATATCTCATCCTTGGCGCGCTGAGCACCGGCTTTCTCGTGTATGGCATTGCCTGGATTTACGGCAGCACCCACACTCTCAACCTCGACGTCATCGGCGGGTTGCTCCATGATGGGCGCGCCGAGCAACTGCAACTCACGCCGCTGCTCTTCGGCATTGCCCTGGTCATGGTCGGACTCGGCTTCAAGATCGGTGCGGTGCCGATGCAAGTCTGGATTCCGGATGTCTATCAAGGTGCCCCCACGCCCACCACCGCGTTTCTCTCAGTCGGCTCAAAGGCCGCCGGTTTCATCCTGCTGCTGCGTTTTCTCGAGCCCTTCCTGGGCAGTGAACTCACCTGCAAGCCGGTGCTCAACTTGCTGCTCATTCTGGCTGCGGCCACCTTGCTATTCGGCAATCTTGCCGCCATCCCGCAAACCAACTTCAAACGCCTTCTCGCCTATTCCTCGATTGCCCACGCCGGCTTTCTGCTGCTGGCGCTGGCCGCATGGAAATCATCCGCCGCCGATCTGGGATCCGCCAAGGTGGTCTCATTCTATCTCGCCACCTATCTGCTCATGACGCTGGGCGTGTTCTTTGTTCTCGCGCAAGTGCGCATCCAGCGCGATGGCGAGAACATCACCGATTTCAACGGCCTTGGCAAAACCAACCCCCGGCTGGCCCTCGCCCTCACCGTGTTGCTTGCGGCACTTGCCGGAGTCCCGCTAACCGCCGGCTTCATCGGCAAGTTCTTCGTGTTCTATCTGGCCGTCGAGGCGCACCTGTGGTGGGCGCTCGGCATTGCCACCATTGCCGCGGCCGCCGGTTTTTATTACTACTTCAAGGTCATACGTGCCATGTGGTGGTCGCTGCCCACCGATGCCACGCCGGTCAGCCTGCCGCCTATCAGTGCGGCCTGCATCGCCGTTCTAACTATCGCGGTGCTGCTCTTCGGCATCTGGCCGCAACCGATCTGGATGCTGCTGCAGTAAGCGATGGCCGATAAGACGCATGGGTGGGTGCGCGCAGGGGTGACCTCAAAAACAGGTATCTTCATGGGCATACGGCGGGGCGCAGCAGCAAAGGAAGCGCAGGGGGGCGAGTGCGCGGATCTGATGCCAGGCCCCGGCGGGAATGAGCACCGCGTCGCCCGGCCCGACTTCGCTCACCTCGCCGTCAACATCCATCATTCCCCGTCCTTCCAACAGATAGTAAAACTCCTCGCTCAAGCGGTGAAAGTGGCGCTGGGTTGCAGCCCCGGCGGGAAGTGTCGCTTCCGCCAGACTTTGGTTGGCGACCGGGGCATTGGCCCGGTCCAACAAGCTGCGGATGGTTGAGCCGTCCTTGGTGGTGAATGGGACTTGTTGGTCGCGGTGGCGGATTTCCATGGGCACCAGGCTAGCAGCAATGGCCCGATTCCGCAATTGCCAATCATCCGGCGCACGTAGGCGCGTTGGTGACAACGCGGGAGGGCGATGCCTGACGGTTCATTGACGCTCCATCACCCCAGACGCATTCTCACGAATGCGCCTACGAGGTATCCGCTCTTCGTAGGCGCGTTGGTGACAACGCGGGAGGGCGATGCCTGACGGTTCATTGACGCTCCATCACCCCAGACGCATTCTCACGAATGCGCCTACGAGGTATCCGCTCTTCGTAGGCGCG
>JBAXOF010000214.1:0-6864 GCA_037133375.1 Verrucomicrobiota bacterium | reverse complement strand
TCATTGCCGTACCATCACCCAAGACGCATTCTAACGAATGCGCCTACGCGGTGCCGCCCCCCTCACCCCCCGGCCTCCTGCATGGCGATGGCGGCCCATTCCCACAGGCGCTGCGGCTGATGACGGACAGTGGAGATGTCCTTCATGATCAACTCGACGTGGCAACCGCGCGCTTGTTCGAGGAAATCGCGCAGCGCATGGCGGGCGCGGTCCGGGTGCCAGGTATCCTCAGCAAGGATGGCGGGATTGGGCTTGCGGCTCATCACCCAGTGCGGCCCGAGGGTCTCGATGGCGCGCGCGGTCTTGCACCACGGTGTGACGGATACCTTGCGAAGGTTGGGGATTTGCTTCAACAAATCCGCCTTGCCATCGAGCGGCTCACAGCAACCGTAGTAGTTCATCCCCCAGCGACTGAGCCAACGCAGGTCGTGCTGCATGGCAAACTCCCAGTGCATGTCCGGCGAAACCTCGGAGAAAATTTGCGCGTTCGAGCAACCCCACATGTTGTGTGGCATGACGTGGGCCGGATCATAACCATTGCCGGGCAGATCCGAGACATAGCCGTAGCCGCCGGAACCAATGCGAGTGTTGTTAGTATCGAGCTCCAGCGCGTTGAGCGCGACGAACTGGTCGAGCTCGACCATCCATGCGTCCACCATCCGCTCGACGCCGGCATGCACGAGATCGGGCCGGTCGATCATGTCGAGCATCGCGTCCTCGATGCCCCACCAGCGGATCAGATAATCCCAGGGCGTGAACCAGATGTGGGACTGGCCGGTTTTTCTAACCGGCATGATGTCGGAGTAGAGGTCGCACATGGCATGGTATCGGAACTCGGTGGCCTGCGTGTTGTGCGTAAGCACCGGCATCTCGATCTTGTCGAGGTCGGCGAAGTCATGGATTTGCTTATGGAAATGGCGGGAGACGATGTCGCTGGCGGCATCGGTGCGGACGATGTCCACGTCCTCGATGATGCCGAAGTCGGTGCTGTGGATTGCCAGCGGGCAGGCGAGAAAATCGCTGACGATCATGTCACAGGGCATGTGCCGCCATTGGTAAAGCGTACGGCGCAGTTCCCGTTCCTGGTCTTGCGCGAATGGATGGCTTGTCTGCAAGGTCAGCTCGCCGTTGACATCCATCTCGTGCCAGGGAATCTCGTTAATCCAGACCATCGGGCGGACCGCTTGACGGTCGTTGAGACGACGCCACAACTCCGCTTTTTCCTTGTGCACCGGCAAGGCGGCGATGTCGGCAAGCTCGGCGGCGAGCCGGCGCAGCACCGTCTTGTCGGCGTCGTTTAGATGGATCGGCGCGGCCGGTGCCGGAGCTTCGTAATGACCAGGATCGTGGAGCACGCCGCGAGCTTAGACACCTCGCCGGCACATCGTCGAGGTGGAATTTTCATTGTGGGCGCGTTCGTGAGAACGCGGGGAATTGGGTTGGTGCGAGCCAAGAGAACCACAGAAAAGAACTGCTCTCTCGCCGCCCGCGTTCTCACGCACGCGCCTACCACAATACTGGCAGTTTAGCGCTTCTTGATCGGAAAACAGGCGTCCCGCCTGTCAGGGAAGACAGCGCGTCCCGCCTGTCCGCCGATGAAACGACAGGCGGGACGCCCGTCGGACCTGACAGGCGGGACGCCTGTCCTCCTGCTAAACTGACAGTATTGCGCGCCTACCAAGACAGTTGCCGCGGCGCATCTAACGGAAGATCACATACAGCACGACGAAGGTCACGAGCACGGCGGCGGACATGACGCGGTAATCGGCCAGGCCGGTGCCGCACTTGGCCCTGAGCGGATCGCTCCAATGGTCCCACACCAACATTTTCGCCTCATCCTTCAAAGGTTCGGGCAGCAGCAACGAGGCGATGACCTGGATGCCGACGCAAACACAGAAGATGCCGAATGAAGCGAGCATGAAATCCTTGAGCAGCACCTCGTAAATCAGGTGCCACACGGGCGTGGCGGCGAGGGATTCCTTGGTGGTGAAAGAGTCCTTGAAGAAATCCAGAAAAAAACCGAGCGCACCAATGCCGCCACCCGCAACCATTGTTAGAAACGCGGCCCGCCCGCCGGCGCGCTTCCAGAAGACGCCGACGAGGAACACGGCCGTGATCGGCGGGGCAACATAGCAGATGAGTTTGATCAGGCCATTGAAGATGGTGTCGTAGTGGCCGAAGAGCGGCGATAACACGATGGCGAGGATGGTGGCGACCACGGTGGTCCAGCGGCCGATTTTCACCAGGCTGTGGTCGGTGGTTTGCGGGTTCCAGCGTTTCCAAATGTCATAGGCGAAGAGCGTGGCCGCGGAGTTCAATGCCGCCGAGCAGGTCTGCATCGCCGCGGCCAGCATGGCGGCAATGACCAGGCCTTTAAGTCCCGCCGGCAACAGGTGGGTGATCATGAACGGATAGGCGTCCTTCGAGGTGAGCGGACCCACGCCGGCACCAAAATAGCCCTTCTGAACCAGCGCCACGCAGATCACGCCAGGTAACACGAACAGAAACACCGGTAGAATCTTGATGAACGCGCAAAACAACGGACCCAGCCGCGCGTTCTTCTCGTCCTTGGCGGCCAGCACCCGCTGGACAATGGTCTGGTCACAACACCAATACCAAATGCCGATGACCGGATAACCTAACAAGATCGAATACCACGGCACGTTGGCCACCACTGTGTTGTCATTCGCGCCGTGGGCCATGTGCAGGAACGACTGGGTGGAAAGCCCGGGGCCGCCCTCCTTGCCTAACAACGGATGCGGCTGCGTATCCAGCAGATGATTGAGGGCATCCCAACCGCCGACGGCTTGATAGCCGATGACGGTGATGCAGACCGCGCCTATCAACAACAAGATTGTCTGCAGACTTTCCGTCCACACCACCGCGAGCAGGCCGCCAATGACGGTATAGATACCGGTCAGGACACCGAGTGCGATGATGAAAAACATCAGGGCGTTGAGGCCCAGAATTTTTTGTGTCTCCGGAATTTCAAAGATGAAACACAGCACCGCCGCCGCCGTGAACAGCGCCACCCCGATGTGCATCACTATCGCGGAAAGCAATGACACGAAGGAGAGCACATCCCGGCAGTTGCGGTTATACCGACGTTCCAAATAGTCCGGCAATGTGGACACCCGCGAGCGCAAATACAGCGGCGCGAAAAACAACGACAACAGAATCAGGGTGAATCCCGCCATCCATTCGAAGTTGCCGTAAAGCAAGCCCGAGGTGTAGGCCGACTGTGCCAGACTCACCAAATGCACCGTCGAAATGTTGGCCGCAAACATGGCCAGGCCGATGACCGGCCACTTCAGCGAGTTGTCGGCCAGAAAGTAATGGCCGCCTTCCGTGCCACGGCTGCGCATGAAGCCTGCGGCCACGCCGATGCCGACCACGCCGATCATGTAAGCGGCGATGATGCCCCAATCCAAACTTGTCATACCGGTGGTCATGGGTTCACTGCGGGGGTGCGGGTTTCATCTAGCAACACAACATTGGAGATGGTGCGCACCGCCTTGTGATCGGCGAAGCTCCACACCGCCCGTTTGTCCGGGGTGACCTCGACCAAATGCGGCGACTTGCCGAACTGGCCGTGGCCAAGCCAGTTGCAAATCAGGGTATTGCCATTGGGTAGACGCTGGATGCCGGTGGGAAACTTCAAGCTGTGGCCGGCCACTTCGTCGCCCTGCACCTGCCAGACGGTGAGTCCCTGCGGGTCCACCTCGAATACGCGTGAGCCACCCGGCGCGTCGCCGCATGAGATGACGGTGTTGCCATTGGCCAGGCGGATGACGCTGTGCGGGCCACCCGCCGCGGAAATCTCCCGCAACACCTTGCCCGTCGCATCGTATTCCTTCACCACCTTGTCGGCGAAATGCGCGACAAGGAAATGGCCGTTAGCTAACACCCTGGCGCAGCGCATGTAGGCGTGGCCACCGTCCTTGCCCGCGGGCAACAGGCGCACTTCGCGCACGATCTCGGCCTTGGGGTTGAGGATGAGGAGGCGCCCGGAACCGCATTCTCCGACGAAGGTGTTGCCGTCTGGCAGCCTCTGACAGGTGTAGATCTCGCTCTTGGATTGATAGTCAAAGACAATTTCCTTGGTCCGTGTGACCTCGCGCACACCATGACCGGTGTTGAAGAGGAGGTTGCCGTTAGGCATCACTGCCAGGTCGTTGGCATTCTGGGCCGGATACTCCCATTCGATCTTGCCCTCCTTGGAAATGATGAAAACCTTGCCCTGCACGTAATCGGTGCAGGCAAAGGCATGCCCCGGGGAAGTCGGCACGGCGTCAGGAGCGGCGGCCATGACTGACGGATGCGTCAGCGCGGCGGCCAGCATGGCAAGGAACAACAACGGGGAGGATTGCATCGCCCCGTTACGTGGTGCGGTGCCTCGGCCTTTCAGATCGCCCCTCCTTGATTCATGTATGGGAGCCCCCCAAGCACCCGCCGGATCTAAAAAATATTGGAAAGTTTTGAAAAAACTGCCACGTAGAACCCGACATCATGGACTTGCTGCCACGACGGCGGTGGGCTGTGCCCAGTGAAACACCAAAACAAATTGTGATTATGACGACGAAATCGAAGACCCTCTGGTTGCTTTTGGCCGCCTCTGCAGCGACCCAAGCGGCCCCCATGGCGACTGTTACCGTGGGCAAACCCGGCAACGCGGCTGACTCCACCGGCTACGGTGCCGTCGCCTACGAATACAAAATCGGCAAATACGAAGTGACCAACGAGCAGTATTGCGCGTTCCTCAACGGCGTGGCCAAGAGCGACTCCTATGAACTCTATGACGGCCGGATGGGCGACCAATACGGTGGCATCCTCCGCAGCGGCGAGTCCGGCTCCTTCACCTACAGCGTGAAGGATAGCATGGGCAACAAGCCGGTGAACTTCGTCAACTGGGAATGCTGTGTGCGCTTTTGCAACTGGCTGTCCAACGGCGGTGGCAGCGGCGACACGGAAAAGGGCAGCTACACGATCAAGTGGGGTCAGGTGACTCCGTCGAATCATGCCACCCTTGCGGCGGATAAAGCGGTGAAATGGGCGATCCCCACCGAAAACGAATGGTATAAGGCCGCTTACTTCGATGCGGAAAAGCCGGGTGGTGCAGGCTATTGGTCGTATGCCATCAAGGGCGGCAGCGCTCCTGAGTGCAATATCAACAGCGATACCCCCTCCGAAGTCGGGGCCTTCAAGTCGGCAGCCAGCCCCAGTGGCACCTTCGACCAGAACGGCAACATGTGGGAATACAACGAAAACATGGCAAACGGCAAGGTCGGTCTGCGTGGCGGTTCCTTCTTCATGCACGATAATGACTCCTATCTGCTGTCCTCCACCCGTTACGAAGTGTATGGCGCGAAATGGCCGAACTACGGCTTCCGCGTGGTGGCCCTCGGCGGCGGCACGGCAGCTCCGGCTCCTGCACCCAAGAAATAATCCACGGCGCCGCCTCGGCGCTTTCCAATGACTCCAGTCAGCCCTCGCAACCCGGAATTTTTCCGACCTGCGGGGGCTGACTATTTTAGATTAAGGCACAAACAACACCTTGCCGGCACGATTTTCGGCGGTGAGCCGGGCCAGCGCCGTGGGAAAGGCCACCAGCGGATGGATGGAATCAACCGGTTGCGCCAGCGTGCCCGCCGCCACCCGTGCGGCAAGACCGGCATACACGCCACGCACTTCCGCATCCGGGGCGTTTTCGATCCAGCGTGTCACCCACAGCCCGCGCAGTTGGATATCGCGGAAAATGAGCAGCCCGTTAGGAACAGTTAGGGGGCGCTTGGCCATCGCGCCAAACGTGATGTGCACGCCACCTTCGCGCAGCAGGTTCATCAGGCGCAAGGCGCTGTCGCCGCCCACCGCATTGAATGCCAGCGCGGCGGTCGCTCCGCCGAGCGCCGCCTTGGCCGCCACCAGTCCGGCCTCATCATCCACCAAAACCACATCGCCGCCGAGGAGTCGGAGTTCGTCCACCAATTCCGGTCGTCGCACCAACGACAGCGTGCGAATCCCCAGGTCACGGGCGAGTTGGATCACACAGCGGCCGACCGCCGAGTTACCCGCATTCTGCACGATCCAGTCGCCTTGTTGCGGTATGCCAAAGCCATGCAGCAGGCGCCAGGCGGTGGCCGGATTGACCTTGAGCATTGCCGCCTGCAACGGATCGATAGTTGGCGGCAATTTGAACAACGCGTCCGCCGCCACCACCGTGTGCGTCGCCCAAGTCGCCGCGCGGCGCAGGAAGATCACCCGGTCGCCCGGTTGGAAATCCGCCGCGCCACTGGTTTCCACCACGCCGCAGCCTTCCACGCCGGGCGTTGCCGGCAATTCCGGTTTCACCCCATAGGTGCCTTCAATAAAATTCAGATCGGCGGGATTGACCGGCGCGGCCAGCATTCTAACAAGCACCTGACCCGCGCCGGGTGAGGGCGGGCTGAACGCTTGCACCTGGAGTTTTTCCAAAGGCGCGCCAGTTTCGTGGATAACCAAGCGTTGCCCGGAGTGGTTTGAATTAGAATGTTCCATGGCCGGAGTCTGCCATTGCCAGCCAGCCATTCCAAGTGCGGAATCACGTCTATCGACAACCGGCAGCGCCTACGAAGAGCGCGGCCGCTCGTAGGCGCATTCGTGAGAATGCGGTCTATCAGCCCCCGCGCTGTCACCAGCGCGCCTACGAAGAGCGCGGACGCACGTAGGCGCATTCATGAGAATGCGGTCTATCCTCCCCCCGCGCTGTCACCAGCGCGCCTACGCAGAGCGCGGACGCACGTAGGCGCATTCGTGAGAATGCGGTCTATCAGCCCCCCGCGCTGTCACCTGCGCGCCTACGAAGAGCGCGGACGCACGTAGGCGCAT
>JBAXOF010000213.1:0-6916 GCA_037133375.1 Verrucomicrobiota bacterium | reverse complement strand
TCGCCGGGCTTGAACCATTCCTGGCGGGTGTGTTCCCAGCCCTCATCCACCAGATAGTATTCGCACGCCAGCGCGGCGGCCTTGTCGACAAAGTCCATCTGCTTCGACCAATGGGTGCCCGGATCGTCAAACGCCCACCACTGCCACAGACAGCGGCCGGGCTTGATCCACGGCGTGGCCATGCCTTGCGGGAAAAGCGCCGGATCGGGCGGCGGGCACAACGCATCGACCAGCGGGGCGTTGACCAAGCCATTGAGGTCAGCGGCCACGGTGACCACGCGCCACGGGGTGACGATGTCACCGGTGAAATCCCAGCCGTTGCCATCGTCGCGGAACGATCCTTTCACCGTTGTGCTGCCGGTGGCCTCCAGCGTCATGCCGCTCCAACCCATGATTTGGGCCTCGGTGATGGCCGCATAGCCGCCACCGGGCAACTCGATGGTTAGAGGCATGCCGATGCCGTCCTTGGCCACGAGTTTTTCCACCTCGGCCCGCAGGTGGATGCCCTCATACGGGCCGGTGTTAGGGTTGGCCCAACAAATCGCGCCGGCGGGCAGCACGAATGTCGCGGTCTCGCCGCTGATGCGGCGTTTGCCCTGGCCGGGAATGCGGCAGCGGTAGGCGGCGCCATCGTCGAAGGCACGCACCTCGAAGGTCCATGTCTGGCCGTTGGCTTGGATGGGAAACTCCGCCACCTGGCAATGCTGGCGGCGTTCCTTTTCCGGGCCGCGCCACGGAAAGCGTTCATCGATGCCGCGTAACGCCGGCTTGCCCACCGTGGCCGCCGCACCGCTGTCGGTCCCCGCCACCACCACCCCCGCCTGCGAAATGCCAATGACCGGCCGGCCCAGGGCTTCCAAACGCCACGCCAAATGCCCGCCGGCATCCGTGCCCACTTCAACGCGCAGCTTGCCGCCGGGCGCGGGACAGTCCGCGGCGCGGGTGAAGTCCGCCGCCAGGCCGGGCTGGACCATGGCAGTTAGAAGGATGGATGCTAACAAAATTGGATGCTTGTTCATGATTTTGGTTTCACTTCGGGTGCGGCGCAAACGTCGCGGATTGCCTGCAAGGCGGCGGTATTCTTCTCAATGCTCTCCCAATTGTAAATGGTAAGAAACCGGCAGCGCGGGTCGGCCAGGGTGTTGGTGAAGGCCTTGCGCCATGCCTCGACGGTGGGACCGCCGCCGAGCCATTCGACGGCGGCCCAGCAGGGGGCGTCGCTGCGGGCGAGGGCCTTGCGCACGCCGGCGTCCTTGGCCGGATCATTCGCGTATTTGTAAAAACTCCAACCGGGACAACTGAAGCGGTTGACCGCTGCATTGTAGAGGATCTCCTCATCCTTCCACGCGGCCCCATGGGTGAACAGGCGGTTGCGAGGCACCCCGAGCTGTGACGCCACCCGGCACAAATCCTCCAGATGCCGCCAGGCAATGACCGCCAGGTCTTGTTCGGTCAACTCGCCTTTGGTCCTCAGCCGCGCCTGGGTCGCCGCCGCATAGCCGATGGCCGTCACCCCGCGGGCGGGCAATTCATTGTTTTTCAAGCCGGTCTTGGGGTCCTCGGTGGCCGGTTGGTCGGTCAGTGCGTTGCCGTTGGGATAATACCATGCGTTGACGCCAACCGAGCTCTCCCAGCCGAGTTTGATGCCCACCAACAAATCGCGCCGCGCCGGTGGCAACGCTTGCCACCATCTGAGAATCATCGGGATCAACGCCCCCATCTCCGTGTGGCAGGCCGCCCGATACGCCGGACTCATCAGGTTGGGCGGTGGCAACACCCGGATTTGTTGGCCCCAGTTGCGCCACGCGATGCGCACCGCATGCTGCGGTCCCCAGCCGCTCCACTCGACGTTGGCCCGGTTGTTAGGATTGAACCCGGGGCGCTTCGGATCCCACCAGTTCCACAAATCCGGCCGTCCCTCCCACCATTGTTCGCCATCGAGTTGCACCACAACGGGCATGTCGTATTGCACCGCCAGCCGCAAAAATTCGCCGAGCGACGCCCGCACTTTCTCCGGCGGTGCCTGCAAGTAGGAAAAAATCCCGGCGATGCCGACGCGGGTGGGCGTGGCCCGCGAGGCCGGGAATTCGCGGCGCACCGTTTCAAAGTAGGCGGTGGATACCGCACCACCCGCCGCGTTCAGCACGATGAATTGTTTGCCTGCCACCGCAGGCGCGGCCTGCGGTGGCTCGGCCGCCATGCGGGGGGAGATCAGGAGGGCTAACAGAAATGCAAGCGTTGCCATGCGGCCTATTTTACTGCCTTGCATCACACCCCGGGCCGCCGCCATGAGGACGGGATCGATGCACTCGGTTCGGGTTGCGGTTTCGTTCATGGACATGGTTCCTGCATCGCGGGACTTCGCTCATACAAGGTCACTCCGACACGCCGGATGTGCTCGAGCAGCGCGGGATGGGCCAAGCCGGCGAAAAAAGTGGCTCATGCGGGGGAGTGTAGGAGGCTTTTCGGCCGGCGGAAATCAGAAAATCTCACAGTTCTGCGGTGAACGCTTGACCATTCGGGTCAGTCCTCGCGGATTTACGCCAGCGGATTTTCCACCACCAAACCGAGCGGCCGAAGCAATTCAAAGTGTTTGGCGTTGTCCGTCACCAGCGTATGCCCTTTGGCAAGGCATTGCGCCGCCAGCAAGGTGTCTTCACACGGCAATGTCCGGCGGATGGATTTTAGGAACGTGAAAACCCGCTTCCACTCCAGCAGGCAAGCGGTGTCCACCGGCTCAATCGACTCGGCAAAATCCACTTCGGTTTGAACGACGCGTTGACTCAGCAGCGACTGGAGAGTGGCCTCAGCCAGTTCCACCCCGTAGCGCATTTCCGCAATCGTCACCGAACTGATGAAGCTGTGAGTCTCGTTTTTCCGCAGCCATGCCTTGAATTTGGCCGGGAGGTGTTTCTTATGGCACTGCGAAATGAGGTTGGTATCGATCAGGAAGCTCATTTGAACGGCATGGTGTGGCGTTTCACCTTGGGAAAGGCGACGCTCTGGCCTTCCAGATGCGCGAGCAAACCCACCGCGCCCCGCCGTTTTTGAGGACGCGGGGTAATCAGCAGGCTTTGCCGCCCGTCATCCAGCACGCGGACATCGCACGGCCCTCCGTGCATCAAACCTGCCTGCTTGCGCCAACCTGCCGGGAATTGGGCCTGTCCTTTCTCGGTGATGGTCAAGGTGTCTAGGACTTTCATCCGGTAATAGTCCATTACTTATTTCCGGAAGTCAAACGGTTTTAGGGAAACCACAACAGCGCTGACATCACAGATCATTTTCCGGTGACAACAGCGCTGGATCGGCGTGGAAAACTCGCTGAAAAAACCTCATCTTGCCGGAGGAATCGGTACCCATGTGCAAATCTTAACATGTCTGGGAAAGCCGCTCTTTGACATGCAAGCCAATCTCCTGTCTGATCAGACCGTGGATGGCCCGTGCGTTGGTGGCTTCATTGGCACCTCGCTCACCGATGAAGAGCCTCTAACACCGCTGTGGGGTGGCATTCGGCGACGCGGAGGAGGATCCATTCTTTGGTGCGTCAGGTTTCAGAAAATCACCGGTGGAATTAAACCACGAATCACACGAATTTCACGAATAAGAGTTTTCTCGCGCAAAGACGCAAAGCCGCAAAGTTTTTCAGAATCAAGGAATCCCGATTTCTGGCAAAACGGTATATTGGAGATTGCCACACGCACTCCACACTTGCGCGGCCCATGCGCGGCGATGGTGTGGAGTGCGGCGGGAAGGGGCGGAGCCCGCCACGCCGCCCATGGAACGGGCAAGGCCAAGCCAGTGCCATCGAGAATCATGCGGCGGACCGGACCTGACGAAGGCCGCAGTGCGGTGGATACCGCGCCATCCGCCCCTTGAGGGCGGGATCGATGTGCGCGGCGCGGGTTGCTGCGGTATTCATGCGGGACGGGTTTCCAGCGTCGCGGGACTTCGCTCATACAAAGTCACACCGACGCGCCGGATGTGATCGAGCAGAGCGGGTTGAGTCAAGGCAGCGAAAAGCGACAGGTCTATCTGGTAGGGTAGTAGCAGATCATCCAGTTCGTTGTCGATGCGGGTCAACAGCGTATGATCGAGGCTGCTGCCACAGAGCGTGAGATCGATGTCCGAGCCGGGGCGATGGGTTCCTGTGGCACGCGAACCATAGAGCATCCCCGTTGCCACTTCGGGATAATGCGCCAGTACTCGCCGGATGCGTTCCACGGTGGTCTCGGCCAGGCCGTGGTTCATGCCAACGCCTCCTTCTCCAGATCCAAAAACCGCCGCTCAAAGGCTTCAAATGCCGGAACATAAAGCGTCTGCACCGCCGCCATTATCTTTCCGGCCACGTCGTCATTGTAGGTGTGGGACGACTCGTTGCGATGTTCTATCATCTTCATCCATGCCTCGCCGTCCTCGATCAGCTCGGCGGCAAAGGCCGCGCGGGTGGTGTCCCGTGATCCGTAGAGTTTCGCAGACGAACCGCGGGCGCTGAGGAAATCCTTCAAGGTGTTCCACGCCAGCTCATGAGTGAACTCGAAGGCTTGGATCAGCCCCTGCCGCTCCAGATCCGAAAGACCCCGCTGCTCTGCCAGGCCGGATGCCTCGCGCAGGCGTGCAAAGGCTCGCTTGAAGTTGTCGAAGCGTTGGATCCAGCGGATGTCGGGCGGGCTCATGCGGGGGAGTGTAGTGGGCTTTTCGGCCGGCGGAAATCAGAAAATCATTTTAGGGAAATGAAGCGTCCTCCGGTTGCGGGGGTGAATGCGAACGACGGGACAAGATTACCACGGATGAAGAGGATTACACGGACTTCGGCGTGAGCTCAGTCGAACGATTGCACGGATTCTTTATGTAATGAGTTGAATCTGCATTCAGTGGTTGATTTTACCCGATCTGCTCCCAAGGCCCGTTTACATCCAATCCCTAATTCTTCATCCGTTAAATCGTTCGACGGAGCTCACGCCGAAGTTCGTGAAAAGCCAATGATGTTGTTAGATCAAATTCTTCCTCTTGCGTCTTCAAATCTTGCATCTTGGGTCTGAGGCGAAGACTCCTCAGTTTCAATGGAGGTCCATTGCCTCATTTGCAAATGGGCAGCATGGACAGGTTTGAAAATAAATCGACCTTCCCGGCTTTTCCCCTTGCCACTTCGTCCCCAAATCGCTTGCTTCGATTCGTTCGCTCCGGCGGATGAGGTCTGATAAACCTCATACTACGCGGTTGGCAATGACCGCAAACCATTGCCGCCAAACCGACCAAACGGCCGGGGAGGCGGTGGCGCATGTCCAGGCCACTTCTTCGGGGGTGGCTAAAGGCCGTTGCGGTCGACTTCGTGCGACTCTCTCAACTCCCCGTCCACCAGGAAGGACGAATTCCGTCCTTCCTGCGATGAGCTCACGTCCTTCGACCCCCACGCCGCTCGTCCTTTTTGCGCTTCTGGCAGTGCTCACCCCGGTCCCCGCCGAAATCGACTCCGGTGGCGGCAATTCGTCCGGCGGCACCCTCAACAATCACTCCTCCATCGGCGCGGCCTTCGCCACCGTGACCACCCAGGGCGGCTCGACCCTCAATCATCCCGGTCTGATCGAGGCGCTCTATCCGGTCGCCACGGCTGCGGCGGATAGCGACGCCAATGGCCTGCCCGATGCTTGGGAAATCCTCCACTTCGGCCATATCCAGTGCGCTCGCTGGAGGCTCCGAGCAATGGCTGGAACTCACCGTCGATGGCGTCGCTCAAAGCCCAAGACAGAAGGTGCTGGCGGTGCCGTTTGCGCAGAGAGCCGGTGTAGCTGACTTGGCAATTGGCTTGGTGGATAAAAGTAAAATTTGGAGGCCGCAAACATTAGCAATATCTTTGGGCAACATGGTGACAACCCTTCCGATGGGATTAGGAACTGCAGAAACTATTCTTCCGGCCACAATCAAGAATATATCAAATGTGGACTTTGATATCACTCTTAAGGGTATGGTCATTTCCAATTGGAGGGCACCAAACTCAATTTATACAGGAACCGCAAGTTTTCAAATTGTTCGATATCGAGCAGATGTAGGCGAGCAAGTCCTAGCCACCGTCTCCCGAGGAAACAGCGAGGAATCGACCGTTAGGGTCATATTGAGTATACCTCAATCCATCACCACTGATGACCAGACTTATTTGTATAAACTGAGGATGAATACAACGACTAGTGGCGCGTCAGCTTGGGCTGGCATCAACGATATTAGGCTTACAGTTACGGAATAGAACACCATCGGTTAAAGAGGGGCTTTTAACACATGTCCAAAGGGGTCGGTCCCGCTTTTCGAGCATGGTGTAGTGGAAGCGGTGCCCGAATGTTCGAAAAGCGGGACTGACCCCAAGCCCTATTCGCCGCCCGTCTGATTGAGCCGAAGCTGAGTCGCGCTGGTGCTTGCGACAGCATCTCTAACGCATTGGCCATGCAGCGGCAGATCCTCGATAGAGTCCTCGCATGGTGATATTTATAAGATCCGTTGCTAATACTTCCGCACTTCTTTGTGGTCTGCGCCCATTGCTAGGAATTTGCTTTCGGGGTGAAGGCCATTGAAAGAGCCGGTGACCGGACCGGAGGGCGGGGAAATGGGGGTTGCAAGGGTTTGAATTCGCCGGCCAAGTCCTCCTTTCGGGCCACCCGCAATTCCTCGATGATTACCGGATTCTGCCCTGTGAGCCAGTCCTGAAGTTCATCCAGTGTCTCAACGGACGAGAGAACGGCTGCGGGGATTTCAACGGTTTCCGTTCTCATGGTGGCAGTTTATCATGGCTTCCCGGGAAAGGAAGGCGTTTCAGGCGGTGGCAGGCGAAATCGCGCCGGAGTCATCATCGCTATAATTTCTCTGTCCCTTTATGTGGCGAGGATCTCCAAAATTCCAAGCTCGACACGCGGGGGGCAAACCGCCTCAC
>JBAXOF010000212.1:0-6920 GCA_037133375.1 Verrucomicrobiota bacterium | reverse complement strand
CCCGTAGCTGCGACGTCCCGTCGCAGGCCGTGTGGGAGGCGTCCCGCCTCCCCTCACAGGATGAACCTCACATGACCATGCATAGACTTCAGAAATTCATCCAGTTCAGCCCGAAAACGGTAGTTAAAATCCGTGATTCGTTCTTGAGACCACGGATTTCACGGATTACACGGATTTTTTTGGTTTGGATTTTCTCACCGTCTGCAACTTCTCCGAAGTTTTAAATGGAACCTATTCTAATCCGTGTAATCTGTGGTTAATCTAACCGATATGACAAATCAAACCTCCGAGTTCGGGTTCAGACGTCGCTGCCTTGGCGTTCTTGGCGTTCTTTTGCGGCCAATCCCATTCTTGTATTTAGGGATATATTCCGCAGCGGCAAGTGCCGAGATAGCCGTCTCCCAAGTGCCCGCAGCGATTGCCATCCGGCAGGACGCGTCGGCGTTGGAGGTGTTGGCGGCGAACGAAGTCAGGCGCTACGTCTATCTGCGCACGGGGGCGTTGCTGCCGGTGGCGCGCGGGCAGGGTGACGGCGACCGCATTGTGGTGGCGCGCAAGGATCGCGGGTTGGGCGGTGGTCTCGGGCAGGAGCTTGCGCCGCAGCAATTCATCCTCAAGACCGGCACGGTGGATGGCAAAAAGGTTTGGTCGATTGTGGGTGGCGATGAGTTGGGCACCCTGTATGGGGCGTATCGTTTTGCCGAAAAGCTGGGTGTTAGGTTTGGTCTGGATGAGGATGTGGTGCCGGACGCGCGTCTTACCGGCGCATGGCCGGCGCCGGATGAAACCGGCAAGCCGCGTTTCGCGTTGCGCGGGTTGCAGCCGTTTCATGATTTCAACGTCGGGCCCGACTGGTGGAATGCCCAGGATTATCAGAACGTGCTGACGCAAATGGCGAAGCTGCGGCTCAACTTCATCGGGTTTCACACCTATCCGAGTTGGAACCCGTCGTCCGGGCCGGAGGCCAATGTCTGGATTGGCCTGCCCGAGGATGTGGACGCCAACGGTGATGTTAGGTTTGGCTATGAGGCCGGGGTGGTGACCACGCGCAAGGGATGGAATGTCACACCTTATCCGACCGGCAAGTATGCGGCGGGAGCCGGGTTGTTGTTTGAGAATGACGAGTATGGGCCGGATTTCATGTTGGATTGTCTGGACTGGCCCAAGACCGGGGATGCCGCCGCCGCCATGTTCAACCGTTATGGGGACATGCAGAAGCAGGCGTTCGGGCAGGCCAGACAACTCGGCATCAAGACCTGCGTGGGCACCGAGTCGCCACTGGGCGTGCCAAAATTGTTAGCCACGAGGCTGGCGGACAAGGGGCTGAAGCCGGAGGATCCCGCGGTCATCCGCCGCTTGTATGAAGGGACATTTTTGCGGCTCATGCGCAAGATGCAGCCGGACTATTATGGGTTCTGCGCGCCGGAAACCTGGCTGGACATGGCCCCGGGGTGCAGCGGTTGGGAAATCACCACCACCGCCAACGTCGAGCGCGACATGGGACTGGCCGAAGCCGCATTGAAGGCGGTGCAAGCGCCATTTGGCCTGGCCACCACCGGTTGGCGGCTGGGCACTCGCGACAATCCGTTATGGATGGACCAGCGCGCGCCCAAGAATTGGGCGATCTCCTCTATCAACACCCGGTTGGGCAACGATCCGGTGGAAAAACATTACGGCACCATCAGCGGACGCCCGAAGTGGGTCATCGGCTGGGCCGAGGACGACGGCACGGCCGGCGCGCATTGCTGCACCTGTTGGGATCTGCAACTGTGGGTGAAACGTTTGTTTGCCGATTCAGCCGATGCCTCCCGCTATGGGGCGGAGGGCATGCTGGCCATCCATTGGCGCACTTCCGCCATCTCGCCTAACATTTCGGCGCTGGCGCGCGCCGGATGGGATTTTGATAGATCCGATTCGATGCCCACCGTGGATGTGTTCTGGGCCGACTGGGGCCGTGGTTTGTTTGGCAGCGACGCCGGTGGCGAGGCCGGTCGGCTTATCCAACAATTTGATGGCGGCCATTTGGGAATCAACGCGTTGATCCAAGGGGGAGCCAAGACGACGGACGCCGGCATCGCCGGGTTTTTCGCACCGCTGCAGGCACTCGAGGCGCTGCGGCCGCAAATTCACGGCACCGGCAATCTTGAGCGCTTTGATTATTGGCTCAACCAGATCCGGGCCAGCCACCTGCGCGTGCGCACCTGGGTGCTGGCCGACCGGCTCACCGCGAAAATCGGCCAGGCTAACAACATTGCGGAGGTCGGCAAGAAGCGGGATTTCGCCAGGCAGGAGCTCCTGCCACTGCGCCTGGAAATCGCCCGCAGCTATGAGGCCATGATCGCCGCATTCGTGCGGTGTGCGAAATCACCCGGTGAGGTCGGCACGATCGCCAGCATCGAGAGCGGCAACCGCACACGGATAGTCGCCGCGCATGACGCCGCAATAGCCAATATGCTTGGCACCCCCTTGCCAGACGAAGCCACTCCGGGTACGGTTTACTGCGGGGAGCCGCGAATTTTCTTGGCGTCAACCAACACCCGGATGAATGCCGGCGAGCCGCAGGAAATCCGCGCGTTTGTGCTGTCAGGGGAAAAATGCGCCGGAGTCACCCTGCATTACCGCGCGCTGGGTGAGGGCGAGTTCAAGCAAGTGGCCGCCACCCACCGGGCGCGGCAGGCGTATCGGGTCGCCTTGCCGGCACAAGCCCAGGGCACCCTGGAGTATTATCTGGAAGCTGTGTTAGATAATGGCAAGCAAGTGCGCTGGCCGGTCACCGCGCCGCTCCTCAATCAAACCACGCTGGTGTGGTGAGAGGGGGTTTTGTCTGTTAGCACATCGCAACCACCTGTGACACCCGCAGACTTTGCAGCGGCCAAAGCCGCGCGATTTTGCTGCTGAATAGTAACTAACCCTTAACTGATAACCCATAACCGGCGCGCAGCGCCTGAGGCTCAAAACTCCACTTCGGTCCCTAGCACGCCCAGTTCCACCGTGCCGCCATGGCGTCCGGCGAGGGCCGCGCGGAGGCTTTCCGCGCGCTCCAACTCGCCATGAACCAGCCAGACTTTCTGCTTCGGGCCGGTGGTGCGGTCGAAGTAATCTAACAACTCAGAATGATCGGCATGGCCGGAGAAGGAGTCGACGTTGTCGATTTTGGCGCGCACTTGGTAGCGTGCGCCGAGGATGGGCACTTCCTTTTCGCCATCGCAGATGCGGCGGCCCAGGGTGTTGTCCGCGCAATACCCGACAAAGAGCACTGTGGTGCGCGGGTCGCCGATGTTGTTCTTGAGGTGATGGAGGATGCGCCCGGCCTCGCACATACCGGACGCGGAGATGATGATCACCACACCCTTGAGCTCATTGAGAGCCATGGAGCCGCGGACCGACCGCACTAATGTTAGATTCTCGAATCCGAACGGGTTTTGTTTTTCAAACAAGGTTGCGTAAACCTCGGCATTGAACGCCTCGGGATGTAAGCGGTAAATCTCGGTGGCGCTGACCGCCAGCGGGCTGTCCACATAGACCGGGATTTCGGGGATCTTGCCGCCCTCAAACAATTCGTTGAGGATAAACAGGATTTGTTGGGTGCGTTCCACGGCAAACGCCGGAATAAGAATCTTGCCGCCGCGGCGCACCGCCTGACGGATGACCTCCGCGAAAAACTCCCCGACTCCCGGCGGCGCCTCATGCTCGCGGCCGCCGTAGGTGCTTTCCATCAGCAAGAAATCCACGTCCCTGACCGGCACCGGATCGCGCAGCACTTCATTATGGCCGCGCCCGACATCGCCGGAAAACAGGAAGCGCTTGGTCTTGCCATCGGCGTGATCGTTGACTTCCAACAAAACCTGCGCACTGCCGAGAATGTGGCCGGCATCAATGAAGGTGAGCGCCACGCCGTCCGCCACAAAGATCGGCCGGTCATAGCCGACGGTGACAAACTGGCGCAGACAGTGCTCCGCATCCTTCTCGCTGTAGATCGGCGCGACCGGTTCGAGACCATCGCGCTTGCGGTGCTTGTTGAGCCAATCAATATCTCCGGTCTGGATGCGGGCGGAATCCGCGAGCATGATCTGGCAAAGGTCACGCGTCGCATCCGTCGCGTAGATATTGCCGGTGAAGCCTTTCTTGGCCAGGTTGGGCAGATTGCCACTGTGGTCGATGTGTGCATGGGATAAAATCACCGCATCCACCGCTGCCGGATCGTAGTGGGGGAAACAACAGTTGATCCCGTAGGCGAGCTTGCGGCTGCCTTGATAGAGACCGCAATCCAACAAGATCCGCTTGCCATTGACTTCCAGCAAATGTTGGGAACCAGTGGTGGTGCCGGCGGCTCCGCAAAACTTCAGTTTCATGGACGGGTCATGGGGTTAGACATGGATGGCGTGACCATCCGCGGCGAGGGCGGCTTCGTGAATCACCTCCGACATTGTCGGATGGGCGTGAATGGTGGCGTGGATTTCCTCGGCGGTGAGTTCCTGGTCGAGCGCCAGACCCATCTCGGCGATCAGTTCGGTGGCGTTGTCACCGATGATGTGCGCGCCTAACAACTCGCCATGCCGCTTGCCGAACAACAGTTTGGCAAACCCCTCCGACTCGCCGGCAGCAATCGCCTTGCCAATTGCCAGAAACGGGATTTTCCCGACGCTGTATTCAATGCCCGCCGTCTTGAGGTCGCGCTCGGTCTTGCCGACCGAGGCGACCTGCGGATGACAATACGTGCAACCTGGAAAGTTTTTGATCTGGCGCGGCGTGTGGCCGTTCCGATAGAGCCCTTCCACCGCCTGCACCGCTTCAAACGACGCGGTGTGTGCCAGCCACGGCGGACCGGTGATGTCGCCGGCGGCATAGACGCCGGGCAGCGATGTTTCATAACGCGCACCAACTTGGATATAGCCACGATCGGTTAGAGCGGGCTGCATGCCGCCGGGCAGGACCGGTTGGATGCCAATGGCCACCAAGCACACATCGGCATGGAGGACGCCGGTTGCCTTGGGTCCCTCGACGCTAATCTCGACGTGGCTGCCATGGTCGGTGGCGGCGGCGACCTTGGTATTTGGCAGGCAGCGGATGCCTTGTTTGAGCAGGGATTTTTCGAGAACCTCGCTAATTTCGTCATCCTCGACCGGCAGGATGCGCGGCAGCATCTCCACCAAGGTTACCTTGGTGCCAAAGGCGTTGTAGATATAGGCGAACTCGACGCCGATGGCACCGGCACCAATAATGATCATGTCCTTGGGCTGGTTGGCGAGCACCATCGCCTCCTTCGAACCAATCACCGATGACCCGTTGAAGGGTAACAATGGCAAGCCGCGGGACTTGCAACCGGTCGCGATGAGAATATGTTGGGCTTCGAGCACTTGGTTGCGACCATCCGCCGCAGTGACGCTAACTTTACCCGCACCTTCAAGCGCACCCACACCGTTGATATAATCGATCTTGTTTTTCTTGAAGAGAAACTCGATGCCCCCGGCCAAGCGGCTAGAAACCTTGCGGGAACGCCCCACCACCACCGACCAGTCGTAAGTCAGCCCGTCGATCTTCAGCCCGAACTCCGCCGCCTTGTGGGTGAGTGTCTGATACAATTCGGCATTCTTCAACAGCGCCTTGGTCGGAATACAGCCCCAATTCAGACAGGTGCCGCCCGCACGGTCGGCCTCAATACAAGCGACATTTTTTCCGAGTTGGGCGGCGCGAATGGCGGCGACATAGCCGGCCGGCCCGCCACCAATGACAATGAGATCGTAGGCCATAAGATGATGGAATTATGAGGTGCGACATCAGGCTGCCTTAGGATGGCAGGCGTGTCAATCCGGGGAAATCCGAGGAAATCTGGAATTACGGGCCCACCACGGTCAGCGTGTGATTGATGAAGCCGGAACGACCGGGCGGTGGTGTGAAAACCGCAAGCTGGACTTGACCGCAGGCACGGCATTGGCCACGGATAGTGGCAGGCAAGGAGCCGCAGTCATGTTTGCCCCCAGGAAAATCGCATTGTTTGGCGGGACCTTTGATCCGGTCCATCTCGGGCATGTGCACATCGCGCGGTTGGCCCAGCAAGCATTGGAGTTGGATGAGGTGCGGTTTCTGCCATGCCGGATTTCGCCGCTCAAGGCAGCGCAAGAGCCCACCCCGGCAGGCGCTCGGTTGGAAATGTTGCGGCGTGCCACGGCGGGCTTGCCGTGGGCGGTGGTGGATGATTGCGAGGTGCGAAGCGCCGGGTCGTCATTTTCCTACGCGACGGCTGAAGCGGCGCATGTTAGATTTCCTGCGGCGCGCTTGTTCTGGATCATGGGCGGCGACCAATGGGAGGCGCTGCCACAATGGCGGCATCCGGAGCGTCTGGCGGCTTGCGTTGAGTTCATTGTGTTTTCCCGCGGGGACCCACTGCCGCCACGCGACGGATACCTGATGCACGCGCTTGCCGGCAGCCATCCGGCATCAGCTACGGCCATCCGCGAGGCCTTCGCCCAAGGCGACATCACCCACCCGTGGCTGGTCCCGGCGGTGGCCGAGTGGATTGTGAGTCATCAGTTATATCTGAAGGCTGGAGGCAAAGGATGAATCGGTGCAGGTTGAGGTAATGCTGACAGCTTGGCACCGCCCATGCGGACGGATAAGTCGGCGGACCGGGCCCGGCCGCCCTACCTGCGATGCACGCGGGACTTGGCAAGTCCTGGTCCCAAATCTCCTCAGTGCTCCGACTCAATCTCTGCGGCCAAGGGCCAGCGACAGGAAATACAGGAGTTGGGCGAGGGAACCGATGGCCGCGGCGACATAGGTCATGGCGGCCCAAAACAAGGCATTTTGGGCTTTTTCATGCTCCATGTTGGCGGTCAGACCACTGGATTCGAGCCACACCAGCGCGCGGCGGCTGGCATCGAACTCGACCGGCAGGGTGACAAAGGCAAACAAGGTGGTGA
>JBAXOF010000211.1:0-6937 GCA_037133375.1 Verrucomicrobiota bacterium | reverse complement strand
TCGCCTTACTTCACAGACTCCTCCAACACACTCATGAGGAAGAGGTCCTGGTTGGTGCCAGCGTGGCCGATGCCATGGCCGCCGCCACCGGCCTGCCACCATTCCAATACCCGCCCGCGGCCGACAACGCCCGCCCCATCGCCAGTCAGCCTTACCTCTGGGCTCGCAATCTCCTGGCCAACCGTCTCTATCAATGCCCGGTGATTTTCCTCGAGCCCTACGTCATGAACTCCGCCACCGATTACGCCCGCATCCTGGCGGGCGATTATGACGGATTGCGCCAGATCGCCGGCAAGCCCCACCCCTCGATCTTCCGTGAATACGCCGACGCCGTCGTCACCGGACTGTCCCGGCATTACTCGAAAAACCGCAAATCCAAGCCGTAAGGGAATTCACCTGCTGTCTCTCTTCGCCTGCTTGGCGAGCTTCTTTTCCTTGGCCGTCTTGGTTGGCATCTTCTTGGTTTCTTTGCGCGTGTCTTTGGTCTTCATTGGCGTGTTTGTCAGATTGGCGACACCCGCTGACAGGTGTCGTGTGAATTACCTAGCCTATTGCGCACCGCCTAGCAACCCGAATTTTCAGTCGAATTGGCTGAGCCGGCATCCACTCACCATAACACCGCAGCTATCTGCGTCTGCGGTCATTCAATGCCGCCGGCGGACTAACAGCGAGCCGCCCAACGCGCTAAGAACCATACACCAGGAAGACGCTTCAGGAATGGCAGATCCTTCCACATAGACCAGCGACCCTGGAATAACCGGCGTTGCGGTTAGAATGCTGTGATTGTCATTCTCAAAGATGAATTTGCTACCTTGGCTCAGGATGAGTTGGTCAAAAGTAGTGCCTCCGAACGCCACGAAGTGCAGGTAGGCGTAGGGTTCGGAAGAATTCAAGTTTGAGGTGGGCTGTCCGTAATAATCATCGGTGGCATATTGGTTGCCGTTGATCGCAGTGATATGACTGCCACTGCCCTTGGGCAGCATGTTAATCAAGGTGGCGGTGCTGAAGTCCATAAGGGTGGTGAGCCCACTCATCACCTTGATAGAGTTGTATGGATCCCCGGCGGTAAAGTAAAACCCGAAGTATTGCGCCGGGGCGGCAAGCGTGAGAGTGACCGATGAATTCGCAGTGACGCCGAGGTAATTCTCCTCATGGTAGCCTCCGTATTGGTCATTGCCTTTTATCACGTCTTTTGAGGACGTCGTGCTGTAGGTGACGCCGATGGTCGTTGAATAGTAACCATTGATGCCGCCGGTTGGGTGGCTATTGAAGGTTTCCGTGAAAATCTGCAGCGGTGTTACGCCAATAATGCCGCTGGCTTGGGCCGATTGAATGTCATTGGGCGATACTAGGACCGTCAACGCGGCATCAGTGACCCCGAGCGGGACGAGTGTCAACACAACTGCAATTAGAGTCTTTCTGGTCATTGTCATGGGGGGGGGGCAAGATTGAGCGCTGGTAACGGGCAGCTGGCACAGCGGCATTTTCCCACCGGAGCGGCGGCTGTCAACCCGTGACCGACACATTGGTATTGGACCTTGGTCCTACGTTGCCAGGCACGCCAACATCCAACATCAAACACAGTTGGCACCACCGGCTGCAGCAGCTACACTTTGTCCGCGAACGCCATTGTTCAGCGCACCTGCCTCGCCACTCCCTTTCATTTTGCAACCGACCTCGTCCCCATCCCTATTGAATCCCGCCGCCGTGCCCGCTCCCGCCTCATCGTGGTTGATCCGCATCTCCAATACCTTTGAGAATGCCGTCCCGGATATCATCCGCCGCCTCAACTCCCCATTCAGCACCAAACTGGGCGAGGAGTATTTCCTGATCCGCCCTGCCGATCCGGCGGCCCTGCGGCGGACTGAGATCGCCAGGTTTGTTAGATGGAATCAGCCAGTCCATCACAACTGGCCCTGTTGCCCGCGCGACATGGCGGGGTTTGTGGAAAAGGCCGCTCAAGCGCTGGCGCGAAAATTTGCCGCCGATCAGCCGCAAACCCTGCTCGTCGGCCTGCTTAGCCCGGGCGCGCGTGATTCCTACTACAAAAAACTCGCCTCCAACCTGCGCGGGCGGGCATTGCAACTTTTTCCGCCGTCTGCCCAGCCACGGCCCGAGGTGGAAGAGCAAGACCCGGACGCGGCGACGTTGTTCTGCCTGCTAGGCAAGGAGGGGCTGTTTTGCGGCATGCAAAGTCCGAAGCTCTCTAACGGATTCTATCCTGGCGGCACCAGATTCATCAGCCAGAACACCGCCACCACCATCAGCCGCGCCGGTGCCAAGCTTGCCGAAGCCCTCCATTACCTGTGCCTCCACCGGCCACCGCCACCCGCACCATCCCACTGGCTGGAACTTGGCGCCAGCCCGGGCGGCATGACCTCCGAGTTGCTGGCCAGAGGCTACCGCGTCACCGCCGTGGATCGCGCCCCGCTCGACGCCCGGCTCGCTAATTCGCTAGATCTGACATTTGTTTGCGGGGACGCCGCCACATTCACGCCGCGGGACGGCACCCGTTACGCCGCGATTCTATCCGACATGAATGGCGATGCCCGCAACTCGATCGAAGCGGTGCTGCGCCTGACAAAGCACCTGCAACCTGGTGGTTTGGTCACCTTCACGCTCAAGACCGCCGGGGTTGACACGCTGGAGGGCATCCAAGACCTGTGCGCATCGGTTATCGGGCGTGCTGCCGCAGGCGGTCTGCGTCTGTTAGCGCAAACCCACCTGACATACAACCGCCACGAGTTTACGTTGTTCTTTGAATCCGGAATGACATCTCACTCCAGCCCGCGATCCGCCACCTCGTCCTCATCCCAACCCAGATAGTGACCGAGTTCGTGGAGCAGGGTGGTTCCCACTTCGTCGCGATAGTCTTGTTCATCCTCCTCCACCCATTCCCACAGGTTTTCCAAGAACAGCCGGATTCTGGGAATCTCGTCCGGTGCCGGTTCATCGAGCAAACATGTGCCTTCAAACAAACCGAGTTCATTGCCTTCAAGTTCGCCATCGAATGGATTCAGTCCGGGACGCGATTCATAACTGATAGTGCAGCGCTGCGCCGCCGCCCGCACGTCCGGCGGCAGAATTTTCACCAATGCCTTCACCTCCTCATCCGCCCAGCGGCTCAATGTGTTGAAGTCCATGCGCCAGATATACCCGTCCTCGCCGCGCAGGGCAATACTCAATCGCAATAATGCCGGCTCAGGGGGCTGGCAACTCCGCTTTGAGCCGCATGAAGCGCTGTGGCACGCCGGGACTGAGCGGGGTGAGATCCCGCACCACCAGTGCCGCAGGAGTGTTAGACACCTCCACGGTGAACGCCGGACCCGCGTCCCAATTTATTAGATCAGAGGACACCATCACGTTTAACGTTGCTGGATGATCGTTCCGGCGTGGAATGGTCATCTGCAAGAACCGTTGCCCGGTGATCGTCACAATCTCCACCGGCGTCGCGGTCGGCGCACCGACCGCCCTGGGCGGCGTGCCAAACGCAAATTCCAACAAATTCGGCGTGCCATCGTGATCCGGGTCATCGAGCGGACCGTTGAGCGGCTCTCCGGCGAACTCGGTGGCCTGCCATTGTGACCATGGGGTGGTAGTGGTGGAGGATTCCGACACAAGCCATGGACAGGGAAGGGTGTAGGCCTGGAGGGTATTTTGCGTAGAGATGAAAACGCTGCAATCGCCAAGGAAGAGAAGCTCGCTATCCTGCGGGGCGAGGGTGGCGTCCCCCACCTTCACCCACTTGCACAGAGGGGTTGGAGTGGTTGTCTGATAGGGGAAATAGTCATCGTAGCCAGTGGCTCCCGCGGTCGAATCGCCCTTCCAGACCGAGACCAGGTCGGTAGTTGAGGGGAGTAGCCCCCCCCTGAAGCCATGCGCCAAATCCATTTCACGGGAGCCGGTGCCGGTGGCGGATTGATTGCTCGGAAAACCTCCGCCCACCAGGTTGGCACCGGCGCGAAGTGGCAGGATGAATTTATTTTCGCGCACTTCACCGAAGGCGACGAGCGTGGTGCCAATACTGCACTTGGTGACAAACATGCCCTGACCGGGGGCCAGCACTGTGGCGGCTTGATCGGCCAGCGCGCCGTCGCCATCCTTGACCCACTTGGGCAACCCACCATTGGTGAAGAGCCAATAAGTGGTCCAGGTGCCGTTGGCATAGGTTTGCACTTGGTCGGCGGCCGTAATTTCTCCTGCGGCAAAGAATCTGCCGACCGGGAACAGCTCGCCCAGCGTCCAATGGCGGCGGATGACCACTGGGTCGCCGGCGAGACTCGCTGACAAAGCGCCGGTGCGCGTGTTGAACGGAGGAGCGCCGGTGCCAAGGTCGCTGGCCGCGGCGAGGGTTACCGCGCTGCCGACGGCGGAGACCACGTCGAAACGTTGGCCCTCATTATCGCCCGAAGTCACTTCAAGGTAATAGGCAGCCCCGGGCGGCAACACGGTGGCAAGGTCCACGGAGCCCGCGCTCCGGTTAAATTGGAGCGTTTGGCCACTAACCCCGTCACTATCCACGGTGCCGCTAAAGGCGGCGCTGCGCAGGTAGGGATTATTGTAACTGCGGCAACCGAGTTCAAAGGCTGTTTCCGACCAACCTGCCGTCTCGGTGTGGGCGATGTGGTCGATGACGTGGTCGCCATTCGAGTCGAGTTCGGCGCGGATGCGCAAGAAGCCTTTGCGTGCCTCGAAGTTGCGGATGGTGACGGATTCCGTGCAGGGACTGACGGGGGTGACGACCATGTTTCTGGCGCTGATGGAAGTCAGTGGAATGGAGATCCAGGTTGTGGGATTGCCGAGCCCTTGGCTATACTCGAGGTAGTAGGTAACGTTGGCCGTCGCGCCTGTCGGCCGGGTGAAGGTGCCTTCAATAGCACCAAGCGTTGTCATGGAAGGCTTGATGCTCAATAGCATCCCAGTGCCGCTGCCCGCTGGTTGACGAAATGCATACTCACTGAGGTTGTCGTAGCCGTCGCCATCCGGGTCGTCGCCTGGATGATTATTCCCGTCAAGCGGGTTGAGGACTTGCCACTCCTGCCAGGTGCCGTAACAGGTGAAGCCGAAGTCGATGGTCATATTGCTCTCGGCCCATCCGATGTGAATAAGCGGACTGTTCACCGGCCCACCAAACATCAGTTGGCTGCCATTGTTGTCATTGTCGATGTGGTCATCGTTAGAGTTTTGCTGAATGCACACGCCGGGCGGGAAGTCCGGCGCAGTGGGCAAATACACCATATAGTCGCCAGGCACCACATTGGAAAAGAGGTATATGCCGATCGCGTTGGTAACGGTGGAAGCCTCTGGCGAGTCCACACCGGCTATCCGGGTCGATTTGTAGAGTTCCACCCTGATACCAGGCAGGCCGGGTTCTCCGGGATCCGCTAGGCCGTCGTGGTTCGTATCGAACCACACAAGGTTGCCGATGCTGCCCACCGACGCGGGGTCGGTCCAATGTGGATCATGAAACCCGGCGTTGTTGATTGGCGGAGGCATTCCGGCGACCACCACCACGGTGGTCGGATTGGTGCCTTCAGTTTGGACATAGGGGTAAGACGTTCCCTCGTAGGTGCCGGTTGGAAATTGCGCGCCGGTTTCATCAATATCGGCGTGAGTAGAACCAGGCGGCACGCTGAGAGACCAGTTGCCTGACGCATCGCTGGTGACGGTGTGCTTGATACCACTCGAATCGGTGATGATTACGTCGACGCCTACGAGGTTGGGTTCGCCACTATCTTGGGTGGAATTGCCGTTGGGGTCAATATAGAGGTGGCCAGCGATGGAGCCGGGTTGTTCCTCGATAAAGTTCTGGCCGGAGGTTGTGCCACCGGAATTGACGGTGATCGGGCTAATTTCATTAGGATCTCCACCGTCGGTGTCGGACACGCTGAGATAGCCGGGCGGCTGGGTTTCATGCACGCCGTAGGTGCCAGGCGGAATATTGCCGAAGCCGTAACGTCCATTGTCAGTGGTGATGGCGGTGATCGGTTGCACGCCTGAGTTGGTGGGATCACCGTCCACCGGACTGCCAACACTGTCAACCAATGTCAGGGTCACGCCGGGAATGCCGATTTCGCCAATACCGTCGTTGTTAGTGTCAGCAAGGACAAAACCTGTGATTGAACCAAGCGGAACCGGCACGGTCGGTCGCTCTGCCGAGTTGTTAGATTGATCCGGGTCCTGCTCGGTGCCGGTGATGGTCGCGACGTTGAGATAATCTCCGGCAGCATTGACCTTGGCGGTGATTTGGAGTGAAACGCTCGCGTTCTTGGCGAGACTACCGATGGTCCAAACGCCGGCGTTGTAGGCTGCGGACGGATTGGCACTAACAAACTGATAGCCGCCGGGCAGGGCCTCGGTGACATTCACGCCGGTGGCGGCCGACGGACCGTGGTTGGTGGCGGTGAGGGTGAAGACGACTTGCGAACCAACCAGCGGCTTGTCCTTGTCAACCGTCTTGGTGATGGTTAGATCCGCCTCCGGGGTCGCGGCGTCCGTGTCCGTGGCCGTGTTGTTAGACAGATCCGTGTCCTTCAAACCGATCGGCGGAGTGACCGTTGCCGTGTTGATCAGGTTGCCTGTGGCCGAGGGCGCTATCTGCACCACCGCCGTGTAAGTCACCGACTCACCCGGCAACAGGCTGACCGCGCCGGTGATGTCGCCCGTGCCGTTGTCCGACGACACGCTTGCACCAGCCGAGGCCACCGCATTCCACTTCACACTGGTCACCCCCGCCGGGAACACGTCCGACACCGCCGCACCGTTCACCAGGCCGGGTCCCTTGTTGCCGACCACAATCGTGTAGGTCGTGGGGGTGCCGGGAATGTAGGTGGCCGTGTTGTCGGTCTTGGTGATGGTTAGATCCGCCTCGGGAGTCGCGGTGTCCGTGTCCGTGGCCGTGTTGTTAGACAGATCCGTGTCCTTCAAACCGATCGGC
>JBAXOF010000210.1:0-6968 GCA_037133375.1 Verrucomicrobiota bacterium | reverse complement strand
TCAAAGAGTTGGTCGAGCTTTTCGCCTTCGCCGGCGAATTTGATCGGCTTGCCGGTTACGGCGCGCATGGAGAGGGCCGCACCGCCGCGGGCGTCGCCGTCCAGCTTTGTTAGAACGATGCCGGTGATGCCGACGGCGGCATCGAAGTGCTTGGCTACGGAGACGGCTTGCTGGCCGGTGGCGGAGTCGGCGACGAGGAGGGTTTCCTTGGGTTTGAGGAACTCGCTGAGGCGCTTGAGTTCCGCTATGAGACGTTGGTCGATTTCCTGGCGACCCGCAGTATCAAAGATGATTACGGTGCCGTGTTGGGATTCGGCCCAGGTCAAGGCGTCCTTGGCAACTTTGACGACGTCGGTCTCCGAGGCGGACGGCGTATAGCAGGGGACGTCGATTTGTCGGGCAAGGGTGGCGAGTTGGTCGATGGCAGCCGGGCGATAGAGGTCGCAGGCGATGAGGAGTGGACGGCGACCTTCCTTTTTGAGGCGGTTGGCGAGTTTGGCCGCAGTGGTGGTTTTGCCGGCACCATTGAGGCCGCAGATAAGAATGTGGGCGGGTGGGTTGAGATCGAGCGGCGCTTGGTCGCCGCCGAGCAGCGCGGCGAGTTCGTCACGGAAGATTTTGACGATTTGCTCGCCGGGTTTGATCGATTTGAGGACATCTTCACCGAGGGCTTTGGTTTGGACGCGTCCGATGAAGTCCTTGGCCACGCTGAACTCGACATCGGCTTCGAGCATGGCGATGCGGATATCGCGCAGGGCGTCGGCGATGTTTTTTTCGGAGATGCGGCCTACGCCGCGGAGGTTGCGGAAGGTCTTGTCGAGGCTGTCGGCGAGAGAGGAGAACATGGGGTGGTGGTGGTTAGAAGTTATTATCCGGAATGTAAGCGGCTTCGCGGTCGATTTGAAAGGCCCAGCGGAGCGGGGTTTCCGCAGCTTTGCCTTTGGCATCGAGCCAAGTGATAGAGACCTGACAGGCTGGCTGGCGGAGACGGCGGGTGACCTGCCAGGACATAATATGGGTGACGTCATCGAATTTGGCGGGCACCTCGCCGAAGCCGGAAACTTTCATAACCAGTGACTTGGGATCGAAGTCAAGGAGACTGGCGAGGTTGGCGGAGATGAGAGGAAGGCGGGTATTGATGATAGATCCGGCTTCCGGGGTGACGGGATAGGGAGTGCTTTGGATGAGTTGGACAATGGCGCCGCTGAGGGGCGCGGGGGCATTTTGAGACTCGTGGAAGGAGGTGGCGGTCTCGAAGATTTTGTCACAATTGCCCAGAATCATATAGCGGGGAAGGCGCTTGTCGGGGGTGGAGCGTTTGACTTTCCCCGGCAGCACGGTGAACAGAGAGGAGTAGCCGAATTCATCGGCGAGCGGCAACATTTCCTCGGTGATGAAGCCGCCGGGAAAGGCGTAGGTGGTAATTTTGGATGGGAATTTGGATTCGATGAAACGTTTGGATTCCCCCATTTCCTTGCGCAGGAATGCGTCGTAGGCGTGCTCACCTTTCTTGCGTTGGGACCGGAAGACGGCCGGATACGGATGGCTCACCGAGTGGCTGCCGAGGGATGCTCCCTGCGTGAGCATTTCATTGATCATGTCGGTAGTCAGGGCCTTCTTGCCCCCATCGATATAGTTTTTATACAGATAGAGAGTGAACGGATAACCCAACTCTGTGAGGATGGGCAGGGCATCGGTGTAAACCGACTTCCAGCCGTCATCGAGGGTGATGAGCACGGATTTTTCCGGGATGGCCTTCTCGCCACGTTTCCAGGCGAGGAAGTCATCAAGGGAAATGGCGGTGATGCCGAGTTGGCGGAGGGACTCCATTTGCTTGCGGAACTTCGAGGTGTGCATCCGCATCGCGGTCTCGGGTTCCTTTTCGGAAAAATCATGGTAGCCAAGAACCGAAACCCGGATGCCATCATCGGGGATGGTAGCGTTTCCCACCGCGGCTGTGGTGGGCGGCTCAACGGCTACGAGCTCATCGGCGGCGGGGCAAAGTGCAGCGGTGAGGGCGAACAATAACGCGTGGCGGGTCATGGGCTGGCAGGAGTATAGACGAACTCCGCGAAGTTTGAAAGTGGGATTGCTCAGGTCTGCGCGAGTTCGCAGGCGAGGCGGATGGCCGCCAGCATCGACGCGGGGTTGGCCTGGCCTTTGCCGGCGATGGCAAAGGCGGTGCCGTGGTCGGGACTGGTGCGCGGCTTGGGCAGGCCGAGGGTGACGTTCACCGCGGTGTCAAAATCTAACAATTTAAGCGGAATCAATCCCTGGTCGTGATACATGGCGATGACCGCGTCGTAGGCACCGCGGGCGGCCTCGCGGAAAATGGCATCGGGCACCGCAGGCCCCGAGAAGACGCCTGGCAAGTGGCGGTTGAGTTGGTCGATGGCGGGAATGATGATGCGCGATTCCTCGTCGCCGAAGGCACCGTGTTCACCGGCGTGCGGGTTGAGTCCGGCCACCGCGATGCGCGGTTGGGGGTGGCCGCGGCGGGTGAGAAAGCCGGCGGTGAGCAGGCCGATGCGCACGATGCGCTCGGGTGTGAGCAAGTCGGGGACATTGGCGAGCGGCTCATGGATGGTGGCAAGGCCGACGCTGAGGGTGGCCCCGGTGAGCAGCATGCCGTAGTCATGCACGCCGAAGGCTGCGGCAAAAAACTCGGTTTGTCCGGGGAATGGGAACCCGATGGCTTGCAAGCGTTCTTTTGATACCGGGCCGGTGACCACGGCGTGCGCAGTGTTGTTTTTTAGCCGGTCTGCTGCTGCTTCGAGTGCCTCAAGGGCGGATTTGGCGGACCGTGCGTCGGGCCTTCCTAGGGAGCCGGCCCGGCGGTCGCCAAGGATTTCAAAATCAAAGCCTGCGGGCAAATTGCCTGAGGCGAGGGCCAAGTCGATGGTTTCCGGGCCGATGCCTGCGGGGTCGCCCAAGGTGATGAGAATGCGCGGCATGCGTGCAGGTTGCACTGGGTTTGTTAGCCTGCCAAGGCAGGAATTGTAGAATTTTGCCACAGTGGGGACAGGGGGGGCGGACAAAAAAAGTTGATTTGAGGGCTCAGACCAGCGTGGTTGTTTTGCATGTTGGGCATTGAGGATGGGGATAGGTATCTGAATTCATTCAGTGGTCTCAGTGGCGTTCAGTATTTCAGTGGTTTTCTTTGTCCGAACAGGTGCGTATGTCCGCGTGGCGTCTAAACCAAGGACTGATCTTTAACTGAAGACCGCACAGGGGACTGTGCGGTCTACTTCTGATAGTCCTGTTCGCCGGGTTCTTGGACTTCCTTGAGCACCTTGGCGATGATGTCATCGACGTCGACGCCTTCGGAATCGGCGGCAAAGTTGGTGAACATCCGGTGGCGCAACACCGGGAAAGCCGCCAACCGCACGTCGTTGCAATTGACCACCAAGCTGCCGCGCATGACCGCGCCCGCCTTGGCGGCTAACAACAGGTATTGGGTCGCACGCGGCCCAGCACCACAGTGGACCCACTTCTTCACCGCCTCGGGCGCCCGCGGGTCGGCGGGGCGGGTGGCCCGCGCCAGGCGGGTGGCGTATTTCACCACATGCTCGGAAACCGGGACGCGTCTAACGAGTTTCTGGAGGAGGAGGATTTCCTCGCCGCTCATGCGTTTGTTGAGCGTGATCGAGCGGTCCGAAGTGGTGCTTTCGGCGATTTTCTCTTCCTCGGCCTCGCTCGGGTAATTGACGCGCAGGCTGAACATGAAGCGGTCGAGTTGGGCCTCGGGGAGGGGATAGGTGCCCTCCTGTTCGAGCGGGTTCTGGGTGGCCAGCACGAAGAACGGCGGGGCTAGCGGATAGGTCTCGCCGGCGGCTGTGACATGTGACTTCTGCATCGCTTCTAACAAGGCTGCCTGGGTCTTGGGCGGCGTGCGGTTGATCTCGTCTGCTAACAAAATGTTAGTGAACACGGGCCCGCGGATGAAGCGGTAGTTCTTGCGGCCGCTGACCTCGTCCACTTCCAGCACATCGGTGCCGGTGATATCGGTGGGCATCAGGTCCGGGGTGAACTGGATGCGCCGGAAGCGCAGGTCGAGCACTTCGGCGAGGGTGCGGATCATCAGGGTTTTGGCCAGGCCGGGCAGGCCGATCATGAGCACGTGGCCGCGCGACATGAGCGCCAACATCAGGCTGTGGAGGATTTCCTTTTGGCCGACGATGGCCTTGCCGATCTCGGCCACCACGCCTTCCAAGCGCGGGACCAGGATGCGCAGTTGGGCGGCGGTTTCCTCCGCCAGTTCAGCAGGAGGACAGGCATCCTGCCTGTCATGGTCGACGGGCTTGCGGCCTGTCGTTGCATTGGCGGACAGGCAGGACGCGCTGTCTGCCATCACAGGCTGAAAGCCTGCTTTCCTATCAGACGGCGCCATGCTAACAGTATTGGACGGGAGGCCCGCGCCACTATCCAGAATCACAGTGGACGTCCCGGATTTGCGCTGGGCCGCTTCTTGAAGGATCGGCGGCGGGAATGTTGGGGAGCCATCGTCGGTATCATCCGCGAAAACCAGCACTTCTCCGGCGATCTTGATCTTGTCGCCGAGGCGCAACACACGCGGCCACTCGATGCGTTCGCCGTTGACGAAGGTCCCGTTCATGCTGCCGAGGTCGCGTACCGACCACACGCCGTCATCTTCGCTAAACTCCGCATGGTGGCGCGACGCCGCGGATTCAGGTGATAGAATGACGTTGTTGTCGTCGGAGCGGCCCAGGGTGACCGGGGACGAGGCTAGCTGGATGGTGTTGCCCTGTGCCGTGCCGGCGATGATTTTCAAACATTTCGGAGTGCTCATAGTTGTCAGCTGGATGTTAGATCGAGGGTGCCAAGGTCGCGCGGGGTGGTGCCGATGCGCAGGCCGCCCAGCGCGGGCAGGTGGCGGTGGGTGAAAAACGGGATGCCTTGTTGGCGCGGGGTTTCCTCGCGATAAAGATGGCGTGTGCGCACCATCTGCCATTCATCGTCGGCCTCGTGCAACTCGATGATTTCCAAGCGGCGCAGTCCGGCATTGAGCTCTTCGCCCGAGCCGCGGAGGATTTGCCCGTCGCGAAGGCGCTCGACGAAGACCAGCGCGACCTCACCCTCAAGTCCCGTCCGGTGGCGGACGCGGCGGTTGAAAAATGAATCCGCCTTGGTCACGCCGTCCTGGAGGTGCTTCACGCGGTCCTCGGGCAAGACCGCCGCGGCCCCCAGCGCGAGCCCTTCGAGCACGCGGTTGTCCTTGGTGACCAGCACCAGATCAAAGCGCCCCACCGGCAAGTTGGTGAAACGAAAGCCCGCGCCGGCGTCCTCGAGCGTGGCGAGATAGACGCGGGTGCGGTCGCGCTCGACGGCGATGGCATGGGTCAAGACGGCACCTTTCACCTTGGCGGAGATGATGCCGGCATCTGTGGTTAGAGGTTTGGTGTAGATGCGGCCGGGGCCATCGGCGCGGGTGAGGGATGTCAGGAAAAACCCTAACAATATTAGAATCATGTTCCGGAACCGCAGATTCCGGGGCCGAAGCATGATTGACCACGGATTACACGGATTGCACGGATTATCAGATATGGATGGGTTGAATTTGGGTGGACTTTGGCTTTTAAATAAATGGTCTAATCCATGCAATCTATAGACGGAAGAGTGTTCGGCAGGATGCTTAACACAGCCGGCGGGACGCCGACGCTCCCCGGGAAGCAGCCACGCATTTACGGTTTTGCCGCCCATAGTTTTGCCGCTTCGGCGCGTTCGTGTTTCGGATAGTCTTTCACCAGGGAGTTCCAGATTTTGCGGGCCTCATCCTTGCGGTCGAGTTCGAAGAGTGACCTGGCCTGCCAGAAGCGCACGTCGATCTCCTCCGGCGAGCCGGGTCGCAGTTTGAGGCTGGTCTCCAAATCCTGCAAGGCGCGATTCCAATCGCCTGCCAGAAACATCACCCGGGCCCGCCATAGCAACTGGTCGCCCTCGAGCCTGGCGGCCGGGCGCTGGCGCTCCCACGATTCGAGTTTGGCGCGTGCCTCATCGAGGTGATTGCCATTGACCAGTTCCTCGATGGCCAGCGAATGTGCACGGTCAATCACCGGTGCCTTGCGTTCTGCGGCGTCGCGATCGGCAACTGCCTCGGCAAAGCAGCGGGTGGCCTCATCGATCCGGCCGTTGAGAAGATAGTAGTCGCCCAAGCGGATCGCCGCCATGTTGGCTAGAGCTTTGTCGCCGTTCTTGCGCAAGCGCGCGGCCAAGCCGGGCACCACTGGGTCTTTAAGCCCGAACACCCGCAGATCCAGCTCTAACAAACCAGCTGTTCTGCCCAAAGCTTCGCGCGCGGGCTTTGGCAGATCGAGCAAGCGGTCTAACGCGGCCTTGGGGTCGCGCTTGGCGGCTTCCCGGATGGCTAGCGCCATCGCCTCTATCCAAGGACCGGCCGCGGGCTTGGCTACTATCAGCCAGGCCTCGGCCCAACGTACCGCCGTCGTTGGAGGCAGGAATGCGCTGGCCAACACGAAGCCTGCGCGACGTGCCGGTTCGGGCAATACGGCAGGGTCCTCCTTTTCCAGTAACTCGATAAATCCTTTTAACTGGTCGGCGTGGTTGACCGAGGCCGCCTCTAACTCCCGCGGAATAACCAGCACGCGCCGCCCCTCGATGCCGCGCGCGCCGTTGCGCAAGCGCAGTGTGAGTTGCAGTGGTTCTAGGCTCATCCACAAACGCTGCATATCGGGCACTTGGTCCAGGTGGCCGTCCGGCCAAACCCACTCGACCTGCCAGCCATCGCCAGGGTTGGCGATGGCACCACTCACTCTAACATACCACTCGCCGCCATAGCCCAGATAGCGCTCAGCCACTAGTGTGGCCAGTGGCACGGGCGTGCCAGCGTGACCTTCGATGCCGGCATCCTTCACCTTGCCCGGGTGGACCCATGCCTCCGGCGGCACGTTGCCCAGTTTGCCGCCTTGTTCCCAGCCGAGCACCATCGC
>JBAXOF010000209.1:0-7020 GCA_037133375.1 Verrucomicrobiota bacterium | reverse complement strand
GGTGGCGCACGCTTCCACGGGTGGCGCACGCTTCCACGGGTGGCGCACGCTTCCACGGGTGGCGCACGCTTCCACGGGTGGCGCACGCTTCCACGGGTGGCGCACGCTTCCACGGGTGGCGCACGCTTCCACGGGTGGCGCACGCTTCCACGGGTGGCGCACGCTTCCACGGGTGGCGCACGCTTCCACGGGTGGCGCACGCTTCCACGGGTGGCGCACGCTTCCAGCGTGCATCCTCCCGCATCTTGCGGGAGGTCTTCTCCCCATCATCCCCCTAGGGTATATCGGCCCTTGAAATGGTTATTGGGAATCGGTCCTCACATCAGACTTAAACGTCAGTCAGGCCCAATATTGATTTCCTCAATCAATCCATGCCGATCGCCTGCCATAGGAAACCCCATGACTGAGGACCGGAAAAAACATTTTGACAAGTCATAACTCCATGGATAGCATGGAGCCATGGAAAAGCTCCAAGTTCTTTTTCCGGCAGGTTCGATGCGCAAGCTGCGGGATATTGCCAAGCGTGTAGACCGTCCGATGAGTGAAATTGTGCGCAGTGCCACTGAAGACTGGCTCAACAGCCAGCCGGCGGGACCGGCATGGAGCGGGCCGGTCCCCACCTTTGACCTGGGGATCCAGGTGACCGATCCGGAGATTCTCAAGGACCTGATCTACCTGCGGGAGGAGCCAACCCCATGAACAGCATCGACACCAATCTTTTGGTCCACGCGTTGGATGAATCTTCGCCGCTGCATGTCAGGGCCTTTCCCATTTACGAGCGTCTGCTCACCGAGCGCCAGTCCTGGATCATCGCCGACCAGACGCTTTTCGAGCTTTATCGGGCACTCAGGAATCCTTCGGTGTTCAGTCGTCCGCTATCGACTGGCCAAGCCACCCGCTTGGTTGAGCAAATCCGTGACCAAGGGGCGGCGGCGCATTGTGCGTATGATGCCAAGCTGTGGCCGCGAGTCATGGACCTGTTGCGGCGTTTTCCCGACCGCAAAGGCATCCTTGTTTTCGACGCCACTGTTGCAGTCACCCTCCACGCCCGCGGTGTGAAGACCTTTTATACCCGGAACCTGAAAGACTTTCAGATGTTCGGTTTGTTCGATGTGAGCGACCCGACGGGTCTCTAATCGGTCAGCTCCTTTTCTATTTGTTCCAAGGTTTTGCCCTTGGTTTCAGGCAGACGGAGCCACAGGACTATGAAGCCGAGCGCGCAGATGGCGGCATAGATCCAGAATGTGACAGACACGCCGAGCAGGGTCTTGAGAATCGGGAAGGTATAGGTCAGGATGAAACAGGCGATCCACAGGCAGCCGACCGCCACCGACATGGCGGTGCCGCGAATCCGGTTAGGGAAGATTTCAGAAATGAGCACCCACACGACCGGTGCCAGCGACATCGAATACGTGCCGATGGCCGCCAACACGAGCGCGAGAAACAACATGGGGGACACCGCGGTGCCTCCCTGCTTGAGATGATAACAATAGCCGAGCGCGAGATAGATCACCGCGAGGCCCGCCGCGCCGAACAACATCAGCGGCTTGCGGCCGAGGCGGTCCACGGTGAAGAGGGCGACAAAAACAAACACGAGGTTCACCACGCCGGTGGCCACGATGCCGGTCAGCGCATCATTCATGTTGAAGCCGGCCTGCGTGAAGATTTCGCTCGCGTAGTTGAAGATGACGTTGATGCCGCACCATTGTTGGAAGACGGCAAGGAATATGCCGAGCCCCAGCACGGCCAGCACGCGCTTCTCAAGGAGTTCGCGAAAACGGACGTGCTTGTCCTCGTGGACCAGCGTGGCCTTGATCTCGGACAGCGCGGCGGCAGCGTAGGCCGGTCCGCCGATGCTTGCGAGCGTGCGCCGCGCGTGCTCGTCCGCACCAGCCTTGCACAACCAGCGCGGGCTTTCCGGCACCCACATGGAGGTTAGAAAAAACAGCAGCGAGGGCACCGCGCAGGCGGCAAACATCCAGCGCCAGCCGCTGAGCACATTCCAAGTTAGAGCAAACGCATCGGCAGTGATGCCATCCGCAACGGGCTGTGCGATCCGCCAGTTGACCAACTGCGCGGCGAGAATGCCAATTACGATGGTGAGTTGGTTGACGGCCACCAGCAAGCCGCGGCGGCCCGCCGGGGCAATCTCCGAGATATACAGGGGTGAAATGTTAGAAGCGAGGCCGATGCTCACGCCACCGAGGATGCGCCACGCGACAAAGGCGGGAAAGGACGCGGCGCAGGCGATGCCGAGCGATGAGATCACAAAATTCGCGGCGGCGGCGATCAGGATCGGCTTGCGCCCGAAGCGGTCGCTGAGCGCCCCGGACACCAGCGCCCCTGCCAGACAGCCGAGCAACGCGCAACTTTGCGCCCAGCCAACCGGCGATATGGCATTGGCCACCAGCTTCTGCCAAAACGTGGCGTCCCCAGACAGGCTGGCAGTGGTGTCAGTCAGGTGAAAGAACGCCTCGTAAAATTTTGCCGCGCCGCCGATGACCACCCAGTCGTAGCCAAACAGCAACCCTCCGAGCGCCGCGACAAGGGCGATCAGCCAGACATACCTTGGGTTGGCGGGGATTTCGTCCTCCGGTGGTTGCGGCGGGTTATCTTTGGCGATGATGATGGCCATGGCGGGTTGGCGGCGGTTAGGGTGGTGTTTCGTGACCGCCAAACCTAGCAGGAGGTGGGGGTTGTTAGCAATTCTTTTGGCAGGAACGGGACGGCTCAGATATAGCTTCGGAGCAGATTCCGCTCTTTGGTGACCTGCCGGCCCCCCTGATCTTTCGGCACAGGTTGTGAGGTGTCCGGAAAGGCGGTGGCGAAAGGCTGGCTTAAAATCCTTCACCAAGCCGAAATTTTCAAGCGTAGGAGTTGCATCAGGCATCGCAGAAGCTATGGGCAAGGTCATGGAAACTCCGGGTGCCATCAAAAAGCTCCAAAGTGTGGACCAGAAAGATCCACAAAAGGCGCTGGAGTCACTCAAGGATTTCAAAGGCATCAAAGCGGAGACCCAACAGGAAATCACCATCAAGGTGAAGTAATCCGAAGATTTTCGCAAAAATGGCTTTACAGCCGGAGCTCGCTGGCTAGTCTCTGCGCCCCGGTCGCCTGCCGAATTGATTTTTTCACCCCCTTCCTATCCATTCCTTGCCATGAAAGTTCTGTCTTCCCTGTCGTCCGCCAAGCGCCGCCATGCCGATTGCCAAGTGGTGAAACGCAAGGGCACGGTTTATGTCATTTGCAAATCCAACCCGAAATTCAAGGCTCGCCAAGGTGCTACTCCCGGCACCCGGCTCTCGAAAAAAGGCCTCTGAACAGGCCCGCCTTGGAATCCGTTTTCCAACCCGCGACCCCGCCTTTGGTGGGGTCGCTTTTTTGTTAGGGGGGGCGGTATGGCGGATCGGCCAAGAGTTGCCACGCGCATGGAAGTGGATTGCGGCTGGAAGTCGCAGCTACGGACCGTCCACGGGTCGCAGCGGGCGCGGCTCAGGGCAGCAGGTCGGCGTATACTCCCGGATCGCTGCCGGGTATTTCGATAGCCCCGCAGGCGTTGGCATAGAATTCCTTGGGGCCCACCCCGCCGATGATGGCGTAGGCGAAGCCGAGGTCGCGCAAGGCTTCCAGCGCCTTAAACAGCAAGGCCTTGCCCAGACCCAACCCGCGCACGCTCTCCGCCACCCCGGTGGGTCCGAAAAACCCGCGCTGCGTGATGTCAAAACAGGCAAAGCCTAAGATTTGCTGGTCGCGGGTGGCGATGAAGCAAGCGACCGGTTGGCGGCTTAGCGCCACCTCGATTTCACTCACCCATTTGGCCGAGAAATGCTCCCTGGCAAAGGCCGCCACCGAGTGTTTCTCGAAAGCCCGCGCCCGCCGCAGAGTCACCCCGTGGGCCGCCACTGCGCGATACATCTCCGCACTCTCCGGCAACGCATACAGTCGCACTAACATGTCAATCATGCGTGGATTCAATGCCAATTCCGCTTCCCCGCAAAGCGAAAAATAGCAGCGTATTTATAATGACTGTCATTATGTTATTGCGTATCTATAATGACAGTCATTATGTTATTGCGAAGTTAGGAACAGCTGAACCCACCATGTGGTGGGTATGGAGCGCGCAGCAACCATCGCATGCTAAGCCGACAATAGCTTATGAAATGTCTGATGCAGGCAACTGCATGGAGTAAACTATTTTGCCCGACACCCGGTCCCTGCCTGCGGCGGTTTTCAATATTGCACCACCTTCAGCCGCATGAAGCGCGGCGCGGGTGTGGCTAGTGCGGCGCTGTCCTTGATGGTGACCACGGTGCGGTCCGCTTGGTTGGTGAAGCCAAGGACTTGGGCGTGGCCAAAGACGGGATCAGTCGCCGAATTCCACACCTCGGTCCAGTTTCCGCTCAATTGGTTGTTGGCCTCCACGATGTAGCTCAGGCCGTTGGTGGCTTTGCGCACGGCAAAGGTCAGGGTCATGAACCGTGCGTCCGGGGCAGTGCCGGTCCTCCCCAACGTGGGCAGCGGTGCCTGGCTGGCAACGGCCGGATCGCCCAGCAGAGCATACTCCAGCAAATTAGTTAGAGAATCTCCATCCGGATTCTGCGCCACCCCATTCTGCCCGCCGGGAAATGGGGTGCGGGTGGCCCAGGTGCTGTAGGTGTCATTGATGGCCACTTCCACGGTCTGCGTGGCGGTTAGATTATCCAGATCCGTGGCGGTGAGCGTGAGAGTGGTGTGTCCGCCAGAGAGACCGACGAGATGGAGTTGGCCACTAACGATGCTCGCCGCGGCGACATCCGGCTGAGTGTTGCCGGTGACGCTATAAGTAAGGGTGGGAATGGGGGCGACGGAAGTGATCTTCACTAACTTCGTTTGATCCATCGTGGGCGGGGCGGTGGTGGCGGCCATCGGGCAATCGGAGAAGAGAGTGCCGGCCAATGAACCATCCACCGTGAGATCCGCAGGTGGGGTGGTGTAATTCCCTCGCGGCAGGGCGTTGATAGCGTCCGCCACTGCCATGCCATCGCCGGCGACCCGACCAAAGACAGTGAAGCCGCCATTGGTGTGATCCAGATCGGCTTGGTTGTCCTTCACACTAACGAAAAATTGGCTGGTGGCGCTGTTAGGGTCGGTGTCGCGCTTGGCCATGGCGACGGTGCCGCGCACGTTGCTGATGCCTGATTCATTTACCACAGGCGCATCCGTAGCCACGCTGGTGAAGCTGCTGCCGGTGCCCGTGCCTTTGAAGCCGCCAGCCTGAATCACAAAATTGGGGATGCTGCGGTGAAACACCACATCCGTGTATGCCTCCGACTGCACATAGTTCATAAAATTCGCCACCGTCGCCGGCGTGACCGTATCGAATAAGATAAAATCCATGTTGCCAAGATTGGTGCTGACCCGCACCGCAGATTCCGCTTCGGCGTCGGTGAAAGTGCCGGCCAGCGGGGTATCACGAGTGGCTCCGGCCGCCGCGCTCCATGCCGGAATGGTGGTGCCGACGAGCGGGGCGCCGGACGGCGGGCGCACCAGAATATTAAACGTTTGGGATAAGCTGGAACCATCCGTGAAATTCACCGTGTATAGCACTGGGTGATCCCCCAAGGTCGGTGGAAACACGCCGGTAATTTCGCTGGTGGCCGCGTTGAAAGTGAGGATCTCCGGTGTGCCTGTTAGAGTGCGGGACCTAACCGTGGAACCGGAGATATGCGTGAAGGTATGGGATAGCGCGCCGCCCGGATTGCCCGCGATGCGGCCATTGCTGGTGATGCCATCAAGGGTGACGCTGGCCGCGCTGGAGATGCCAATATAAAGGTTGCCGATATATGGCATAACGTAAAATCGGCAGGTTTTCGTGGGCTCGATGGTCGTCGCTGTTGCTAGATAGGTAGTGATATTCGCGGTCGTTCCGCCAATGAAAGAATCGTTCCGATTGCCATTGCTGTCATAGAGAACTTGAAATATATCGTAGCCGTCTTCATTTTGGATGTTCGGCCATGACAGGTTGACGGCTGGCTGGTTTGGAACTTTGGTCGCCGCCAGGGTGTAGGCACTGGCGCTGACCGAGGCTTCAGTGGAATAGACGGACACATCCGCCGGGGTGGTCGGCACGCTGCCGGTAAAGGCCCGCACGCGGAACGCGAAGGTCTGCCATGGCCAAATCCAATTTTGGGTGGCTATTGACAGGCTGTTGCTGGCGGTATTACCGATGCATGTCCAATCCCCGGCACCGGCCTTCCTTTCAATGACGAATCCATCTTCAGAGTAGGATTGTTCTTCCCAACTGAGCGTCACATTGAATGGATCCACCACCGTGGCTTTGAGATTGATGGGGGTATTCAGTGGGTAGGTGCCGACGGTGGCCACATTCGAGGCGGCTGAAATTACGGCATTATAGTTGGCAATGACTTTAAAGCGATAGACATGATTGGCCGTTGCTCCAGGCCAGGTGTAGGCGACGTTGCCTGTGGTTCCTATGGTGGCAGAGGTGATGTTGCCATTATTGAGGGCGTATTCTGTCGAACCGTTATCGATGGTATATTTGACTTGCCACGCCGTCTCATTCGTCGAGTTGTCAGTCCAGTTGATGGCTATCGATACATAGGTGCCGTTGACGCTGATGGCCTTGGCACGGCAGTCCGTCGGTGCGACCGGTGCCGCCGCATGGGCAGCTCCGGAGAGTCCTTGGATTACCAGCAGTGCGAGCAGCCAGGTGCGGATGGATTGGAAGGAGGTCATGCAGGAAGGATGGGGTTACTGGCGGGAAAGCAATATCACCTGACGCCCCGCGTCAAGCGGTACGCTTCGAGACACCCATCGCGGGGGGCCGCCACCGCATCTTCAGGAAAGATTCGCCCCGCGCTCGCGGTAACGTCCGCATGACAAACTCCAGACGCGCGTTCTTGAAAACCGGGCTAGCGACGGTTCTAACCGGTCCCACCCTGTTGGCCCAGGCGGCCGCCCCGGCTCGCAAGCTGCGCATTGCCGGCATCGGCGTCGGCGGCATGGGGGGCGGCAACTTGA
>JBAXOF010000208.1:0-7092 GCA_037133375.1 Verrucomicrobiota bacterium | reverse complement strand
TGAAGTCCAACTGCCGGGAGGCGCACGCCTTCTGATAGATAACATGTCCCATCTGTCATTGGCCGCCGCCCTGATCCGCGAACTCCAGTTTCCGAACCCATGCTGAACTTCTCCGGCTGTCTCAAGGTCTTTGTAGCCATAGAGGCTTGCGACATGCGCCGCAGCTTCAACGGCCTGCACGATGCTGTGAGCCACCGCCTGCGGGAAGCCCCCCGCAGCGGCGCTGTCTTCGCCTTCACCAACAAGCGCCGCAATTTGCTTAAGATCCTCTACTGGGATGGAAGCGGGCTCTGGGTTCTGGCAAAACGCCTCGAGCGCGGCACATACTCGTGGCCACTCCCGGCCGATCCCGAGTCGGCCAAGCTGCGCCTCAACACCACCGCCCTGGCCCTGCTGCTCGACGGCATCGACATGCGCGACGGCTGCCGACGCCCGTGGTATCAGATGGACTGACCGGGCGCGTCGAAACACCCGATATATGTATGTATAATGACGTCATTAGTTATACAAAGGATTGAAACAAATATATATGTAAAAACTTGATATAAGTGAAAGGCAAACATGCCGCCGGTGGCGTTACATACGACACAAGTCGTAAATGCCACCGGATAGAGAACAGACCCTGCTTGACCAGATCGCTTCGCTTCACGCGAAGGTCGCCGAGCTGTCCGCCCTCAACGAACAACTCCAACAGGCGGTGGACACCCTGAGCAGGCGCATCTTCGGGAAATCCAGCGAGAAGCTCGACCCCGCGCAGCTTGAGTTCGTGCTCGGCCAGCTCGGTCGCCCCGCCAGTCCGCCGCCGACAGACGCGCCGGAAGGACTCGGGCCGCCTGCCCGCGCCCCGCGTGCCATCAAGAAGCGCGCCCCGCGCATCCCGGAGAATCTCCCCTTCATCGAGGAGATCATCGATCCGCCCCAAGTGACCGCCAATCCGGAAGCCTACTGCTAGGAATTTGCTTTTGAGGTGAGGGCCGTTGCCGGAGACGGAGGCCGGACCGAAGGGCGGGGAAAAAGGGGTTGTTCAGGACGGACACCGGGAATCGGATTCCTGCTTCTAACAGATGCCGATGTTACCATGCGAGGACTGACCCAATACATGCAGTGGTAAATCACCGGCTTCGTGCCCGAATCCTTCCAACCCGCCAGCCATCGGGATTTACGCATGTGTCCACCATACCACCGGAAACCGCGTAATCCACAAGTTTCTCTACTATTTATCTGTCACCCTGTACTGATCAGGAAATTTCCGCTGAATTCAAAAAGAACGGGTTTTCTTCCGTCGGTCATGCCGCGTATTACCATCCTGGGAAAAACTTGTTAGTGATGGATGCCCATGGCGGCAACATGGTCAAGACCTCATCAGGGATTGTGCCGATTGATATTGTGACCCATCGCCCGCATCCATCGGAAATTGAGGCAATCAAAAAACTGGCAAAGCTGCCATGACCCAATCTTTCTAACAATTCACCAGTGACCCATGACTATTGACCCTTTAATCTGCGCCTCCGCCCACGCCATCGCCGCCACCGCCGCCGGGGAAATGATGTATATGCCCGCGGGCATGCAGACCATCACCCCGTTTAATGCTAGGAATTTGCTTTTGACGTGAAGGCCGTTGGAAAAGCCGGTGACCGGACCGTAGGGCGGGAAAAAGGGGGTTGATCACCGGCCGGCTTGAAGGGCGTGATGGTCTGCGCACCGGGCGGGAACATTTGCACGCTTTCCGTGCCGTCGAGGGCGGCGGCACGGGCGAGGCAGAGGATGGGACCCATGGGAGAAAGGATGAAGGATGAAGGATGAAGGATGAAGGATGAAACCGGTAACGGAAGAATGATGCCGTTGCCGGACGGGGGTGAGAATGCCGGGGTTTTTCCCATAGGAAAAGGGTGGCAGGCGCGAGGGGCGCAAGGGGGGGGATTAAGCAAAAGATCGGTCGGACCGGACGGCTCGGACGGATCAGACCTTGCGAAGATGAATCTCTGCCGCTGTCGTTAGGGCGGCGGAGACTTCCGCGCCGGGGGGCAGGGCTTTGGGATCGGCGGCCTGGGTGACCTTGGTTTTGAGGACATAGAGCCACTCCATGATTCCGGCGGCGGCCTTGCGGCCCAGCAGTTTCACGCCGGCGCGGGTCATGGCGAATGTTAGGTTGTCAAACACGCGCGGGCTCTTGCCGTAGGCTTTGGGAGAGATAGGCAGCGCCAGGTTTTTGGCTTTCTTGGGCGTGATGGTGCCGCCGGAGACTTTTTGCGCGATGGCCGGATGGGCGATGGGAACGATCACATTGCCCGGCGTGCTGCGCGGTGCATTCACGCTTTCAGCGACTCGTGACCAGAAGTTGGTGCGCGGCCCGCCGAGCTTGTTGCCCGTCTGATTGCGCGCGCGGAAGTGTTTTTTCAATTCGTTGGCGGCAGCGCGGCCCAGCACATGCCCCAGCGGCCCGTTGCTGTCCGCCTGCTTGAGGAGCTTGCGCAGGTGCGGGGTGATTTCATCTTTGGTGAGATGCAGGGAGAGCATGAAAAAAACGCTTGCGGGGCAGGGCGGAAGAGTTATGTTTGCGGCGAGGGTGAAAGCGCGGGGTGCTCCGGTATCCGCTTTCACCCGTCCAGGGCGGTGAGCACCCAGCCACACTCTGGTCTTTAGCCGGGCGGGTAGAGTTTCTCTCCCGCCCGGCTTTTTTTGAGCCTGGCGGGATGTTGTTTTGTGAAAGTTACCACCTCTTCCCGCGCCTCGGCGCTGCGGTGGGTTACCACGATGAAACTGTTTTTTCCACCGGGACGTGTCTGGTGCAGGAGATGGCGCACGCGCAAGCCGTCCTGCCAGACTTCATCGGCGTGTTTCACGCAGTGAATGCTAGGAATTTGCTTTTGACGTGAAGGCCGTTGGAAAAGCCGGTGACCGGACCGTAGGGCGGGAAAAAGGGGGTTGACACCACACGAGTGGTTATGGCAGAAGTGTCGCCAACCGCGTTGTTTTCCCCCAGAAGCGATAGATTTCGTTCAATAACAACATTGCCCATGACACAGCCCATGAAACCCCTGATCTCGTTCAGCCTCGCGCTCATGGCATATATCCCGGCTGCCAGGGCCGAGACCGTTGCTGCCAACTTTACCTCAGCAGCAACCGTTCCGGTTACCGCCGCCAGCTACACCGCCACGGGAAATGCCGTGAAAATCTCGCTTGGCTTTGCCCCGCCAACGGGAACCACCTTTACGGTGCTGGAGAATACGGGGCTTGGCTTCATTCGCGGACAATTCTCCAATCTTGGGCAGGGGCAACAGGTCAAGCTCTCCTTCAATGGCGTCAGCTACCCTTTCGTGGCCAATTACTACGGAGGCACCGGGAATGATCTAGTCCTCCAATGGGCTAACCAGAATGTCTGCTCATGGGGGGCTAATGACCACGGACAACTAGGCAACAACTCCATGGCCAGAAGTAGGGTACCCGTGACAGTGAGCCAAGCCGGGATATTGTTCGATAAGACGGTGGTCGCGGTTTCAGCGGGTCAATATCACAGCCTCGCGCTGTGCTCAGACGGTACAGTTGCGGCGTGGGGATATAACGAATTCGGACAACTCGGTAACAACTCTACAAACGACAGCAGTGTACCGGTGGCAGTGAGCCAAGCCGGGATATTGTTCGATAAGACGGTGGTCGCGGTTTCAGCGGGTCAATATCACAGCCTCGCGCTGTGCTCAGACGGTACAGTTGCGGCGTGGGGATATAACGAATTCGGACAACTCGGTAACAACTCTACAAACGACAGCAGTGTACCGGTGGCAGTGAGCCAAGCCGGGATATTGTTCGATAAGACGGTGGTCGCGGTTTCGGCTGCTGGAGGTTCGCTCTATGGTGGTAGTGGTGGTGGCGGCGGCAGCAGTTTAGCCCTATGTTCAGACGGCACCCTTGTGGCTTGGGGAAACAACTCCCAAGGGCAACTTGGCAACAACAGCTTAGTCAATAGCAGCGTTCCAGTTGCGGTAACAACTGCCGGAACTCCTCTTGCGAGCAAGATTGTAACAACAATCTCAGCGAAGCACAAATTTTGTCTGGTCTCGTGTTCAGACGGGACTCTCGCCACATGGGGATACAATGCATATGGCCAACTCGGCAACAGCAGTACGACCAACAGCTCCGTACCGGTTGCGGTGACTATGAATGGAACAGCACTTGCAAACAAGATGGTTGCGACTGTAGCAGCGGGCGGATCCCACGGTATGGCATTGTGCTCGGACGGCACTCTCGCTTCATGGGGATACAATAGCGATGGGCAGCTTGGCAATGGCAACACAACAAGCAGCAATATTCCGGTGGCTGTTACTACCACAGGAATACTTTCGGGTAAGATTGTTGTCTCGATTGCACCAGGCGTGTATTCGCATAACATTGCGTTGTGCTCGGACGGCACCTTGGCAGCATGGGGCTACAATGCGTATGGCCAACTCGGCAACAACAGCACCGCATCGAGCAATGTGCCGGTTGAAGTCATGACCGACGGTATTCTCGCTGGACAAAAAGTCACCGCAATCGCAGCCGGATACTTTCATAGCCTGGCCATTGCGGCGGCACCTCTTTCCAACAATTCATCCCTGTCGTCTCTGGCACTCAGCGAAGGCTCGCTCAGTCCCGCATTTGCCGCCGTCACCACGGCCTACGCCGCCAGCGTGTCCAATGCCACGACGTCGGTAACGATTACGCCGAGCGTTGCGGAAGCCAATGCGACCGTAAAGGTGAACGGCACTCTCGTGACCACCGGCACAGCCAGTGCCTCTATCCCCCTGGTGGTGGGCAACAACCCGATCATCGTGCAGGTCACCGCACAGGACGGGATCACGACATCAACTTACACAGTGACCGTGACGCGGGTTTCGACGGTTTCCACGCTGTCCGGCCTGGCACTCAGCACAGGATCATTGAGCCCGGCCTTTACCACGGGGATCACGGCTTACACGGCCTCCGTGACTGCCAGCACCATTGCGGTGACACCAACAGTGACGGATTCCAAGGCAACAGTCAAAGTGAACGGGGTAGCTGTGGCATCCGGGGTTGCCAGTGACTCGATCCCGTTGGTGGTCGGCACCAATCCTATCAACGTATTGGTCACGGCGCAGGATGGGACCACGCAATCGACCTACACCGTGACCGTGACTCGGCTCTCAACGGTGTCCACGCTCGCCGGGCTGGCTATAAGCACCGGCACATTGAGCCCGGCATTTGCAACCGGCACCTCGGACTACTTGGCCATTATGCCAGCAACCACCACCGGAGTGGCTGTGACCCCCACCGTGACGGATCCAACGGCGACGATCAAGGTGAATGGGACGACCGTGGCCTCGGGCGCAACCAGCGCGACGATTCCCATAACCGACACCCAGGCAATTGCCACTGTGGTGACCGCGCAAGATGGATCCACGACCACCTACACCCTCACGGTTGCATTCATTGGCTACGAAGCATGGAAGACCCGAGTGTTCACAGACCCCGCGGACTTGAACGATCCGGCCATCAGTGGCGAATTGGAAACGCCCGCTCACGATGGCATTACCAACCTGATGAAATACGCCTTGGCGCTTGATCCCATGACCTGCGGCACGGACGGCTTGCCCACCGTGGCGCAGCAAGATGGCTACCTCGCCCTGACCTACCGGAAGAACAAGACTGCCACGGACGTGACCTACACAGTACAGGCTGCGGATGATCTTACCGGCAATTCATGGGGCCCGGCGACCATTGTGCTATCACAAACCGACGAAGGGGACCACTGGCTGGTCACCATCCGCGACAACGTGCCGTATGCCGGGCAGTCGCAACGCTTCATGCGGCTGCAGCTGAGCAAGTGACATGCCGATGCTTCTGCGTACGCCCGGGCACGACTGCTGCGGCAAGAATGACAAGGCACAACTTTTGAGCCCATCGTCAACCAACGCAGAATCCCCGGCACGGGACCATAGCGCTGATACAGGCAATAATCCTTTCGTGGCTCACTCACCCTTCCCCCGGCCCACCAAGCACGCCGGGATGGTCCTCGGCCCAAAAGAACGCATCATCCAACACCTGCATGACCCATAGGTAAATGCCCGGTTCCTTGCTCTCCCGTGAGCCTGCCAAGTTGAGTCGTTTGATCCCGTGTTGTTTGACGAACTCCTGCAACTGCAGGGCAGGTTCGAACAGGCTGCCCCCGTCCCTCGGGATATGGATGCACGGCTTACGGTGCTTCCTGGCAAAGCCCAGGGTTTTGAGCGACCCGCCGGTCGCCTCGGATGCCAGGGTGAATACCACGGTGCCGTCGGTGTCCCGGACGTTCCATTCCGTGCGCTGGAGGTATGCCCTATGTCTGCCTACGCGTGCCAACCGGTGGCGGCAAGACGGTGATGGCGGCCTATGCGGTGGGTATCGTGAAGGACGAACTGCTGCACGCGGAGCACGCAGTGGCACTGTGGTTGGTACCCAGCAATACCATTCTTGACCAAACGGTAGAGGCGCTCCGTGACAAGCGTCACTTTTACCGGCGCGCTCTGGAATCGGCCTGTGGCGGACCGGTGGAGGTGTTGCGCATCGAGGAGGCGTTGCAACTGTCTCGTGCCAGGGTGGATGGGGCTACGGTGGTGATCGTCTCGACCATCCAAGCCTTCCGCGTGGAAGAGCCCACAGGGCGCAAGGTCTATGATCGGAACTCTGTCTTTGCTGAACACTTGCTTAATCTGCCCGTGGATCGGCTTGCCGACTTGTTTCCCGATGCAGACGGCAAGCCAAAGCCCTCGTTAGTCAATGCCCTGCGCCTGCGGCGACCCATTGTGATCGTGGACGAAGCGCATAATGCTCGCACTACGCTCTCCTATGCTGCGCTTGGTGCGCTCATGCCCAGTTGTGTGATCGAGTTCACGGCGACGCCGTCACCCGGCGGGATGGTGATCGTGGAAAAAGAAAAAGTGCTCAACCCGGCCTCCAACGTGCTACATCGAATGCTAGGAATTTGCTTTTGACGTGAAGGCCGTTGGAAAAGCCGGTGACCGGACCGTAGGGCGGGAAAAAGGGGGTTGTTCTAACAGGAGGCTTGGGTTACACCGGGGTGACGGGCGTGTCCGCCGGCAA
>JBAXOF010000207.1:0-7147 GCA_037133375.1 Verrucomicrobiota bacterium | reverse complement strand
TCATGTATGTGTTGGTCGGCAATTACTTTTTGGATATCCGCGGAATGGTGCTGGAGCATTGGTTGTGGCTGACCCTGACGGCGTGGACCGGCACGGCGCTGGCGCTGGTGGTTTCCACCGTGGTCAATACCGAGCGGGCAGCGTTGACCGCAGTGCCGTTGTTATTGGTGCCGCAAATGTTGTTGGCCGGCGCGCTGGTGCCCTACCGGGAGATGAACCGCGGCTTGTTTGAAAACATCGGGATCGACCGTGAGCGGGGCGGGGCGCCGGTGCCGTCCGCGCTGATGCCCCTGCGCTATGCCTATGAGGGCATGGTGGTGACACAGGCGACCCGCAATCCGTTTGAGTTTGAGCGGCTCCGCTTGCAGCGCAAAATCAATCTGATCCGGGATCAGGGCGAGCCGATGAACGCAGCGCATGCCGAACGCTTCGAGTTGCTGAAGGAGGGGCTGCGGCGCTTGCTGGCGGCGGGCGCGGAGACGCCAGAGGAGGCTGCGGATTTGGTGGCCCGCATCGCCCGCATCGCCCGCTACGGCAGCAAGCTGGAGGTGGAGACCATGAAAGTGTGGCCGGATGCGGTGGTGGTGTATCCGGCGGCGGTGTATCCGGCGGCGGAGTTTTTTGTCAACGAGCGGATTGATTTGTTGGTTAGGGAAGCGGAGACATTTCGCAACGACTACCGGGACAAACAATACCGGAACATTTTCTTGGCGCTGCAAAAGCCGCTGCCGTTTGCCGGATTGAAAAAGGCGGAGCTCAATGAGGTGCCGGGCAAGCCGGCCCGGGCAGGCGTTTCCAAGCGGGAGATGGCGACGGGACAATACGGCGGCCTGATTCTATCGGGACTGGTGTTTGGCTGTTGGATGCTGGCCAGCTTCATCCTGTCCTATCAAAACCGCCGGACGCGTTAGGCCGTATGCTGGCGCTTCCCAGCTTGGCCTCGATCTCGTTGCGGAGGGCATCGAAAACCCTCTGCACGCCGGCACCCGCCCCGAGCAGGCCCACCGGCAGACCGCGGGCACTGGCGCGGATAAACAGGGGATCCCGCGGAATGTGCGTTTGAAATACCCAATCCGGCGGAAGAATCTGGCGCAGGGTCGAGGCGGCTTCACAACTGTCCGGCAATTCGGGTTGGACCATCGAAAGGCAAACGCCGAGCACGTTGAGACGCGGATTGGTGATGCGCAGCCGCTGCAACTCCTCCAGCAGTTTGGGCACCGAACGAATGCCCAGCGGTTCCGCTTGCTGCGGAATGAGGACCGCATCACAGGAGGCAATGACATCGCCGGTGACACCGAACAGCCCGGCGGCGGTATCCATCAGACACAGATCGAAGCCGGAGGCCGCGACCGCGCGCAGAAACGCCCGCACCCGTGCCAGATAGGAGCCATTGCCCCCTCCGCCCGCTTCGTAACCGCTGGCGTGACCGCTGGCCACCAGCGCAAAGGTGTCGAGCCGAGTGGGCACCACCAGGCGTTCCAACGGGAGCGTCGGATCCGTTAGAAAATCATAAAACCCGGTGAGCAAGCGTGATTGGCGGGTGAGGGAATGGCCGACGGACCCTTGTGGATCGGCATCTACCAACAAGGTTCGGATGCCGACCCGCGCAAAGGCATGGGCCAGGTTGATGGAGAGAGTGGTTTTACCCACCCCGCCTTTTTGACTTGAAACGGCAATGCTGGTCACACTTGGTAAGAAATTGTAGGGACAGGTTAGCTTGTGCTTGCCACAGGGGAAGTGTTTTCTTTAAGTTGGGGTTGCGGTGAGCCGCAAACAGGCGTTAATCCAAGTCATTATGAATTTCACGATTATTTCCAGGCTGGTTGCCACCGTGGTGATTGGCGGCATGTTGGTCGGGGGGAGTTCCTGTCGGAAACGCCTGTCTGCAGTGGTGGAGGAGGTCCCGGTGACGGTGGTGCCTGAGTTGCGGAGCAACGGAGTGGCGGGGTTACCGGGTGGGGTATACGCAGGTCAGGCCAGTTCGCCGATTCACTGGCAACCCTGGTCCAAGGCCGTCTTCGAGCACGCCAAGGCGGCGAAGCGCCTGGTGTTTTTGGTCATTGCCATGCCACAGCACACAGCGTTCCGCAAGGTGTTGAGCGAACTGGCGGCGGAGGCCGACTTGGTGACCCTGATCAACGAGCAGTATGTGCCGGTGTTGGTCGATGGGGATGCGGCCCGCGAGGTCGGCTTGTTGACGGCGGACTTGGCGGCCGAAATCGAGCGTCCGCTGCAATTGCCGATGTTGGTCTGGCTGACGCCCGAGGCCAATCCGGTGGCGTGGATTCCGGTGGCGGCGGAGGTGCCGCAGAGTGTCCGTGAGTTGTTTTATAAGTCCCATGCGATGGTCAACAGCAGTTGGGTGCAGAATTCCGAATATGTGACCAACAACAGTGCCTTGGACAACCAGGGACGCCGGGACAGGTTCACCCGCCGCACCGACCCGGCCCTGGCCAGCAAGGATCCTGCCGCCGATGTGATCAAGGCTATCCGACAACTCGTCTCGCTCTACGATCCGGGTTCGCGTTCCTTCGATGAGGCGGGCGGACTGTTTCCCTCAGGAGTCATCGACTTGCTGGCAAGTGCGGCGATCAATCCGGAGTTGCCGAAGGAAACCCGCGCCCTGAGTCTGAAGACAGTCCAGGAGGTGATGACGGACTTGTTGCCCAGTGCGATGTTCGACCCGCTCGATGGCGGGCTGTTTGCGTCGCGGCGTGCGGCGACTTGGGCGTTTCCGGTGTTTGATCAGGAAGCCAACAGTCAGGCCCGCGCCATCGTCGCCTTGTTTCGCGCCTATCAAGCGACGGCGAACCCGCTGGCGCTTGAGCGGGCGCTCGGGGTGCTCGCCTTTGTCGAGAAAACCTATGCCACCCGTGATGGCTTGTTTGCGCTTGGGGCCGCCGCAGGCTCCCTCACCAAGTCCTGGCTATGGTCGGTGGAGGAAATCCAAAAGACGCTGCCGCCGCAAGACGTCGCATGGTGGATTGCCGCCACCGGTATGCGCGGCTTGGGCAACCTGCCATCCGAAGATGATCCCACCCGCGAGTTTTTTCGCAGCAGCACTCTTGGTTTGGTCAAGCCGATGGCGCAGATCGCCGCAGAGCTTTCGCTCACCCCGGAAGCCTTCAAGCCGCGGTTTGACACTGCGCGCAAGATGTTGCTCAAAGTTCGCGAGGAGCGCCTGGGTGCGGGGGTGAGAGATGAAACGGCACATGCCGCCACCACGTTTCGGATGGTTTCCGCCTATGCTGCGGCCTTTGGTGCCACCGGCGACCCCGCGTTTCGCGACAAGGCGGTGAGCTTGCTGGAGCAAGCGCGTAAAACGTTTGCCGACGGCGCGCAGCTCTGGATGTATGCCGCCAAGACCCCGCCGGCGATTTCTGCGGGCCGGGCATTTCTTTACAGCCTGGCCATGCAAGCCGCCCTGGATCTGGCGGATGTCACGGGTGAGGAAAAGTGGCTTGCGTGGGCGGACGACTTGGCAAGCCCTGCCGCCGAGCGCTTTGCTGAAGCGGATTTCCTCAAGGAGTGTCCTGACAATGCCAAAGTCCTCGATATCCCGATCAGCGACTTGGTGATGTTGTTTGACGATTCCACGGCCGGATTGATGTCTTCCGTGGAATGTCGTCTGGCGGCACGCAAACGCCCCTTGGTCGAAGCTTTTAGCCGTCTGACCGTGGCGCTGCCGCAGGCGGCTGTGGAGCGACCAGTGCTGCACACGGATCTGATTCAAGCCATGCTGGTGCGGCACTATGCGCCCTTGCTGTTGTTAGGCAAGGAGTTGCCCGAGCCCCTGCAAGCCGCCGTTGAACGTCTGCCGCTGCGTCTGTTCAAACAGCGCGCGGGTGCTGGCGACGACGCCGTGCCCAGCGGCGCGGTGAAAATCATCCTGCCGGATGGCAGCGCCCGGATGGCGGTGACCCCGGACGACTTGCGAGATGTGCTCTTGCCTTCGGAAAAAAACGGGTGAATACTCTCTCCGCGTCAATCCCCCAAGCCGATGAAAATCACTTATCTCGCCCTAACATTGTTTTTGGTTTATGGTTTTGCGGGGGTGGGATTGGCAGACATTTTCACCCTCAAAGACGGCAAAGTCCTGGAAGGCAAGATCGTCCGCGAACAGGGTGACTCCTATGTCATTGAGTATCAACTCAACCGGGTGAACAAGGGCATCAAGGATTTTAAAATCGTGCCCAAAAAGGAGGTGGTCAAAATCGTCACCGACAAGCCCGACGATCAAGCCTTCGCGGTGATCGCCAAGTTGCTGCCCACGCCCGACCTGCTCACCGAAGACGACTACCAACAACGCTGCCAGGCGGTGAAATCCTTCATCAGCAAATTCCCCAACAGCGACCGCCTCAAGGACGCGCAAGGCATTCTCAAGAAACTAACCGATGAAAGCGCGGCGATCGCGGCCGGTGGCAGGAAACTTCAGGGGATGATGATTCTCGGGCCGGATTACCGGGCCAATGCCTTTGATCTGGATGCCCGCGTGTTCGAGGCGAAAATCCGCGATGCGGCGAACAAAGCGCAAACGCTCGTGTTGCTCCGCGACTTTGTGGAATTTGACAGGGATTATCAATCCAGCGCCAGCTTCCGCGAGGTGTTGCCCCTGGTGATCAAATCCTTGCAGGCATTCCACACCCAGCTCACTAACGAACTTGCCACCTTTGATGAGCGCATGGACAAGCAAGCGGCGGAGGCCGAAGCCTTGGCCCAACGCGATGGCGGCAGTTCCAGGCGTGCGCTGGCCGAGCAATCCGCAGAGCTCGAAGTACGCTATAAAAAAGAAAAAAAGGCCGAGCAATCCTGGGTGACGCCGCACTCGTCACACCGGCAGTCGCTCGAAGACGACAACAGCTTCGCCGAGTCTGAATTGCAGCGCCTCACCCAGTTGCGGAGCCGGCCCGCACCCACGCCGGATGGCGGCAAAGTCTTCCGCAATACATGGAAAATCCTCCACGGCGATTCCGCCGCCGAGACTGTGGAAAAAGCCATCTCCGAAGCGGAGGCCGCCGGTCTGCCCGAGAGATACGTCAAGCTGCTGCAGGCTGAAGTCAAGGCTCCGGCCGTGAAGCCCGCCGGCAAATGATTAATTGTTAGGATTCATGCCAACCGCACGCACCACCACCCGTTCCCGCAAAACCGCCGAGACTGATATCGAACTTTCCATTGCTCTGGATGGTTCGGGAGTCTCCTCGATAGATACCGGTATCCCGTTTTTCGATCACATGCTCACCTTGTTGGCCAAGCATGGCTTGTTTGATCTAACCGTCAAAGCGACGGGCGATCTGGCGGTGGATTTCCACCACACGGTCGAAGACGTCGGGATTGTTCTTGGCGATTGCCTGCGCGAGGCGCTTGGCACCAAGGAAGGCATCCACCGCTACGGCTGCGCCTATCTGCCAATGGACGAAACCCTCGCCCGCGTCGTCATTGATCTGAGCAATCGTCCGCACCTCGAGTTCCGGGCTCCTGCCGGCACTCCCTCCGCGCCGAATTTCCCCTTCACTCTCGTCGAGGAATTCTGCCGTGCCGTGGCCTCCAATCTGCGGGCTAACATCCATGTCGAACTCCTCTACGGGCGCGATGGTCATCACGTCGCGGAAGCCATCTTCAAAGGCTTGGCCCGTGCTCTGCGTGAGGCCTGCGAGCGTGACCCGCGGGTCAAGGGCATCCCCAGCACCAAGCAAGCGCTGTGAAGGTCGCATTGATTGATTACGGTGCCGGCAACCTCCGCAGCGTGGCCAACGCGCTCGCCGCCATCGGCGTCGCGCCGCAGCTCGCCGCCGCCCCGCAGGATCTAACCGACGCCACCCATCTGGTCCTGCCCGGCGTCGGTGCCTTCGGCGATTGCATGGCCCAACTGGCAACCCGTGATTTGTTAGATCCAATCCGTGCCTGGGTGCTGGCAGGCAAGCCGTATCTGGGGATCTGTCTGGGCTATCAGATCTTGTTTGATGGCAGTGAGGAAAGCCCCGGGGTGGCCGGACTGGGGCTGGTGAAGGGCTGCGTGCGCCGGTTTGCGGCGGCACCCGGCTTGAAGGTTCCGCACATGGGTTGGAACTCGGCGGTGCCGCGCCGACCGGCGCAGGGCGACTGGCAAGGGCTGGGAGCCGAGCCCTATTTCTATTTCGTGCATTCGTATTTTCCGGTGCCCGCTGACGCGGCCATCATCGCGGCGGACACCGCTTATGGCGAGGAGACCTTTGCGGCCGCCATCGAGTTGCCTAATCTGCTCGCCTGCCAGTTCCATCCGGAAAAAAGCCAGGACGCCGGCTTGCGCCTCATCCGCAATTTTCTCCATGTCTGACGCAGGGGCATGGAGTGAAGTGCTCCTGCGCGGAATGTAAATCTCACATGGAATGAGTCATCCCTAGGGAAATTTAGGGGGCGGCGGGGCCGTCGCGCTCTGCCGGCTGGCGATTAAACATATAGTAAAGCACTGGCACGGCCATGCGGCTAATGAACAAGCTGGCGACTTCGCCAGCCATCAGCGCGATCGCCAGGCCCTGGAAAATCGGGTCGGCCAGGATCACTGCGGCACCGACGATGACCGCCATGGCAGTGAGCAACATCGGACGGAAGCGCACGGCACCGGCGTCGATGACCGCTTCGCTCAAGGCCATTCCTTCGCGCAGGCGCAGTTCGATGAAGTCCACCAGGATGATCGAATTTCTAACGACGATGCCGCCGCCGGCCATGAACCCGATCATGCTGGTGGCGCTGAAGAAGGCACCCATCAGGCCATGGGCGGGAAGAATGCCGACGAGTGAGAACGGAATGGCGATCATGACGATGGCCGGGGTGATGAAGCTGCGGAACCAGCCGACCATCAGCACATAGATCAAAACCAAGCAGGCGGCAAAGGCGGAACCGAGGTCGCGGAACACCTCAATGGTGATGTGCCATTCACCATCCCATTTGAGGGACGGTTCGGCATCACTGAAAGGCATGCTCGCATTGTGAATCTGCAACTCAGCCCCACTGCCGCCGAACTCGCGGGTGTCGAGCATTTTTAAAGCCTCGTTCATTTCGAGGATTGCATACACCGGGCTTTCCACGACGCCGGCGACGTCACCGATGACGTAAGTCACCGGCATCAGGTTTTTGTGATAGAGGCTTTTCTCGACGGTGCCGTGCTCGA
>JBAXOF010000206.1:0-7210 GCA_037133375.1 Verrucomicrobiota bacterium | reverse complement strand
CACTTGGAGATCTACCAGAACCGCAGTTCACCCACAGATTCTGCTGAAGAGCCTGTCATATAGGGCCGTCATGTCAAGCATGTTTCTCACAAAAAGATCAAAGAAAGAGTAATCTTCAGGTCCATGTATTCCGTCCGCTGCCACATCTGACCACGCTGGAGTGTGTGCGGCAGGTGAGTCGCTGCCTCACCGAGGCTTTCTTCCCTGCCAATTCGTTCCTTGATGCGTATTAAAACGGTTTGCAGGTTAGGGGTAGACCGCACAGTCCCCTGTGCGGTCTTCAATGCGCATTCCCCCCGCATTCGTTAGAATGCGGGGGGGATAAGTCCGCTTTCTCCGGTGCCGCTGCCCTCACCCGAACGCGTTGTCACCAACGCGCCTACAAAGAGAGTGGACGCCTCGCAGGCTTCTTCGTAGGCGCATTCGTTAGAATGCGGGGGGGTAACGGCGGTCTGTGACTACTTTTCCCCTGCGGGAAAAGTCGCTGGCGCATGCATAGCACATCTCTCTCTCATCGACGCTCATAGAGCGCCGCTACATTACCCTGCCACCCCGTCCTCTATTTGTCCGCTCTAACCAGCAGCCGCGACAATGCGCGGTCCGATCGGACCGCGCATTGTCGCGGTCGGTTTCCGGTGGCGGAGGCGCGAGGGCGTATCAGGAGGCGTGATTGCCAGGTTGGAAATCGTGGGCGGGACGCCCAATACTGGCAGTTTAGCGCTTCTTGATCGGAAAACAGGCGTCCCGCCTGTTAGGGAAGACAGCGCGTCCCGCCTGTCCGCCGATGCAACGACAGGCGGGACGCCCGTCGGCCCTGACAGGCGGGACGCCTGTCCTCCTGCTAAACTGACAGTATTAGGCGGGACGCCCAATACTCCTTGAAGGAAGAATCCGCACAGGGGACTGTGCGGACTATCTAACTAAAATCGCGGACTCGGGGCAGACCTCGCGGCAGGCGTTGCAGCGGGTGCAGAGGTCGTCGAGGATGACATGCTTTTGATAGGGAGCCATCGGGATGGCGCTGACCGGGCAATGTTGGGCGCAGAGTGTGCAGCCGATGCAGGCGTCGGTGATGGAGTAGGTGATGAGGTCGCGGCACTTGCCGGCGGGACAGTGGCCGTGGAGGTGGGCCGCGAATTCCTCGTGGAAAAACCGCAGCGACGAGAGCACCGGGTTGGGAGCGGTCTTGCCCAGTCCGCACAGGCTGGCGCGCCGCACCATTTCGGAGAGTTCCTCTAAATCAGTTAGATCGTGAGCCTTGGCCGTGCCCTTGCAGAGGCGCTCGAGGATGTCGAGCATGCGGCGGGTGCCGACCCGGCAGAACGTGCACTTGCCGCACGACTCGCACTGGCAGAAGTCGAGGAAATAGCGCGCCATCTGCACCATGCAGTCGTTGGAGTCGAGCACGATCAGGCCGCCGGAGCCCATGATGGCACCCACCTTGGTTAGAGACTCGTAATCAATGGGCGTGTCGGCGAGGGCGGCCGGCACGCAACCGCCGGAGGGTCCGCCGACGAGCACAGCCTTGAACGGCGAGCCGTCGGGGGTGCCGCCGCCGATGTCCTCGACGACCTCGCGGATGGTGATGCCCATGGGCACCTCGATGAGGCCGCCGCGGGCGATCTTGCCGGCGAGCGCGAACACCTTGGTGCCCTTGCTGGTTGCACTGCCAATGGCGGAGAACGCCGCGCTGCCATGGCGCAGAATCCATGGCACGTTGGCATAGGTTTCAACGTTATTGATCAGGGTAGGTTTGCCGTGGTAGCCCTGCTCGGCGGGGTAGGGTGGCTTGAGCCGCGGAATGCCGCGCCGGCCTTCCATCGATTCCAACATCGCGGTCTCCTCGCCACACACAAACGCCCCCGCACCCTCGAATACCTCGAGGTCGAAGCCAAAGCCTGCACCAAAAATGTTGGGGCCGAGCACGCCGCGTTCCTTGCACACGCGCAGCGCCTCGCGCAAGCGTCTGACGGCCGATGGATACTCGGCCCGCACATAGATGAAGCCCTTGCCCGCGCCCACCGCAAAGGCGGCGATGGCCATGCCCTCGATCACCCGGAATGGAAACGACTCCATCAACATCCGGTCCATAAACGCACCGGGGTCACCCTCGTCGCCATTGCAGATGACGAATTTTTCGGCGGAGGCAATTCCGTGCACCACCCGCCATTTGCGGGCGGTGGGAAATCCCGCGCCACCGCGGCCACGCAAGCCACTGTGGTCGATCACGTCGATGACCGCCAATTGTGTTAGATTATCAAGGCACTGGCGCAAGCCGTCAAACCCGTCGTGGGCGAGGTATTCCTCGAGGCTGAGCGGGTCGAGCTTGCCGTAATGCTCGGTGGCAATATGCACCTGGCGGCCGAAGAATGCGCTCACCCGCAGGCTCGGGTTGTCGGCGGTGCGGCCCGCACCAACTTGCATATCGCGCGCTTCGCCGGACAGCCAGTCGAGGGCGGCGGACGTGCCGCGGCGCAGCCACGGCAGGATGCCGCGCGGCTTGAAGAACCGGCCTAGCAGGGCCTCGACGCGCTCCGGATGGATGCTGGAAAATTGGAGGGGTGCCTGCCCTGGGCGGGCGATTTCTATCAATGGCGTGCGGTCGCACATCACGACGCAGCCGACGCGTTTGATCGTGGCATTGAGGTGGCCACGCGCCACGGCGGCTTGCAATGCCTCATGGGTTTTGCCGCAACCGCGGGCAATGCAGCAGGAATCCAGACAGATGCGGATCTCGCCCGCGGCCGTGGCGGATGGCGGCGGAAGTGCCGGGACGCGGCGCTTGCGGCGCTTGCGGCGCTTGCGTTCGCGTTCCTCGTCGCGCAGGAACTCATCCAACATTTTAGGTGCCTTCGCGCGCGTCAGGTGGGCATAGCTGGATTCATTGATTTGCACCACCGGTGCCAGTGTGCAACACCCGACGCAGAACACCTTCTCAACCGTGAACTTTCCGTTAGAATCGGTATCTTCGTCCTCGCCGAGGTGGAGGTGCTTGCACAACGACTCGTGGATGTCCTCCGCGCCATGGATGTGACAGGCGGTGCCGTCACACACCTTGACGTGGTGTTGGCCCATCGGTCGGTGGCGGAACTGTGCGTAAAACGTCGCGACCCCGGCCAGCGTGGCCGCTGGAATGCCGGTGAGTTCGCAGACCCGGCGCAGCGCGGCATCCGGAAGATACCGGTAATGGACTTGCAACGCCTGCAGGATGGGGATTGCCTGCTCATGCTTGCCACCAAGACGTTTGACGACCTCATCGACGTAGCTCAGGTCGATGTCGGAGGCCATCGGGGGCGCGGTCTGTTGTTTACTTGCCATCCTTGGTGCCAATGCAGAAGAGGTGTTTTTTGCCGCGCAGATAGATGCGGCCCGGGGCGAATGCGGGCGAGGCGCCGGTGGCTTCTCCCAAGGCGCAACGGCCGGTTTCCTTGAAGCCGTCGTTGCCGCCCTCGCCGATGATGGTGACCCCTGTGTTTGTTAGAAGGTGCAGCCGCCCGTTGACCAGACACGGTGAGGCTTGGAACTTGGCCTTGGTGTCGAGTTCCCACAAATGCTTGCCGGTGAGCGCGTCGAAGGCGTGGAAATTTCCAAACACCAGCGTGTAGAGTCGCGGTCCGTCGCAGAGCAAGCTGCACATGTCGGGCAGGCCGGCATCTTCCTGTTTCCAGACGATCTTATTGTCGGTGACGTTGCCGGAGCCATCGGGCTGGATGGCGGCAATGCAGGTTTGGTCGCAGGCGACGTAGACAAGGTCGTTGGCATAGGCCGGTGAGGTGGCCACGTCTCCCTTCAGGCATTTCGCCTGCCAAAGTTCCTTGCCGGTGGCCGGATCGTAGGCGATCACCAATGGATCGGCCGACGTGATAATCTGCTCGCGGCCCTGGTGGTTGATGAGAATCGGCGATACCCACGAGTTGGCCACTTTGCGCGGCGTCGACCACACCGGCTCGCCTGTGCCGGCGTCCAGCGCCATGATTTGCGACTTGCCGGCTTTGGCGTCGGCTTGATCATAAACGACGATCACGCGGTTGTGCCAAAGCGTGAGGGATGCGGCATGGCCATACGCGTTTTCCGGCGTGCCCAAATTGCGGGCCCACAGCCGCTGGCCTTCAGCGCTGAAGCCGGCGACGTCGCCATTGGCGAAAATGGCGAACACGCGGCGGCCGTCGGTGGCCGCAGTGGATGCCGCAAAGCCGGTGTCCTCCATCACTTCCGGCGCTTCGGCACTGTCGCTCTGCGGCACGCTCACCGGTTCCTTCCACAACATGGTGCCGCTGTCGGCATCGAAACAATACACCTCGCGGCGCTTGGCGGTGGCTCCTGTTAGATAAACCCGCTTACCCCAGATGATGGGCGAGTTTTCCCCGGGCAGGCCGATTTCCGTTTTCCATAAGACATTCTTGCCGGACGCGCCGTCCCAGGTTTCCGGCAGGTTCGGCAGGGTGGTGCTGCCTGAGCCGTTAGGCCCGCGAAAATACGGCCAGTTGTTAGCCACGTCCCCGGCGCTGGGGAACCACCCGGGGTCGCTGGCCGCGCCGCCGGTGGTGGATGGCGGGGTGGAGCCGGCCTTGATTGATAGGTCGCCTTGCCACTGGCGGGCGGTGCCCCAAAACAGCGTGAGCGTAAGACCGGCGAGCGCGAGGGCAGTGCCAGTCACCGCCTTGGCGGAGAGCGCCGCGCCGCGCACCGGATCGTCCGGGCGCGATGAAATGTTAGGCAAGGCAAGCGGTGGGCGGCGCAGGTGCCGGGCGAGCTGCAAGGCGGCCAGAAAGAGCGCCGCCGATCCTAACATAAACCACCCACCGCGGCTGGCAAGCGCTTCGCGGCGGAAATAATCCTTGCGGAGTTGTTGGTCGAGCTGGCGGATTTGGTGTTTGAGCGGCTCGTTTTTCGGGTCGGCGCGCAAGGCGGTTTTGAGCGGTGCCAACTCGCGGGCCTCCACCAGGCGGACCTTGCCGTTGCCGGGGCCGCGATAGAGATGGAACGTGTTGACGATGAGCAAGCCGCCGAGCATGAGCGAAAATACCCCAGCAATCAGCGCGATCCGCGAACAGGTCCGCGCCCAGATATGGCGGATGGCATCGGATGCGGTTTGTTTGTTAGGCGAGGCGGACATATCGACAAGGGACTCAGTGTGGACTTGATCCGCAGGATGAGGTTTTGGGCGATAGATAAGTTAGATCGTCCGCTGATTTCCCCAAGGAGGGGCGGACTCCGATCCGCCCATGCCCGGGAAATGCCAATGTACGCTGGTGCGGCTCCATCTCTTGCCTTCGCATGGACCGCGGCGAATCGGAGTATCGCCGCGCCTTGATCCAGCCACCCATTTTCTCTCTGCCATCAGCCATTGGGCTCTCCTTTCGCGGGCGCTGGCTCCGGGAGGGAAGACAGCGGCTGGAAGCCGCAGTTACTTTTCGCGGGCGCTGGCACCGGGATGCCCCGGCGCACCAGTTCATAAGGACAGGCGGAAAAACACCGGGCGCATGAGACACAGCGGCCGCTGTCGGTTGCGTAATCGTTAGAACTTGCCGGGAATAAAATGCGGGCGAGTTTAAGTGCCAAAACCAGCCCGAAGGCCACGCCAATCCAGCGCCCGAGAATGACAAAGCGCGCTTCCAAGGCCACCGCCTTGGTGATGACCGTGGGGCGGTCTGCACCGTGTTGGAGGTAGGCGGTAAGTTCGTCGGGTGGCGGCGCTGGCAGTTGACCGCGCTCCTGCATCAGAACCAGCGTGGCCAGATTGCCATTGGGATGCAGCGGCAGGCTGGCGATGCCGACTTTGCCGCCAAGCCAACCGAAAAGCAGCGCGGCCAGCGGCACCATCAACGCAAGCAGGACAATCCGCTGGCGCCCGCTGGCGATGCGCTCCCGCCCTTGTTTGGCCGGCATCGGCGGATTCAAGGCACCGAACGGGCATGAGTTCTCGCACAAGCGGCATTGGGTGCAAATGTCCGGTGTGACCGTCGGCCGCCATCTTGCAAAGCGCGCCGCCACACCTAACAAGGCACCATACGGGCAGAGGTAGCGGCAATACGGCCGGCCGACCCACATCGAGATCCCCAGCAAAACGGCACCGGTGATGAGCATGCTGCGCGGGCCGGCCATGCGGAAAATCCCCACAAACGGGTCGAACTTGCAGATGATGAACAAGCTGCCGGTGGCAGCTAACAAAACTGCCAGCGCCAGATAGATCCACGGCAGCACGCGCAAAATTTCATCCAGCCACCCCGGCACCTTGTGCGGCTTGACCAACACCAGATCCTGCAGCGCCCCGTGCGGGCAAACGCCGGCACAAAAGCTCCGGCCCCAGATGAGCGCGACCGCCAGGGGCAGCGTGAACAAGGCAATCACCGCGATGGGCACCGCATACCCGGGATCCGCGATGCCGAGGGCCACGTTCTGGATCGACCCGATCGCACATACGCAGCCGCGCCGCCAAAACCCGAAATAGGCCAGCGCCATCATGGACAATATGACTATCCCATTGCGCGACCGGCGTTTCAGGCTCAGCCACGAGGCCGCTCCCAGACCAACCGCCAGCACGGCCACATCGAGCCAGCCGCCACCGCGCGTCTGCGGCGTGGGCACCAGCGTCTCCGGCACCGCGTGATCGGAGAAATCCGGCGGCGGAAACCGTTGGATACCAAAGGCGGAATCCAAGCAAACTAGAAGCAGCAGCACCACCAGCGCGGGCAGAACATAGGAAGATCCTGATCGGAAAACAGGCGTCCCGCCTGTCAGGGAAGACAGCGCGTCCCGCCTGTCCGCCGATGAAACGACAGGCGGGACGCCCGTCGGCCCTGACAGGCGGGACGCCTGTCCTCCTGTCGAACCGCCCCTATCGGGTGTCATTTGCCTGCCGCCCCCTTTCCGCGCAACAGGTAGGGCTTGGACACCGGCACCTGGCGGAATGCCTGCGCCGGACACTCGCGCGAGATCGCGCAAATGTTGCAATTCACGCAGCGGTCGTGGCTCACCTGCAAGTAGAGCGAGCCGTTGCCGAACATGTTGCAGCCTTTCACGCACTTGCCGCAACCGACGCAGAGGTCCTTGTTGATACTATATTCATAGTAAGGATCCTCGATGAACTTCCGCTGCAGCGCTCCGGTCGGGCACAATTGGTTCTCAGCCCCCTCGTCGAGGTTGATCGGTTCCGGCTCGAAGTAGCCGGTGCACAGCTTGCAATAGCCGCACATGCTGAAGGAATGCA
>JBAXOF010000205.1:0-7212 GCA_037133375.1 Verrucomicrobiota bacterium | reverse complement strand
TCGATTGGCAGCAGCCCATCGACTTCAAAGGCGAAGGCGGCGGCACCATGATGCCGGCCCTGTGGGGCAATGCGCGGCTGCTGTGCGGGTTGGTCGAGGCATGCCGCGCCTTCAAGGATGCATCTTTGTTAGAATCCGCCAAAAAACTCGGGGACTTTTATGTGGGCATTCTCCCGCGCTTCACCGATCCGGCGCGTATGGCCGAGTATACTGGCGGCGACACCTATGCTGCCGGCTATGTGACTTGTTATTTTCCGGCCATGGAGGGCTTGGTCAAGCTTCACCTGCTCACTGGCGAGCGGAAGTATCTTGATGCCGCCATCACCATGGCCAAGTTCTATCGGGCCTTCGACCGCCTGCCCATCGACCATGCCCACGGTATGCTCTGCAATCAGGTGTCGCTGCTGTTGCTCTATGCAACCACCCAACAGGCGCAGTATCTTGAACGGGTCGAAAAACGCTGGAGCAATCTGGTGGAGGGCGGCTATATCAATCCAGCAGGCGGAATTCTGGAGGCATGTCAGGTGAAGTATGGACGGGACGAAGGCTGTGCCATCGCCGACTGGCTGCGCCTGAACTTGGAGTTGGCGCGGGTGAGCGGCAAGGCCCGCTACTTCGCCATGGCCGAACGCACGCTGCACAACCATTTCCTGCAGAACCAGTCGCTAACAGGTGGCTTCGGCCACCGTAGCGTGCGCTGCGATGAAATCGGAGTTGTGGGATTTGCCAAGCGCATTGAGGAAGCCACCTGGTGTTGCACCTTCCACGGGCAACTCGGGTTTGTGAATTTGCGGGCGCATCTAACTGAACTGACGGATGACACGCTCACCAGCAACTTTGCCCTGGCTTTCACCCGCGCCGATGGAACCGGAACGCTGCTGTCCGAGATCCTGCCCGGTGTGGGTGCCAATGAAGTGCTGCGCCAGCGCATCCATCTCAGCGGCATGCCCGCCACCATCCTGCGGGTCCGCCAGCCGCATTGGGCCGCCGCCGTCACCGCAATCGATGCCGATGGCAAGGCGCTGACCTTGGCTGGCAAGGATGGATTTCTCGCCACCACCCGACCGGTCACCGAGGCGGTCTTCATCTTTGGCGGCGGACTTTATGCCGAAGACCGGCACTGCCTGCGCTTGCCCGCCGGACCGGTCGCGGGTGAGCCGTTCGTGTTAGGCTACGGCCCGAAAATTCTGGCCACCCTGAGCCGCACCGCCACCACGCCGGCCTGGCCCACATCGCTCACCCAGTTACGCACGCTGGGCCTGATCCCATTCACCGCCGCCATGCGCACGCAGGATTGTGGCTTCGTCTGCAAATAACTACTGTAGTGATTTTTCATTTGACATCAATCAGACATCGGCGATGATTTGGCGTCATGACCCGCACTCAAATCCAATTTCCCGATCCACTTTACCAGCGGCTCAAAGCCATCGCTGACGAACAGGATTGGTCGCTGGCCGAAGTCATGCGCAAGGCCGCAGAGCACTTTGCCAACCGGTTCCCAGAACAACCCGGGCCGCGCACAGCATGGAAATTTCCGACACTCGACTGCGGCGGTGATTTTCTAACTAATCCGGCAACCCAGCGACCCGAGGCTGATGCCATTTGCCGACGTTCCGCCACATGATCCTTTCCGCCGATACCAATCTGTTTCTTTACGCGGCCAATCCAGCCTCGCCGCATCACCAGGCAGCGCTGCGGTTTTTCGCCACTGCGGCTGCCGGCCCGCAGCGCTTTCTTCTTTGCGGTCTGGTCTTGGTGGAGATCTACATGCAACTGCGCAATCCCGCCGTTTTCAAAAAACCACGCTCCGCCAGGGATGCCGCCTCATTTTGTCAGATTCTGCGCCTGAATCCCGCTTGGGAATACGCCGATTACGAACCTGACGTCTCAAAACCCCTGTGGCAATGGGCCGCCACAACCCATTCCGGTTTCCGTCACATCATCGATGCCCGGCTTGCCTTAACCCTCTCCCACCACGGCGTCACCCACTTCGCGACTGCCAACACCAAACACTTTGCCGGCTTCGGTTTCGAGAAGGTCTGGAGCCCTCTCTGAGAGGCTAGCAAGGATCCACGCCATGATCAAACGCATCCTGCTTGTTTCCGCCGCCTTGGTGTTGGCACCGCTGGCCGCACTCCAAGCCGCCGAGGTAAAACGGCCTAACATCCTTTTCATCATGGCCGACGATCATGCCGCGCACGCCATCAGTGCGTATGGCAGCCGGGTCAACCAGACGCCCAACATCGACCGACTTGCCAAGGAGGGGATGCGCTTCGAGCGCATGTATGCGGTCAACTCGATCTGCACACCGAGCCGGGCCTGTATTCTAACCGGAAAATACAGCCACCTCAACGGGGTGCCCGTGTTCAACCGCTTCGATGGCTCACAGCCGACCGTTGCCAAATACCTGCAAGCCGCCGGCTATTACACCGGCATGTTCGGCAAGTGGCACCTCGAGAGCGACCCGACCGGCTTTGACAAGTGGACGATCCTGCCGGGGCAGGGCGACTATTTCAATCCCGCGTTTCTGGAAGCCGGCGGCCGGCGCGTGATCAACGGCTACGTCACCGACATCATCACCGACTTGTCGATTGAGTTCCTCAAGAGCCGCCCGCAGGACAAGCCGTTCTTTTTGATGTGCCACCACAAGGCGCCGCACCGCAACTGGCAGCCCGACGCCAAGCACAAGGCGATGTTTGCCAGCAAGGAGATTGCCGAGCCGCCGACCTTGCGCGACGATTATATTGGGCGCGCCGACGCCATCCGCGAGTGCCAGCAGAAGGTGTTGGAGAACCTCATTCCTAACGATACCAAGGGACCGCCGCCAGCGGGGCTATCAGGTGACGCATTGTTGAAATGGAAATACCAGCGCTTCATGCAGGACTACCTTGCCTGTGTCCAGTCGGTGGACGACAATGTCGGCCGCCTGCTCGACTATCTCGACCAAGCCGGACTCGCACAAAACGCCCTCGTCATCTACACCAGCGACCAAGGGTTTTTCCTCGGCGACCACGGCCTCTACGACAAACGCTTCATGTATGAGGAGTCGATCAAAATGCCCTTCCTCGTCCGCTGGCCTGGCGGCGTCAAGCCCGGGTCGCTCCAACCCGCCATGGGCATCAACGTCGATTTCGCGCCGACCTTCATGGAACTTGCCGGACTGCCCGTGCCCGCCGATATGCAAGGCCGCAGCCTCGTGCCATTGCTCAAGGGCGAGCGTCCCGGAGACTGGCGCACCAGCTGGTATTACCGCTACTATCACGACCCGGGCGACCACAACACGCGCGCCCAATATGGGGTGCGCACTGAGACCCACAAGTTGATCTACTATTGGACCAAGGACCAATGGGAGATGTATGATCTCATCCGGGATCCGGCGGAACTGCACAATATCTATCAGGATCCAGCCCACGCCGACACCGTCGCCAAGCTTAAGGCCGAACTCTATCGGCTCAAAAAAGACCTCAAGGACGACGACCAGTTCGCCATGCAGCCGAAGATGAGAATATCCAAATGAGAATCGTGATCCATGCTACAACGTTGCACCTCATCGGTCAGTTCATGGCAGCAAACGCTGCACATCCCGACCAGCGAATGCACCACCGACCAGCGCAAATCCAGGAGGTCGTTGGCGAGATGGGGGGGGGCCGCGTCCCGTCGACTTTTTTTCGGCATTGGCACCGCCCAGGCAAGCTGTTGTTGCTGCTGCTAGCGACCTTTTGCTATCCCTGCGGTCTCAGTTTTGCAGCGCCCGCCAAACCCAACATCATCGTCATCCTCGTGGACGACATGGGGTTTTCCGACATCGGTTGCTACGGCAGCGAAATCCCGACTCCAAACCTTGACAAGCTCGCGGCCGGAGGCGTCCGCTTCACCCAGTTCTACAATGGCGCCCGTTGTTGCCCGACCCGCGCCGCCTTGCTCACCGGGCTATACGCGCACCAGACCGGGGTCGGCCACATGGTCGAGGACAAGGGGTCGCCCGGGTATCGCGGACGGCTCAACGACCAATGCGTCACCCTGGCGGAAGCTTTGCGGCCCGCCGGCTATTTCACCATCATGAGCGGTAAATGGCATGTCGGCCAGAATCACGGCGTAGCCCCGTGGACGCGCGGTTTCGACCGCAGTCTCAATGCTGCGGCCGGCGGGTTCTACTTTCCGGACTCGCCGCGGGCCGAGTTGTTTCTCAATGGGGAGAAAATCCCGGTGCGCGGGGGCACCTTGCCTAACGATTGGTATGTGACCGACCTGTGGACTGACTTTGCCATCAAGTCGGTGGATGAGGCGCTGGCGGCCAAGCAACCCTTCTATCTGCATCTTTGCCACAACGCCCCGCACTTCCCCTTGCAGGCACCGCCGGAGGATATTGCCAAGTTTCGCGGCAAATACACCGCCGGGTGGGACAAGCTGCGTGGGCAACGCCACGCCAAACAACTCGAGCTGGGCGTCGTGGACATGGCCTGGCCGCTCTCACCACGACCCGACTCGGTGAAAGCCTGGGACTCGTTGAGTGCCGACGATCAGGACCGCTTCGACCATATCATGGCCATCTACGCGGCCTGCGTGAGCCGCATGGACGCCGCCGTGGGCCGGCTCGTCGAAGCCCTCCGCCAGCGCGGCGTGCTCGACAACACGCTCATCCTGTTTCTATCCGACAATGGCGGCAACGCGGAGAGCGGGCCTAACGGAAAGCTCAAGGGCTCCCCCCCCGGCTCGGCAAAGTCCGATGTTTATTGCGGCGAGTCCTGGGCATTGTTAGAGAATACGCCGTTCCGCCGCTACAAGCACTTCGATCACGAAGGCGGCATTGCCACCCCGTTGATCGCCCATTGGCCGGCCCGCATCACCGCTCACGGCCAACTCCGCCAGCAGGTTGGCCACATCATTGACGTCATGCCAACCTGCCTGGAGGTGGCGGGTGCGACCTATCCGAAGGGATTTAACGGCCAGGCAATCCTGCCGCTGGAAGGGACCAGCCTGGTTCCTGCGTTTGAGGGTCACCCCTTGGTGCGCGACGCGCTGTATTGGGAGCACGAGGGCAACGCCGCCATCCGCGCCGGCGATTGGAAACTCGTCCGGCTCGCCCGCAACGGTCCCTGGGAACTCTACAACCTCAAAGCCGACCGCACCGAACTCCATGATCTGGCCGCCACCGAGCCGCAACGCGTGAAAGACCTCGTCACCCAATGGCAGGCATGGGCCACGCGTACCCACGTCAAACCCTAACCGAATGAGGGCAAGAAAGCCGCGAAAGACGCCGGAACCAACAAACCTAACTGACCATGATGGCGCACATCTGCCTGTTACTGCTCGCGTGGCTCGTCCCCGTGGCCGCCGCCGAGCGTCCTAACATCCTGTGGCTGGTCAGCGAGGACAATGATTGTTTGCTTGGTTGTTACGGTGATGCGCTGGCCAAGACGCCGACGCTCGACAAGTTGGCAAGCCAGGGCGTGTTGTATGAACGCTGCTTCACAATGCCGGTGTGCGCGCCGTCGCGCTTCACGCTCATCAGCGGCATGTATCCAACCACCTGCGGTCCGGCACAGCACATGCGGGCGCAAGGCAACATCCCATCCTGGCTCAAAGGGTTTCCGGCCTATCTGCGTGCGGCCGGTTACTACACGACCAACAACGCCAAGACCGATTACAATGCCCCGATCAACATCAAGGAGGCATGGAACGCCTCCAGTAAGCAGGCTCACTACCGCAACCGCTCCGCCGGGCAACCCTTCTTCAGCGTGTTCAACCATGAGGTCAGTCACGAGAGTTGCCTGTTTCCGCAAGGCGAGTCGTCGCTGTTCGACCCGGCATCGATGCGGATTCCGCCCTATCAACCGGACACGCCGGAGATGCGCGCCGACTGGGCCCGCTACTACACCCGCATCGCACAACTCGACAGCCAGATCGCGGCCAAGCTCAAGGATCTAGCCGATTCAGGGATGGCAGACGACACGATCGTGTTCTACTATTCGGACAATGGCGGTGTGCTACCACGCAGCAAACGCTTTCTACAGGAGAGTGGCACGCATGTCCCGCTCATCGTTTATTTCCCGCCGAAATGGCGTCACCTCGCGCCCGCCGCACCAGGATCGCGGATCAAGGAGCCGGTGCACTTCATCGACTTCGCCCCGACCGTGCTGTCGCTGGCCGGTGTGAAGATTCCCGAATACATGCAGGGCCGGGCATTTGCCGGAGTGGCCAAGGCTGCGCCTAACGAGTTTGTTTTCTGCACGCGCGACCGGATGGACGAGCGCTATGACATGATGCGCTCGGTGGTTGGCAGCCGTTGGTTATACATTCGAAATTACCGGCCTGACCTGCCGTATGTCCAGCCGCTCGACTACATGTTTCAAGCCCGCGGCTATCAATCATGGGCACGCGTCGCCCGCGATGGCAGGCTCACACCGGCCACCACCATGTTTTGGGGCGTCAAACCCACCGAGGAACTCTACGATATGCTGGCCGATCCGGACAGCGTCCACAACCTCGCCGCCGATCCGGCACAGCGCGAGACGTTGGATACAATGCGCGCCGCGTTGGAAAGGCGCGTGCTGGCCAACATGGATAACGGCTTCCTGCCGGAAGGCTCGACACTTGAAGGTTACGCCGCTTCGCGGGCACCCGGGGCCTATCCGATCGAGCGCGTGCTCGCGCTCGCCACGCTCGCCTCCGAGCGCAACCCCGCCAACCTGCCAAACATGATAGAGTCCCTCAGTGACCCGAGCGAGCCTATCCGCTGGTGGGCGGCACAAGGTTGCGCCATGTTGTGGGAGAAAGCCGTGCCCGCCGAGGTCGCGTTGCGCCAACGGCTGGACGACAAGTCTGGTGCCGTGCAGGTGGCCGCGGCTGAGGCTCTGGCCCGGCTCGGCAAATTCGAGGTCGCGATGCCGGTGTTGCTGCGGTGGGTTGGGCAGAACACCACGCCGCCCGTCGCCGTGCAGGCCGCCAACGTCCTTGACCGCCTCGGTGAGGTAGTTAGGCCGGCGCTGCCAAAATTGCAATCCGCTCTGGAGCAAGCCCGCAAACAGCCTGGCAAGACGGAGCAATATCCAGTCAGCATCCTGACCCACCTCATCGACGTGCTCGAAGGCCGCGAACAGGCACTGGTCTATCCGACTGCTCGCTAGGCTTCGTAGGCGCGTTGGTGACAACGCGGTGGGCTGATGGACCGCATTCTCACGAATGCGCCTACGTGCGTCCGCGCTCTGCGTA
>JBAXOF010000204.1:0-7242 GCA_037133375.1 Verrucomicrobiota bacterium | reverse complement strand
CCGCACCCAGCGGACCGTAATCCCAGCAACCGTTGAGGCCGCCGTAAAGCTCGCCAGCCTGGAATATCAAGCCGCGGCGCTTGCACAAGGAGACAATTTTTTCCATGCGGATGGGGTCGGTGCTGTCTTTGTTGGCCATAGGGATCGGGGATCGGGGGTCGGGGGCCAGATGCAAGCAGGCATGAGCACGCTCTGCAAGCCGTGATTCGAAGGAATGGCCCGCACAGTCCCCTGTGCGGGCTATGGGATGAAGACGACATGTGCCAAGATCCCTGGCATCGCAGGAAGGGCGGACCGGCTCGGTCCGCCGACTTAGAACTCTTGGAGCACTTGCACTGAGAGCACCAGATCAGTGCGGGTCAGGATGCGGGTGGCGATGGCGGCCTCGCTGAATCACAGTTTCATAGTTTATGCGAACGGTTTTTTGATGGCATGGCTTTCAAGGTTGGGGACAATTTTTGTCATCTCCCAGCCACCGCCATCCGGCCTGTCGCAACCCGGCCTTGCAGTGGAGAATGGGACCCGCTACAATCCGCCTTGTGGCGGCAACCCCCAAACCCAAATCCAGCGGCAGTTTTCTCGCGGTGATCGGCAGCGATGAGGGGCAGGTGCGCGAACAGGCGCTGCGGCTCTATAACGAACTGACCGGCGGCAACGACGACGGGTTTACCCACGAGACGATCGATGGCATTGCCGATAACTCGGAGTCCGCCTTCGAGATTTGCGCGTCCACGGTGCAGGCGTTGCTCACTCTGCCGATGTTTGGCGGCGACAAGGTGGTGTGGCTGCGCAATGCAAATTTTCTAGCAGATTCGGTGACCGGGCGCGCGCAACGCACCGAGGAGGGCGTGGATCGCCTCCGCGCCACCTTGGAAAACGGCCTGCCCGCAAGCGTCAAGTTTTTGCTCACCGCCCAAGGCGTGGACAAACGCCGCGGGTTCTGGAAATTCATCGAGAAAACCGCCGAGGTCCAGGCCTTTGACCTCATCGATACCAGCCGCGACGGCTGGACCGGGCAAGTGGCCGCGCTCGTCAGCCAACGCGGCCGGGAATTGGGGTTGGATTTTCAGCCCGACGCGCTCAACCTGTTTGTGTTGCTGGCCGGGGAGGCAACCCAACAAATCGGCAACGAACTCGAAAAACTCGATTTGTTTCTCGGGCCGGAGCGGCGCGAGGTCACCGAGGCGGATGTGCGCCAACTCGTGCCGCAGAGTCGCGCCGCCGCCGTGTTTGAAACCGGCCAGGCAATTCAAAAGGGCGACGTCGCGCGCGCCATCCAACTCATCGACCAACAACTCGCCGCCGACGAATCCGCCATCGGCATCATGCGCGCCTCCATCATCCCAACCGTCCGCAATCTCTTCATGGCAAAGTTGATCGGCGAAAATTTCAAAGTCCCCACCGGCAGCTATAGCGCGTTTTCCGGCGCGCTCAACCGCCTGCCGGAAGCGGACCGCGCATGGTTGCCGCAAAAAAAGGATGGCAGCGGCGTCAATGTCTACCCCATTTTCATGTGCCTCCCGATGGCCGCAAGTTTCGAGCTCGCGGGTCTCCAAGCTGTCCTCGAGGCCACCCTCAAGGCCGACCAGGCGCTGGTCACCACCGGCTTGGACCACCGCCTCGTCCTCCACCGCCTGATCGCGGAGGTGGCCGCCGCCCGCAAGGGATCTAACAAACCAGCAGCCCGCCCGCGCCGATGAAATTCGTATTTTTCGCTATTCTCACCGGTCTCGCCGCAGGCTTGCTTGGTGCCCTCTGCGGCGTCGGCGGCGGCATTGTCATGGTCCCGGCATTTGTTGGGATGTTAGGTCTGGAGCACAAGCAGGCCGTCGCCACTTCCATGGCGGTGATCATCGTCACGGCCATCGCTGCCACCGCCAACAACACCCGCTTCAATGGCCTTATCGATTGGAAGGTCGTGACTTGTGTCGGCCTCGCTTCCGCTGTCGCCGCCTGGTTTGGCAGCGACCTGATGCGCAGTCTGAGCAACCAAACGCTCACCCGTATCTTCGGCTGCCTGCTGGTCGTCTTCGGCACCCGCTTGCTGTGGAAAGCCTGAGCGGCGGTTATGTATTGGGGAGCGCCGGCGTCCCGCCCAATACTGGCAGTTTAGCGCTTCTTGATCGGAAAACAGGCGTCCCGCCTGTCAGGGAAGACAGCGCGTCCCGCCTGTCCGCCGATGAAACGACAGGCGGGACGCCTGTCCTCCTGCTAAACTGACAGTATTGGGCGTCCCGCCGGCTGGGTTCGGCCTCTTGCCGAATCCTCTTCATTGGCAGACGATACTTGGCAAGTCCCGCTCCATGGCAAGCGCCCTGCGGCGAGACGCCGCACTCACGGCCTGCCGCGAGACGCGGCAGCCTCGTTGACCGAGGCGAGCACGCGTTCGACTGTTAGTTCGTTCTGGCAGCGGCTGTCCAGCGGGCATTTTGTCAGGAAACACGGCGCGCATTCCACATGCCGGCGCACCACACCATGGCAGCGGCCCAGCGGGCGTTTCCAGACTGGGTCGTTAGGCCCGAACAAGGTCACACACGTCGCGCCCACATGTGCCGCCAGATGCGGCAGGGAACCATCGGCCGCCAGCACCACCGCCTGCGTTGCCAGCACCGGCAGCATACCGGCCAGCGAATCGATCTGGAAATAGGGCAGCTCGCCGCCGAGTCTATCTAGCAACTTATCGCCAAGCCGGTTGCCGCTTGGCAGGCCGGCGAGGGTCAAGGCCCAACCGTTTGCGAGCAACGATTTGCCGACCTCGCCCCAGCGCTCCACCGGCCACTCGTAAGTCCGGCCGAAATCCGAGTCCGGGCACAACAGCAGCGACTGGGACTGGCGCGGCACGTCCAAATCCACCGGTGCGAAAAACTCCGCCCGCCCGGTCTCCAGCCCCATGGTTTCCAATACCGTTAGGTAATGCCGGACGCGGTGTTCGAGCGGTCGGCTAGCCGCCGCCAGCGGCACTGGATGGGTGAGAAACTTTTTCAGGGGCTTGTCCGCGGGGCCGAGTCGGCGGGGGATTTGGGCCCGCGCGCAGGCTTCGGTGGCGAGGCCGGGTTCCCAGAGGAGGGCGGCCTGCCAGTTTCCGGCCAAGGTGGCCGCCAGCGTCCGGGCCTTGGTCTTGGCCGGGAAATCGACCACGGTCACCCCCGTTAGAGTCTCCCAAAACCTGCGTTGGTCGGCTGCGCACAAGACGCCCACGTCCACCCCGGTGGCCAGCATCGCCCGCAGCGCCGGCGCCGCAAAGCACGCCTCATCCCAGCGCTCCGGCGCCGCGATCAACATTTCCCCGCCAGTGGATGCCTGCCTCGTCACGCCCGCAGCGTAGCAAGTCCGCTTTCAAGCGGAAGGCGGAAGTTTTCAACGGATTCCCAGTATGCCACTCTCCTTGATTTTTTCGCATGTTCCAAGCCCCCGATTTTCCGCGCTGGATTTTGCGTGCCTTATGGGCGACTTCCTGCTCTCTTTGCCGCCCGCCTCGCCGCTTTCCCCATCCCATGTCCACCGAGCTGACCCGCAATTTTTCGATCATCGCCCACATTGACCACGGGAAAACCACGCTGTCCGACCGCTTGTTAGAGTCCACCAGCACCATCACCTTGCGCCAGCGTCAGGACCAACTCCTCGATTCGATGGACTTGGAACGGGAAAAAGGCATCACCATCAAGTCCCACCCGGTGGCCATGGAATACACCGCAAAGGACGGCAAAACCTACAAGCTCAACCTGCTGGACACGCCGGGTCACGTCGATTTTTCCTATGAGGTGTCGCGCGCCCTGGCCGCCTGCGAGGGCGCCATCCTCATGGTCGATGCCGCCCAAGGTGTGGAGGCCCAAACCGTTGCCAACCTGCATCTGGCGACCCAACAAAACCTGTTGATCATCCCGGTCCTCAACAAGATCGACCTGCCTGCGGCCGATGTCGCCAAGTGCAAGCGCCAGCTCGAGGAAATTCTCTGCATCCCGGCCGAGGATTGCATCCCCGCCTCGGCCAAGAATGGCATCGGCATCGAGGAGATTCTGGAGGCCATTATCGCCCGCGTGCCGGCCCCGGTGGAAAACCCCGACAAGTTGTTGCGCTGCGGCGTGTTTGACTCGCTCTACGATGCCTACCGCGGCGTCGTGTCCTATGTTAGAGTATTTTCCGGCAGCGTCAAGCGCGGGCAGAAGGTCAAGCTCTTCGCCACCGGCAATACCTACGAAGTCAAGGAAGTCGGCATCTTCACCCCCAAGATGACCGCCTGCGAAATCTTGAAGGCCGGCGACGTCGGCTACGTCATCGCCAACATGAAGTCCGCCGCCGAGGTGAAGGTTGGCGACACCATGACCGACGTCGTCCATCCCTGTCCGGAGGCGCTGCCCGGCTACAAGGAAATCCAGCCGATGGTTTTCTCCGGCATCTATCCGGTGGATTCGTCCGACTATGAGGCCTTGAAAATGGCGATGGGCAAGCTCCAGATCAACGATCCGGCGTTCACCTATCAACAGGAAAGCTCGACCGCTCTCGGGTTCGGCTTCCGTTGCGGGTTTCTCGGTCTGTTGCACATGGAAATCATCCAGGAGCGCCTGCGCCGCGAGTTCGACATGAATGTGATCTCCACCTATCCGTCGGTGATCTATCATGTTTCTCTAACTGACGGATCCGAGCTCATCGTGGACAACCCCTCGCTCTTTCCCGAACCGCAAGGCATCCAGGAAATCCTCGAACCCATCGTCAATGTCTATATCATGGTGCCCGGCGAATACATCGGTGACATGATGCAGCTCGTGCTCGAAAAACGCGGCGAGGTGACCCACACTGAAACCATCGATGAAACCCGCGTCATCCTTTCCTGCGTCCTGCCGCTGGCCGAAATCCTGGTGGATTTCAATGACAAACTCAAATCGATGACCCGCGGCTATGCGTCGATGGACTACGAGCATGCCGGTTACCGCGCCGCCAAGATGGTGAAAATGGACATGCTCATCGCCGGCGATCCGGTCGAGGCGTTTTCCACCATCGTCCATCGTGACAAGGCGGAATCCTATGGTCGGGCCTTGGCCGCCCGCCTCAAGGAGGTCATCCCGGCCCATCTTTTTGTGGTCGCCATCCAGGCCGCGGTCGGCGGCAAAATCGTCGCCCGCGAATCCATCTCCGCGATGCGCAAGAACGTCACCGCCAAATGCTACGGCGGCGACATCACCCGCAAGCGAAAACTGCTAGAGAAACAAAAGGAGGGTAAGAAAAAGATGAAGCTCTTCGGCAAGGTCAACATTCCCCAGGATGCGTTCATCAAAGTGCTCAAGACCGGGGATTAGATATGCGCTCGCTGCACGACCTCGGATTCGCCGGCATCGAGGGTGAGTTACGGGCCGCCGGTGTGTCCGCTCACCATGCCAAGGCGCTGTGGCGCGCACTCTATCATGATGGTGAATTGAGCCTAACAAGCAGGGCGGACTTCCTCCCGCCGCTGAAGCGCTGGCTCGCATCTGCGGTGGGCGAAGGCAAGGCGTTTTTCCTTGATGCGCCGGAAGTGGCGGATGAAGCGCACAGCGACGACGGGCTGACCCGCAAGTTCCTCCTGCGCCTGCGCGACGGCCACTCGATCGAAACCGTGCTGATGGGCTACGATGGCCGCCACACCGCCTGCGTCAGCACGCAAGTCGGCTGCGCGATGGGCTGTGTGTTTTGTGCCACCGGGCAGATGGGGTTTGTGCGCCACCTGCGGCCGGGCGAGATCATCGCCCAGGTGTTGCATGTCCGCCGGGTCTTGAGGGCCACCCAACCGGACAAGCACTTGCGCAACCTCGTGCTCATGGGCATGGGCGAACCGCTGCACAACTATGATGCGGTCATGCAGGCGCTCGACACCCTCTCCAGCGTGCGCGGCATCAACATCGGCCCGTCCAAGATTTCCATCAGCACCGTGGGCGTCATCCCCGGGATTTTGCGCATGGCCGCGGAAGCCCGTCCCTATCGCCTCGCCGTCAGCTTGCATGGCGCCACCGAGGAAGAACGCTCGGCCTTGGTCCCGCTCAGTTCCAAATGGAATCTAACGGACCTGCTCGCCGCCTGCCGCAACTACGGCACACTCACCGGTCGGCGCATCTTTTTTGAATGGACGCTGGTGGCGGGTCACAACGATTCGTTAGAAACCGCCGCCCGCCTGGCGGAATTGTTGGAAGGCATCGATGCCCACATCAACCTCATCCCGCTCAATCCCACCAACGGCTTCGCCGGGGCACCCAGCACCGCAGGCCACGCCTTCCAGCGCGTCTTGCGGGCCGCCGGCTTTCCTTGCACGTTGCGCCAGCGCCGCGGCATCGACGTCGCCGCCGGATGTGGCCAGTTGCGGGCGTCGGCTCAGGGCCGATCCACGCCGCCATCGAGTTCGGCGGGCCATAAGGACAGATCGTCCGGGGTGTTGAAGTTGGCGTGATACCACTCCAGTTCCTTCATCCGCTCCTCATACGGCAGGCGTGCCCAGCGCGCCTTGTCCTCGCCGAGGTCGCGGGCCAGAATCTCGTAATAGATTTCTGGCAGTTGGCTGATGATGGGAGCATTCATGGCAAAATGACATCTATCGGAAAGAGAACGGTCTGTATTTCTGCGGGTGATGCAACTAACAAGGTAACCGCACGCTGGACCCCCTTGTTGAAAATCACTTGCTTCTGTGCGGGCGTCAAAATTGGTGCGGCAGGCAGACCGAACTCAAACACCGCATCGACAACCCGGCGATGCTGCTGGCTGAAGGGCTCGGAACTGGGCCATTGGCCTACTTGATCCCTTTGCCAGCGCCGATAGAATTCCTTCCATTCGTGTTGATAGACAAGGTATCGTTCGCGGTTCACATATTCCCAAATGCCCCGCTCAATCATGAGCAGGCGCTCCAGACGGGATTCCTCGCATTCACTCACAATTCCAAGCAAGGGTCGGATCGCACTGAGTTGCTCGCGGCGGGAACAATCAAGCTCATTCCACAACTGGCGTAACAAGGAGATTTCCCGCAGATGGAGCAGGCCCTCCATGTTGCCCTCATGACATTCCTGAATGGCCAGTCCATTGACAAATGGCCAATCCTTTTCCCGGTCGGTCTTTTTCATTTGCGCCACCACGCAGCGGCTCGCAATCCCACCACTTTGAGGCAGCCACTCGTCGCCCCTGAGTCTGGGAGCTTTGCCGAAAAAATCCAAGTGATGCTCCGGTGCAAGTGGCTCGTCACGGATCGCCAGGTGCGACGTCCACCCCCCCTGATGATATTCTTGC